>DBFWKV010000001.1:0-107698 GCA_048465795.1 Alistipes sp.
CCCGCTTGTCATTCCCGGCAGAATCTTATTTTGCCTTACTCCGGGTCAGCAGTTTCCGGGCCGAATCGGAGAGCAGCACCACGGCACCGGCGATGATCGCCGTATCCTTGATCACCAGCCGCCCGGCTCCCGACAACAGCGGGAATCCCGACTCGCCGCTCCCCAGGTCGGGCACCCAAACCTCCGGGGTAGTCACCAGGAACGAGAGGGTTCCGACCGTCATCACGATCACCAGCAGTTCCCCCAGCATTCCCACGCGGGTCGAGAAGAACCCCAGAAAGGTCAGGATGCCGATGCTCACGATCAGCACACCGAGTCCGTGCGAAAAACCGTAGGTATTGTTCTTCCGATGCCACGCATGTTTTTCCGCATCGAATTCGCCCTCCCGGAGCTTGAACTGCTTGTATTCGGGAGCCTTTTCGTTGTAGAAAAAACTCATGAAGGGGCTGTTCGCCACGAACGGCACGATGCCTTCGGCTTCGTAATTGAAAAATTTGAGTCCGCCGATCCAGACGAAAATAATCAGGATGGAAACCCGGATCATGCCGAATCCGAAACGTTGTACGCCGGCAGCGATTTTCAGAAAACCGTAAAAGAGGTCTGAGATTTTTTGCATCATCGTATTAAAAGTTTAGTGTTTGTCCGATGATGCAAAGGTCAGCGTTTCCGGAATGCCGCACGATGGCAGGAATGCCGGAGATGTTGGTGATTATTCCCGTTTTTCCCGGGCGCGGAACTCCGTGATGCTCTCGTCGTTCATCTTCGAGAAGAACCGGCTGAAAGCCGCCGCATCGTCGAAGCCCAGCAGGTAAGCGATCTCCTTCGCACTTTTGGGACTATAAAGAGCCAAACGCCGCGCTTCGGCGTTGACCCGTTCGTGGATGATACGCAGCGGCGACGGCCGGCCGCAGGCGGCGAAGAGGTTGGACAGGGTTTTGGGCGAGCGGTGCAACATGTCGGCATAGTCCTGTACCCGCTTCTTTTCACGAAAATGGGCGTCGAGCAACACATAGAACTGCCGGATGATGTCGAAATCGTGATCCGCGACGGCCTCGCCCGCAAAACGCTCGCGCGCCATGCGTGTACACAAAATGATAAAGCGTTTGAGTTGCATCCGCAGCATCTCCTCGCGGAAAATATCGGGCACGTCGTATTCGGCGCGGAACTCGCCGATCACCCGTTCGAGAGCGGCGGCCTCCTCCGCAGAGAGATGCAACTGCATGAAGTCCGTAGTCCCGTTGAATAAAAATCCGTTGCAGGAAACCTCCCTGTCATGGCCGAAAATGCAGTAGAAGTTGCTGTCGAACATCAGGGCCAGCGCCTCGCCCTCGCCCCGCAGGTTTTCGACATGATGAAGCGGCGTCAGCGGCACCAAGTCGCTTGCGCCGAGCCGCACCGGGACATGGTCAACCTCGAGCGAAAACTCGCCATTGCGCACCCAAAGAAAGGTGTAGAGTTGTTTTTTCGGCAAATCCGCCACACCTTCCCGGAGTTCGCAAAGGATCAGGTTGCCCTTCAAGGGGGTACTGAACGATAGTTCCATACGATTCGTTGTTAAAATTGCACCGTCCGGTGATCGGAACGAAAACGGACTTTCAAAGATAACGATGAATTTTTCAAAATCGGGCGCTCTGTCCGGAAAATCGACTGCAAGGCCCGGTTTTTGCCTTCATATAAGTAATTCCTATTCCCGTATAAAAATCATCAATTTGTTTTAATCGATTATTCAAAATACATTTGCTCAAACACAAAGGCGCATTTGCCTGCGCCCGCAAAACAGAAAAACAGTATGGACAAGAAACGATTGACAGCCGAGAACGGACGGCCTGTTGCCGACAACGAGAACATCCAGACCGCAGGTAAACGCGGTCCCGTAACGATGCAGGATCCCTGGTTCCTCGAGAAACTCGCCCACTTCGACCGCGAAGTCATCCCGGAACGGCGTATGCACGCCAAAGGCGCAGGCGCTTACGGCACCTTCACCGTGACACACGATATAACGGCCTACACACGGGCCTCGATCTTCGCCGAAAAAGGCAAGAAAACCGAGTGCTTCGTTCGCTTTTCAACCGTAGCCGGCGAGCGGGGTGCGGCAGACGCCGAACGCGACATCCGTGGTTTCGCTATGAAATTCTACACCGACGCGGGCAACTGGGACCTGGTGGGTAACAACACACCGGTCTTCTTCCTGCGCGACCCGCTGAAGTTTCCCGACCTGAACCACGCCATCAAGCGCGATCCCCGCACCGGTATGCGCAGCCCTAACAGCAACTGGGATTTCTGGACGCTGCTGCCCGAAGCGCTGCATCAGGTGACCATCACCATGAGCACACGCGGCATACCGGCCTCGTGGCGCAACATGCACGGCTTCGGCAGCCACACGTACAGCTTCTACGACAAGGACAACCGCCGCACGTGGGTCAAATTCCATCTCCGCACACTCCAGGGAATCAAGAACCTGACCGATCAGGAAGCAGCCGAGGTCATCGCCTGCGACCGCGAATCCCACCAGCGCGACCTCTACGAAGCCATCGAACGGGGCGACTATCCGCGCTGGCTGATGCAGGTACAGCTGATGACCGAGGAACAGGCCAGAACCTATCACATCAATCCTTTCGATCTGACGAAAGTGTGGTATCACGGTGATTTCCCCTTGCACGACGTGGGCATTCTCGAGCTGAACCGCAATCCGGAGAACTTCTACGCCGAGGTGGAGCAGGCGGCGTTCAACCCCATGAATATTGTCGAAGGCATCGGATTCTCGCCCGACAAGATGCTCCAGGGACGGTTGTTCTCCTACGGCGACGCACAGCGTTACCGTCTGGGCGTGAACCACAACCTGATTCCGGTCAACAAGCCCCGCTGTCCCTTCCACGCCTACCACCGCGACGGGCAGATGCGCACCGACGACAACTACGGAGGAGCCACGCCTTACGAACCGAACAGTTACGGCGAATGGCAGGACAGCCCCGCTCTCAAGGAACCGCCCCTGGAAACGGACGGTCCTGTATACAACTACGACGAACGGGAGCTGGACGACGATTACTACACCCAGCCCGGCAAACTGTTCCGGCTGATGAAGCCCGACGAACAGCGCCTGTTGTTCGAAAACACGGCGCGGAACATGCAGGGCTGCGAACTCTTCGTCATGCAGCGCCACGTACGCAACTGCTCGAACGCCGACCCCGCCTACGGCAGGGGAGTGGCGGATGCGCTTGGCATCAGCTATGAAGAGGCGCTGCGGGCAGAAGACCCGGCACATCCCTGCTGGGACAAGCGTTGAAGTTGCTTCGAAAAGCGATAAATCCCCGGATTATTTTATAATTCCGGGGATTCTGTTGTCTCACGCAGGCTCGGATATACAGCTTACACGCGGTAAGCCGGATCTGCATCAGTCGTTCCTGCTCGGAGTCCTTGTTCCACACTCCGCCGATGCAGCGGAAACGGGTGGAACCGACAGCCTCGTATCCGTTCTTCCCCGCAAAAGCATACAGCCCCCAAGCGCCGGGGAAATTTCTCATAGGCACCCGAATGATCGATGCTCAAGGGGTGACGACACAAAAACAGCCTCTGACCTAAGGTACGAGTCAAGGGAATGAGCAGATTTTTTCGGTGCATCGAGCAAAAATTATCCCCCGAAGTGATTCGGGGGAAGGTGCATTTCGAATGTTCTTTATAATTGAGAGGTCTGACCGCCGCCCTGCTGGGATTTGTCGTCATGGCGGCGGCCGCGATTTCGGTTGCGGCTGCGGTCACGCGTACCGCGATTGCCTTCGCCGCGACCCGAAGCGTGATCGTTATCCACGACCGATGCTGCGGATTGCGGAGTTTGCCCGCCTGCAACCGGCACGGCTTCGTTCCGGCCGTTGCGGCGCTCCCCGCCACGGCCTCTGCCGCCATCCTTACGGCCATCCCTGCGACCGCCGCCCGATCCGCTGCGTCCACGACCGCCACTATTGCCGCCCCGTCCCCGGCCGAAACGTCCCCGGTTCTCCTCGGGAGCGTATTTAGGGCCTTCTCCAACTGCGGCAGGCAGTTCGGCCTTGCGGATCTCGCGTTCGATGAATTTCTCGATCTGGTGGAATTTCCCCTGCTCCTCCTCGCTGACGAACGTCACGGCGGCGCCCGTCGCCGCAGCTCGCGCCGTGCGGCCGATGCGGTGGATGTAGTCTTCGGGATCGTGCGGCACGTCGTAGTTGATGACCATACCGATGTCCTCGATGTCGATTCCCCGGGCAACGATGTCGGTAGCCACGAGAATCTTGACCTTGTTGTTCTTGAAATTGAGCATCACCTCCTCCCGCTGCGCCTGCTCCAGGTCGGAGTGCATGGCCGCCACGTCTAATTTCATGCGTTTGAGCGTATGGGCCAGCTCCTTGACTTTGAGTTTCGACGACGAGAAGATAATCGTTTTCGAATCGGTCGGCTCGGCGAACATCTCGCGGATGATCCCCAGTTTCTGATTCTCGTAGCACACGTAGGCCGACTGGTCGATCGCCTCGTTGGGTTTCGAGATGGCGATATTCACTTCCGCCGGATTCCGCAGGATGGTTTTGGCCATTTCGCGGATTTTCGGGGGCAGCGTCGCGGAGAACATGATGGTCTGACGCTCTTTGGGCATGTAGGAGACGATCTTCATGATGTCTTCGCTGAAGCCCATGTCCAGCATCCGGTCGGCTTCGTCCAAAATCAGGTATTTCACACCCGACAGGTCGATCCCGCTGTTCTGGATATGCGAGATCATGCGGCCCGGCGTGGCGATCACCACATCCGACCCCATCAGCATCCCCCGCTTCTGCACGTCCCAGCCCTTGCCGTCGCCGCCGCCGTAGACCACCGTGGTCGAGACGGGCAGGTAGTAGGAGAAACCCTGAAACTGCTGGTCGATCTGCTGTGCCAGCTCGCGCGTGGGCACGATGATGACCGACTTGATTACATTGTCCTCGTTCCCGTCGACCAGCAGATGATTGAGCAGAGGCAGCGTATAGGCGGCCGTCTTTCCCGTGCCGGTCTGGGCGCAGCCGATGATGTCGCGGCCCTCCAGAATAACCGGAATCGTATGTTCCTGCACGGGAGTCATCTCCTGGAAATTCATATCGTAAAGCCCGTCGAGAATCTCCTCTTCCAGCTCTAATTCGTCAAATCGCATAACTGATTATAATTCTTAATTTTCATTTTTAATTCCGTCAATTTCTTCGCCCAGAAGCGTCGCCGATGTACAGCCCGTCACGCGCACATGCACGTAATCCCCGACACGGTGTGTCCCCCGGTCGAACACCACCACCTTGTTTTGCGATGTTCGGCCCGAAAGACGGTTCGCGTCGCGCTTCGATTCACCCTCGACCAGCACCTCGAACTCCCGGCCCACGTCGCGGCGGTTGCTCGCCAGCGAAAGGTCGTTCTGCAGGGCGATGATCTCCGCCAGCCGCGCCGATTTCACCTCCTCGGGCACGTCGTCAGGCAGGTGGCGCTGCGCGAAGGTTCCCGGACGCTCCGAATATTTGAACATGTAGGCGAATTCGTAGCCCACCTCGCGCATCAGCGAAAGCGTCGCCTCATGCTCCTCCTGAGTTTCGCCTGAAAATCCGGCGATCAGGTCGGTCGTCACGGCGCAGTCGGGCAGCAGGCGGCGGATCGCGGCAATTCGCCCCAGATACCATTCGCGGGTATATTTGCGGTTCATCCGCTCGAGCATCGACGTGGCGCCCGACTGGGCGGGCAGGTGAATCGAGCGGCAGATATTGGGCATCGAAGCCATTACCTCCAGCAGGCGGTCGCTCATATCCTTCGGGTGAGACGTGGCGAACCGCACGCGCAGCAACGGCGAAATCCCGGCCACACGACGCATCAGTTCGGGAAAATCGACCTCGCCGGCCTTGTAGGAATTGACATTTTGCCCCAGCAGCGTTACCTCGCGGTACCCGTTGGCAAAGAGGCTTCGGGCCTCGGCGACGATCGTCTCGGGATCGCGGCTGCGCTCGATGCCCCGCGTGTAGGGCACCACGCAGTAGGAACAGTAGTTGTTGCAGCCCCGCATGATGGCGATGAAGGCACTCACGCCGTTGCGGTCGAGCCGCACGGGAGCAATTTCGGCATAGGTCTCCTCCTGCGACAGCAGCACGTTGATTCCCTTGCCACCCGTCTCGGCGGCGCGCACCAGCCTGGGCAGGTCGCGGTAGGAATCCGGCCCGGCGACAACATCGACAGCGGCAGGCCCCTCGACGAGTTTTTCCTTCAGCCGTTCGGCCATGCAGCCGATGATGCCGACGACAAGCCCGGATTTGGCACGGCGGTAACGTTTCAGATCGTTCAGACGTCCCCAGATACGCTGCTCGGCATTGTCGCGGATCGAGCAGGTGTTGATGAGGATCACGTCCGCTTCATCAATATTTGCTGTATAAACATATCCTTCGCGCTGCATGATCGACACGACGATCTCCGTATCGCCGACGTTCATCTGACAGCCGTAGGTCTCGATGAAAAGTTTCCGCCCGTTGCCCGCGAGCGGCCTCAATGTATTGATGTTACTGAAATCCAACTCTTAATTTTTAATTCTTAATTCTTAATTGCAGAATAGCTCAAGCTATTCCGCCTGAATGGCATCCTTGTCCGGGAAAGGTTTAAATCCCTCACCGTAGGTATCGTAAGCATCGGTCACCACCACGAAAGCCGTGGGATCGATCTCGCGGATCTTGTGCTGCACCAGATGCACCTCCTTGCGGCTCACCACCAGGAAAATCATATCCTTGTCCTGCTCGGTATACATTCCTTTCGACTTGATATAGGTAGCACTGCGATCGAGATCGCCGACGATAAATTGTTTGAGTTCGGCATGATGCTCGCTGATGATAAAGAGAAGTTTGTCATAGGAGGCGCCGTCGAGCAGGTAGGCAATTACCCGCGAAGTGATATAAATCGTAATCAGCGAATAGAGCGTCAGCATCCACCCGTTCGCAGCCGCTTCGCCCGTACCCACGCCGAAACCGATGACCACCAGTCCCGACAGCACCACAAAGCCGTCGGCCAGGAAAATACCCGTCGAAAACTTGATACCGGCGAATTTTTGCAACAGCATGGCCACGATGTCCGTACCGCCCGTCGTAGCCTGCTGGCGCACGACGATGCCCTGACCGATGCCGATCACCACGGCCCCGATTACGCACGTCAGCAGCAGGTCGCCAGAAAGGTCGAGCCGCCCGCCAAGCAGCAGCGACGGATCGAGGCTTTCGACCGCCTCGGGTGTCGGATAGACCAACCGCGTAAAGATGTTCATAAATCCCGGCGTAAAGAGTGCCGCCAGCACCGTACGGGTGCCGAACTGACCGCCGAAGACCAGCATGGCCGTAATCATCAGCGGGATGTCGAACATATACCCGAACGTACCTACCTGTATCGACGGGAAGATGTTGTGCATGACGATACCCATGCCGTACACACCTCCGGGTACGAAATTGTAAGGATTGACGAAGAGTACGAAACCGGCGCCCATGATCGAGCAGCCGACGAAAATAAGAATCCAGGAACGCCACCACGCCCAGGATCCCATCGGCTCGAGTAAAGCTCTTGGATTCATCGGGTAATTTTTTGAATTCTACGGCAAAGATAATATAAGGTGAGAGCAAAGCCAAATTTATCCGGACATTGCCGTCACTCCAAGCCGGAGTTTAACTTGGACAAAGATACTGTTTTCTCCCGAAATAGCTCTTTACAACGGTGGATTTTTCGGTCTCATCACCCGTTTTTCGAAATTTTATTTTATATTTGCAATATCATAACCTCAAAACGGAAGCCATGATCCTGACATATTACTGCGTTATCACCATGATTATCATCGCCTATCTGCTGGGCTCGATTCCGAGCGCCGTATGGATCGGCAAGAAATATTACGGCATCGACATCCGCGAACACGGTTCGAAGAATGCCGGCACGACCAACATGCTGCGCGTGCTGGGCAAGCGGGCGGCGCTGCCGGTTTTCGCACTCGATTTCCTGAAAGGATTCGTGGCCGTGACACTCATCGACCTGCTCAAGTATGACAGCAACATCAACGACATGTGGCTGATAAACATCAAAATCATCGCGGTGTTCGCGGCCGTTGCGGGCCACATCTTCCCGATTTTCGCCGGATTCCGGGGCGGCAAGGGCGTCGCCACGCTGGTGGGCGCCGTAACGGGAATCCATCCGCCCGTAGCGCTGCTCTGCTTCGGCGTGTGGTTCGTCATCCTGATGGTATCGCACTACGTGTCGCTGGCCTCGATGGTGGCGGGGTGCTGTTTCCCCGTGTTCGCGCTCATTTCGCCGAAAGTCAACCAGTCGATCCCGTTCGTGGTCTTTTCGTTCGTGATCGCCATCCTGCTTCTGGTCACTCACCGCAAGAATATTGACCGGCTGAAAGCGGGTACCGAATCGAAAATATACATCTGGAAACCCCGGCGCCCCGGAAATACGCCACCGGACGAGAAACACTGACGAAGAAAAGTCCGGAAAAAGGAAGGAAACTCCGTTCCGTCAACCGGTCTGCAACCCCTTGCCCGTGAATGTTCTAAAACTTCGTTTTAGTAAGTCTTGTCGGCACAAAGAAATAAAAATCGCCGCGAAGTTGTTGTCAAATCGTTTTTTTGACCTACCTTTGTGGCATACTACCCAGTAAAGAGTGATATATGCTCGAGGAAAACCTCATAAAAATATACGAAAAAAGTTTTCGTGAAAACCGCGAAATGCCGGTACTGACCGACTATTTCAAGGGCGAGACTTTTTCGTACTATGAGATGGCCAAAGAGATCGCCAAGCTGCACCTGCTCTACAAGAAGGCGGGTATAAGGCAGGGCGATAAAATCGCGCTCATCGGCCGCAACAATCCCCGGTGGTGCATCACCTATATCGGCACTATAACCTACGGCGCCGTCATCGTTCCGATCCTGCAGGATTTCCATCCCAACGACATCATCCACATCATCAACCATTCGGAAAGCCGCCTGCTTTTCCTGGGCGACAACTACTGGGATGTGATCGAGGAGGATCAGATCCGGCAGATCGAGGCTGTTTTCTCGCTCACCGACTTTCACGTCATCTACGAGCGCGACGGCAAATCGCTCAGCAAATTCCAGCGCGACATTCTGAAAAATTACCGTTCGAAGTATCCGCGCGGCTTCAGCATCAACGACATCAAATATCCGGAGATTCCCAACGACCGGGTCATCCTGCTGAACTACACCTCGGGGACGACCGGTTATTCGAAAGGCGTGATGCTCACCGTGAACAACCTCACGGGCAACGTATTGTTCGCCATGACGGCACTCAACACCCAGACCGGCACACTTTATTTCCAGAAAGGCGGACGCACCCTGTCGTTCCTGCCCCTGGCTCACGCCTACGGCTGTGCCTTCGACTTCCTGGCTCCCCTGGCCGTGGGCGGACACATCACCCTGCTGGGAAAGATTCCGTCGCCCAAGATTCTGATCGAAGCGATGCAGGTGGTAAAGCCGACGATCATCTGCTGCGTGCCGATGATTCTCGAAAAGGTCTATCGCAAACAGGTACTTCCCTTGTTGGAAAAGGGTCCCATGTCGATCGCCGTCAAGATTCCGCTGCTCAATACGGCGATCTACTCCGTGATCCGCAAAAAACTGATGGACGCTTTCGGCGGTAATGTGGGTATCTTCATCGTGGGAGGCGCCCCGATGAATCAGGAGACCGAATCGTTCCTGATGAAGATCAAATTTCCGATCACCATCGGTTACGGCATGACCGAATGCGCCCCGTTGATCAGTTTTACTCCCGACAACGAGTTCAAGGCGGGTTCCTGCGGCCGCTACCTGAAACGGTTCCTCGAAGTGAAAATCGACTCGCCCGATCCGCAGCATACGGCCGGTGAGATCATCGTGCGGGGCGAACATGTGATGAAGGGGTATTACAAGAACGATAAGGATACCGAAAAGGTGCTCGATGCGGACGGCTGGCTCCACACGGGCGATATGGCCACGATGGACGACGACGGCACGCTTTACATCCGGGGCCGCTCGAAGACCATGATCCTCAGCGGCAGCGGCCAAAACATTTATCCCGAGGAGATCGAAGACCGGCTGAACAACATGTATCTTGTACTGGAGTCGCTGATTCTGGAAAACGACGGCAAACTCAGGGCGCTGGTCGTTCCCGATTACGAGCAGGCCGAGCAGGAAGGTGTGGACAAGAACGACCTTCCGGCCATCATGGAAAACAACCTGAAGGAATTGAATTCCCTGCTGGCCAACTACGAGCAGGTGTCGGGAATCACGATCTACCCCACCGAATTCGAGAAAACCCCGAAACGAAGCATCAAACGCTATTTATACAACCCTTCCTTACTGAATAAATAATTGAAAGAAGCACAAACGAGCAGGTAACCAGTTGGATTCTTCTATCCCAATTCTTCATAGTCACTGAATCCAGTTCTACAATGAGGCGTCACTAATAGTTCGGTTACCTGCTTTTTAACCACGAGTCGTTCATCCCGGAACGGCTCGTCTTTATTTTTTGGGACATCTCCGCATCGGATGGAGCGGAGGCCGGGGAAATCCGGACGGGGAACACTCCTGCCCGCAACAACCCAGCCCGCGCTGGAAACGGATAATTTTTCCCGTTTTTTATTACCTTTGCCCCTATGGAGCTAAGTAAAAAACAAGCAATCGGCGAGAATCTCCTCTATGTGATGGTATGGTCGGCCATTATCCTGGTTCCCGTACTCAACTCACAGATGCTCTCCGAGCTGCACGTCAGCCTGGAAAACGTGTTCATCGCATGGCGTAAAATCGCCCCTTACCTGATTATCTTCATCGTCCATAACAGCGTCATCGCTCCCAAGCTGCTGCTGCGGCACCGTTATTGGCGGTATCTGGCCTGCGACCTGATGTTAATCGCGCTCGTCTTCTACATGGTCGATTTCTATGAAAGCCACATTGCCCGGAACATTGTGGCCGAAGTCGATGCAGAGTCTCTTGTCGAGCGGCATAAAGCCTCGTTCACCGACCTGGAAATTTATTGGAACGTCATCCTGGGATTCTTCATGACGGGCGCCAATGCGGCCATCAAACTGATGTACCAGTCGATCCGCGACGAACAGGAGATGGAGGAACTCAAGCGTCAGAACCTGCAGGCCGAAATGGATTATCTCAAATATCAGATCAACCCCCATTTCTTCATGAACACGCTCAACAACATCCACGCGCTGATCGACATCGATACGGAGTCGGCTAAAAACGCCGTGATCGAGCTTTCGAAGATGATGCGGTACGTGCTTTACGATTCGGGGCGCGAACTGATCTCGCTCAGGCAGGACATTCAATTTCTGGAGAATTACATCGAGCTGATGCGCATCCGCTATACCGACGCCATCGACATCCGCGTGACCTATCCGCATTCGTTACCCGACAACGTATCAATCCCGCCTCTGCTGCTGATCGTCTTTGTGGAGAACGCTTTCAAACACGGAGTGAGCTATACCCGTCCGTCATTCATCCACCTCGACATAGCTTACGACAACGGTCTGGTAACGAGTGTTATCGCCAACAGCCGTCACCCCGAAAAAAACGACACGCACACGACAGGCATCGGGCTGGAAAACGTCCGCAAACGTCTCGCGCTGATCTACGGAGCCAAAGGCTATGCCCTAACGATCGACGACAAAGAACCGACGGTTTACCAAGTGAAACTCGCAATACCTACGCTCAATGCTTAAATGTATCGCTGTGGACGACGAGCCTCTGGCTCTGCGTCAGTTGAAAAGTTATATCGCCAAGATTTCCTACCTCGAACTGGCTGCCTCATGCAACAATGCGCTCGAAGCCCAGACATTCCTGGCCTCGAACAGCGTGGATCTGATCTTCGTGGACATCAACATGCCCGATCTGAGCGGCGTGGATTTTGTCCGCACGCTGATCGACAAGCCGATGGTGATCTTTACCACCGCCTACTCGGAATATGCACTGGAGGGGTTTAAACTGGACGCCGTAGACTACCTGCTCAAACCGTTCGGTTTCGCCGAATTCAGCCGCTCGGTCGCTAAGGCCAACTCGCTCCACGAACTGCGCCTGAACCAGCGTATCCCGGGAACTTCGCAGACGGAAGCGGTACCGCAGGACAAAGAGTATCTGTCGGTGAAGGCGGACTACAAGGTTTCCCTGGTGAAGATCAGCGACATCGTTTACCTCGAAAGCGAAGGGGAATACGTGCGGATGCATCTGGCCGACCATTCGACCATCACCACCCTGTTCCGGCTCAAAAACATGGAAGCGACGCTTCCCTCGGATAATTTCATGCGCGTCCACCGGTCGTATATCGTCAACCTGAAATACATCAAAGGCTATGTCAAAGGGCGCATCTTCCTCAGCGACACGGAGTATGTTCCGATCGGGGAAAATTACAAGGAAGTGTTTCAGCGCTATATCGACCTGAATTTCAAGAACCTATAAACTCAGGTCGGGAAAGTTTTCCAGAGGAAGGCAACGTCCCCCGACGCATTCGTAGCAAAAATGCCGCTTCCCGTTGGTGAGGATCAGATAGCGCGCTCCCAGCACCGAATTGTACCGCACGGCCTGCGCCAGCGTATGTTCGCCGAGCAGTACATCGGGAGCCTTGCATTCGGCGAGCAACAGGGGTTGTGCCTTCCCGTCCACGACCACGAGATCGGCCCGCTGCGGCTGCCCGTTCAGCGCCACGGCATATTCCTGCACGATCCGTTTGGGCAGGGCCGAACAATGCGACACGAGGTATGCGATCAGATGACGGCGCACCCACTCCTCGGGGGTCAGCACCAGATAGATGCCCCGCAATTCGTCCCACACTTCGATCTGTCCGCCGTTTTTGCGGGCACGGAGCGTGATGGCAGGAAAATTGAGTTTCGGAAGCGCAGGCATCTTGTTCGGAAAAAATTACGTATCTTTACGAGGACAAATATACGAAAGTTTTCGATATGAGTACCGGGGATAGATGTCCTGTCTGCAGCCGGTCGGGGAAAACGATCGAACTGCGGCCGCTTCCGGCGTATGCGGGACAGGTGCGGGAAACGACCGCATCGGCAGATGAACTGAACGTGTAAACACAGAGACTTATGAAGCATATTCTTTCGATCATAGCGCTTTTTTCGCTCTGCCCGGGCGCAGCACAGCCGGGCACTGCCTCCTACGGACGCGAACTGCCGCGCAGCGAAATAATCAGCTATCCTTCCGCCGATGAAGCAGCAGCCGGCTTGACGGAATCCCGCTATTTGAAACCGTTGAATGAATGGCAACGGCAGAACGATTCGTTCACGACGACTTTTTCGGTACCGTTCGCTTGGGCCAACCGTTCGATCCTGCTGGGAATCGGTTCAGCCTCTTCCGACTACACAGTACGCCTCAACGGGAAAACCATAGCTTACAACGCCAATGGCAACCTGCCTGCGGAATTCGATCTCACACGCAGTGCCCGCGAAGGTCTCAATACACTGGAAATCGTTTTATCAGCCCCCTCCCCGGTGATTCCGCTCGAAAGTTGGAAGCAGATTCCGGCTCCGGCTTTGGGTAAAGTATGGGTCATGAGCCAGCCGATAATGCGTATCCGCGATGTTTTCACACGCACCTGGGAGGCCGGTAATGAAGCGAAGGCCGAAATAGGAATCGTTGTGAAAAGCGGGGCACTCAACCCCAAGACATCACGGATCTATTACGAACTGCTCGACCCGTCGCATGAGGTAGCGGCCGTCGGGCACGAAGACATCACGCTCGACATGCGGCGCGAAGATACGCTCCGTTTTATCGCCACGATCCCGAAACACCTGCTTTGGAGCGAGGAACTGCCCTCACAATACACATTGCGCCTGAAAACACAGTACGAAGGACGTTATATGGAGTATATCGACCTGAAACTGGGATTTCGCACACTCACGGCAAAAGACGGCAAATTATCGGTCAACGGCAATCCGGTATTGTTGAAAATAAAGAAAGTGACACGACAGCTCACCGCCAGGGAGATAGATACTCTGAAAAAACAAGGTTACAACGCCCTATGGTCCCAAGCCGGCCAAATTCCCGAGTCCCTCTATACGATGTGTGACACGACGGGAGTGTATGTCATCGCACAAGCGCCCATCAATACGGCCGACAGCGGCGACTCGCGACGCAAAGGCGGCAATCCGAGCAACGATCCCGTGTGGCTGCCATTCTACCTGGAACGTACACAAGACAGTTACCACACCGCCAAACGTCATCCGTCGGTCATCGCTTTTTCGCTCGCTGAAAAATCCTCAAACGGTATCAACCTCTACGAAAGCTACCTGAATATGAAGCGGCTGGAAAAGGAGCGGCCGGTGATCTATCCCGATGCCGGTGGCGAATGGAACAGCGACAAGCTGACGACGGGCACACCTCCCGAGACATTTCAGCCCTAAAAGCAGAAAAAAATTCAGAATAATTTTGGATTTTCCGAAATTATCTCTACTTTTGCACTCGCAATCGGATAACGATTGATGCCTCTTTAGCTCAGTTGGTAGAGCACGACACTCTTAATGTTGGGGTCCAGGGTTCGAGCCCCTGAGGGGGTACAAAAGAAAAGGTTAACAAGCTAAACTATAAGCTGTTAACCTTTTACTTTTCACGGTATTGCACCACATTTGCAGCATTCGTCGTTACGCAGTCGCCTCTCCTTCTCCGTAAGATTCAGCATGTCCCGGTTGGCATGTTACCGAACCGGTTTTAAACTATTGTCCCGTTAATATTGCGACAAGTTTCCCAAATTTCTTTTTCTTATTTCCGATTATCCATTTGTAAATCCAGAAAGGGACATAAAAACCCGAAGCAATCGCAAGACAAGTAGCCGATTGCCAGGGAGCATGAGTTAAAGACAAAAAGATCTGTTGAGCCAATATCTGCGGGAACCAGGAAAAAAGATAAATCGCAAAAGAAGCTCCGAAGAATGCGTGAAAGAAACCCCATTTGTACTTCACATAGAGCTGTCCGAAAGCAATACTCATCAATATTCCATTGAAGGCCGTCAGCAAATCTTTACCGAAAAAAGAAGGAATAAAAATAAATATAACCGACAAGGTAAATGTAATACAAGCTGTTATACCAGATTTTATCGGGAACTTCTGCTCCATATCCAGTTTACTGAAATAGTATCCGGCCACAAAATAAATCATAAAGCCGGCCACTCCGCCAATATTGAAAATCAAGATATCCCTGAACGGATTAAACAGCCGTAATAGAATCAACAACGTTATGCAAACCAGGGGGGGGGGAAATCCCAAACGCAAACGCCTTAAAGAATACGCTCCGAATACGGTAATGCAAAATATGAGGAACAGGGTCGGAAGAAACCAAAAGAAGATAATGACATTGTCCCACGGATATGCCAACATTTCCAGATAACCCGAAAATGAAACCTCAACCGGACGGCTTGCAAACGTACTCATCAATGCCTTTGGAAAAAATGCAAGACTGCTTATAGCCACATAAGGAATCATAAGACGTCTTATTTTCTTTACGATAAATTTCCCGCACTCCTCCCAGGACATCGTATACAGGGATTTCCCTTTCAGCTTCATCGTATATGCGAACAAATACCCGGAAATGAACATGAACAAGGGCATGTGAAAAGAATAGATCCAGGCGGTGATAAAGTTATCTTTGGAAGCTCCGTAAAAAGAATGCCCGATTACAACGAGCAATATACCGAACACTTGCAGAAAAGAAATGAGTGAATTAAAGTTCTGTCGGGACATCTCTCACAAATTTTTTGAAGTACTTTTTAGAATACCTATATTTATCGCCTACAAAAATAGAAAAAATTGAGAAATATACTTTAGCCAGTCTCTATATTCGGCGCAGACACACGACCGCGCAAAAGAACAGGTACTGAAAACAAGACGACCCCACGAACAACAACAAACCGAATGTTTATAGGGGTGGGCGAAATCAAAGAGGCTCTAACAAGTCCGATTTTAACGCTCCCCGTCAGAACGATTTCTCACAGGGTCATTTTTAATTTCGGGACTTGTTAGAACTTCTTCGATTTTCTACCATTCGCCTCTGCTATCTCGCGCGGCGCGGCGCGACCGGTCTGGTCATCACCTTCACCTGCGAGTCGGAGGTAACAGGAATCTCACCCGTATAACTGCCCGTTATGTGCTTCGGAATAAAATCGTCGTCGGTCACGTCGAACGTCGCCGTGAAGGTTTTGTCCCCGTTATCGACCAACTTCAGGCTGCCTCCGCGAATCGGCGCCCAGACCACCGAATTTTCGCCGTTACCCTTTGCCAGCCAGGCCCCGAATGCCGTGGCGAGCGATGTGTCGTAGGCGAAGATATACCCCGGAACATAGTTGCCCTGCTGTGGTTTCAGCACATGCTCCGCAGGGGTGTATTCACCGGCCGGGATCGACTTGGCCTGCTTGTCGAGCGGTATGTCGAAGGCGACGAAAAAGCCCTCCTTTCCCTTCGACGTCCACGACTGTTCGTCGTAGAAATAAATCTTCCAGTAATTGAAGTCCGGATCGGAAGTCGTATCGTAGCACTTCTGATTGACGTAAAACGCTTTGCCCAGCGCAAAATCTTCGGTGAGGGACGTAAACGTGCCGACCGCATCGTTTTCGAACGGAAGCGCTCCCACGTAATCGAACGAAATCTCCTTCCCGTAAGCGTCTTTGAGCGTACCGAAAATCTGATATTTGTTGTTTTCAGCCGTGCGGATCGTGAAGAAACCGTCCTGAACCATGTAGCGCGTAGCCCCTCCGCCGCTGCTCGGCACCTGCCAGAGTGTTCCGTTCGCCCCGTTGATCAGTCCCTGAAGGAACGTACCCTCGTCGAAAGTTCCATCCGTGTCGGGGCGATAGGTGCCCAGCGCCGGCATGATCTTGCCGCCCGAGGGACGCACGCTCGTGAAATCGAGACAAATCCGGTAGCTGTACGAATCCCCCTCGTTCACATGGGCAGTATCGAAGAGCACAATGTAATAGTTCGACGCATTGGGAATGTAATACAGACCGTAGTAGGTACCCCGCGCACTGAGACACTGGATCGCATCCGGGGCCGGATCGCCGTTGAAATCGGTGAAACTCAAAGCGCCTTCATAGACGAAATCCAGTGCGACCCCGTCCTGACCGGCAACCTTGCCCGAAATCTTGTAACCGGTTTCGGTCGCAGCGAAGGAGAACGATCCCGATGCGAGACGGCGTGTGATTTCGGCTCCGTTCACGGTCGCAAGCCAGTAACTTGCGCCGTTGAAGGTTCCCTCGGCATTGTCGGCCGAAAAATCGTAGGCACGTTCCTCCGGCAGGGGCTTGACCGCTGTGGTCAGCGAAGAGGTGAATTCAAGGTAAAGCCGCTGTCCTTCGGCTTCCAGGGTCAGGGTATAAAGTCCGAGCCGGTTTGAGTTGACATCGCCCCGGTAAATCGCCTCGCTTATCGAATTGAAAACGACCTGATCCGTCGGTTTCGGACCGGGACCGGGATCGGGGGCGGGAGTGTTTTGCTTGTCATCGCTGCAGGCCGACAAGACAACTGCGGCTGCCACTGCCGTGGCGAACACGGCCTGAAAGAATCTATTTTTCATGGTTGATTTTTGAATTTAGTAAGCCCAGTTTTTCTGCATCAGCATCGTGTAGTCCGACAGTCCCTCATCGCCGGCGAAACACCCGTCGTACGACGACGGAGCGAGGAATGAATCCGGATAATACTCGCGCTCGTAGAGATGCACTTTGTTTTCGCCGATCATCGTATAGGGCGACTCGCCGGTCAGGGAGGTGCAGCCCTGGAAACAATAATCCATCGACCGCAGGCTGCGGCAGTTATCGAAAATCGATGCAGGGAGCGCCGTCAGCGACGTGCAGCCCTGGAAAGTGTATTCCAGATATTTCAGACCCGTCATTTTGGCGAACAGTCCGGCGGGAATTTCCGTCAGGGATGTGCAACTCGTGAACGTCGCATACATTTCCGACACGGCGTTGCAGCCCTCGAAAGCATCGAGAGCAATGGTTTTGAGATTCTTGCAACCGTTGAACGTATACCGGAATTCGGTGGCGGACGTACAGCCGGCGAAGCATCTGGCCGGAATTTCGGCAATGCCCGTGCTGTTGAATATGCCGTTGAAGGCTTTGACTTTGGTGTTGCCTTCGAACAAACCCGCCGGAACCTGTGTCAGCGACGAGCAGTTCTGGAACAGGTTATTGAACGAGGTGATTTTGGTCAGCCCCGTGAAAATTCCCGCAGGAACAGCCGTGAGGGCTTTACAACCGTAGAACAGATTATCGGCATTGGTCGCATTGACACAGGGCGTCAGTGTGTTGACCGCGATTTCGCTCAGGCCCGTGCAGTTGTAGAAACAACGCGAAAGGGTCGTCACACCCGACATGTCGAGCGAGTTGTTGGCGATTTTATAGAGATAGGTATTGCCCGCAAAGGAAATTGCGGAAATGACGTTGTCGGTGGTGACGGTTACCGTGTATTCACCGGCGGTCGCATACGTATGTTTCTGAGATGCAGCGAGCGATGCGGAAAACTCCTCGTCCGCAGAATCGTCGCCGTAACTGACTCGGATACGAATGGTCTCGTCTGCCGTCGTAAGCGTCGGAAGAGCGACCTCTTTCCCGTCGGCGGTCGTCTTGACCACGTAACTCAGCGTCTTGAGCAGCGGAGCCTGCGTGACGGTCACTTTTTCGGTAACGGCGTTTTCGCCCGTTCCGGCCGTGACGCTCACTTCGGCGGAGAGGGCCGAACCGGTGGTATTCGCGGCGGCGGTAAAGGTGATCGAACCCTCATCCTTCGTGAAAGAGAGCCACTCGTCGGTTTTCCGCACCTCGACCGCCGATTGGTTGGAGGTATAGGTGACGGCCACGGAACCGCCCGCAGCGGGAATAGCCACATTTTTCTCGGAAAGTTCGAGGGTGATATGGACACCCTGGCTGACAACGATCTTCTCGGAGACCGTATTCTCGCCCGTACCGGCCGTCACGGTCACTTCGGCCTGAAGGGGAGCACCCGTATCGTTCGCGTCGGCCGTGAAGGTGATCTGGCCTTCTCCCTGTGTGAAAGAGAGCCATTCGGCGGTTTTCCGCACGTCGATCACCGCCTGGTTCGAGGTGACGGTGACTGCGACGGATCCGCCGGCCGCAGGGAGTACCGGATTTTTCTCGGAAAGTTCAAGTGTTGCCGGAGCCACGCCCGACTGGGCGATCCGGATATCGGCTTCGAGTTTCCCCGATTTGTTTGCGACGGAAACCGTCAGAGAAGCGTTTCGTACCTGAAGAGATTCGTTCTTGCGGACGCTCAGCGCCAGGCTTGTTTCCGTGCGTGTAACTTCGATCCAGGACGGGATTTCTTCGGACAGCGTCCATGCATCGAGATTCGTCGCAATACCGAGCGTAACGGAAAGCCCCTCCGCATCGGCTGCCACGGCTGCGCCCAGTCCATCCGCATCAACGGTGACAGAGGCGTTTTCGGAAGAAATCTTTAATTCCGGCTGGGGGGGGGAAATTCACCCGCATCGTCTGAAGAGCAACCCGTAAAGAGCGCGCAGACGACAGTAAGCATTGTAAATAGCTTCTTCATAGAATAAACTTTCGCACATCCCGGCTCCGAAGATGCGGTTATCAAAAGAAAGTGTGGAGCCGTTCGTTTTGTCCGCTTCGCCGTCCGGAATTCCCAAGCATGGACAATATCTCCACACCTGTACGGTATGGTGAAGTGTTACACGCATACGAAGTACAAGCGTGCGCATAACTGCCATCCGGTGCATTTGAAATCTTCCGGATTTCGAAGCAAGATAAAAGCGAAACACTTTCATCAAATAGGTAAGTCCTTACGGGACAGAACAAAGATAGAAATTCTTTTACAAATTGCAACACCCGCCGGGTATAGTTCCGGCAAATTCCGGTCGAACATTCGTGAAATTCAGGATAAACCACTTTTTTATTGGATTCCGGAACCCGTTTATTTCGGCATGCGCATTCCGCCGGCTGCCGGCAACCCTGTGTTGCATAGTGAGTACTCACGAAAGCCGGGCAGAAAAAGCTTCAAATCGATTTTTTTCGATATATTTGCTACGGCGGGAGTCCTAAAACAAATCGCACCGGTTTGCCGACTTTTACGGTCTTTCCGATACAGATTTTCCACCCGGCCGGCCGGGGCGGAATATTTTTTGCATCTTTGTCGGGGAAAAGAGCGAAAATGGATGAGAACGACGCGCGGCTGACTTTCATTATGCCCGACACCTCCGCCGAAATGGAACTTCCGTTGGCTTCGAGCGGCGTGTCGGCAGGGTTTCCGTCCCCGGCGGACGATCACCTCGAACCGCCGCTGGATCTGAACAAATACCTGATCCGCAACCCAGCGGCAACTTTTTATGCCCGTGTCGAGGGAGATTCGATGAAGGACGACTGCATCAACGACGGCGACCTGCTGCTGGTAGACAAGTCGGAGGAGCCTTACGACGGCTGCGTGGCCGTCTGCTTTCTCGACGGGGAATTCACGCTCAAGCGGCTGCGGATCGAAGGCAGGCGGATTACACTCATGCCCGCCAACAAACGTTATAAACCCCTCGAGGTACGGGAAGGCCAAGACTTCACGATCTGGGGTATCGTCCGTTACTCGATCAGCGACCACACGCAACATCACGGCCGGTAATACCGGTGAAGAAACCTGATACAGCCATGACCGACTTCTCTCAGCAAACCGTTTTCGTCACGGGCGGTGCACGCGGCATCGGCCGTGCCATCGTCGAAGCCTTCCGGCAGGCAGGTGCCCGGGTCGCTTTCTGCGACATCGACGGCACCCGGGGAGCAACGACCGCCAGCGAAACGGACACCCTGTTCTACCGGGCGGACATCGGGGATACGCAGGCCCTGTCGCACGTACTGAAGGAGGTTTATGCCCGGTTCGGGGATATTTCGATTCTGGTCAACAACGCCGGGATCAGCGAGTTCTCACCCCTCACGCAAACTTCGGTCGAACAGTTCGAGCACATTCTTTCGGTAAATCTCATACCGGTATTCGTCACCGCCCGGGAAATGGCCCGCAGGCGCGACACCCCCGAAGGACGCCAACGCTACGGGCGGATCATCAACATCGCTTCGACCCGCTGGCTGCAAAGCGAAACGGGCAGCGAAGGCTATGCCGCATCGAAAGGGGGCATCGTTTCGCTGACACACGCTCTGGCCCTGTCGCTGGCAGAGTATGCCATTACGGTCAACTGCATCAGCCCGGGCTGGATCGACAACGGCAATTTCGGCGCACTCACCGAACGCGACCACCGCCAGCATCCGTCGGGCCGCGTCGGCAGGCCGGATGACATTGCACGGGCCTGTCTGTTCCTGGCCGATCCGGCCAACGATTTCATCGACGGGCAGAACCTGGTGATCGACGGAGGCATGACCAAAAAGATGATTTACGAATAAAACCCATGTACGGACTTTGCGACTGCAACAACTTCTTCGCCTCCTGCGAACGGGTATTCCGTCCCGAGCTGAACGGACGTCCGGTCGTCGTGCTCTCGAACAACGACGGCTGCGTGATCGCACGCTCGAACGAAGCCAAAGCCCTCGGCATCCGGATGGGACACCCTTTCTTCCAGATACAGGAGCTTGTCAAGCGGGAAAAAGTCGCCGTTTTTTCCAGTAATTTCCTGCTCTACGGCGACATGTCGCGCCGCGTGATCCACACCCTGCGGCAACTGGCTCCGGCCGTGGAGGTTTACTCGATCGACGAAGCGTTCCTCGACCTGCACGGGATCGGGCGGGAGCAGTTGGACGAGATGGGGCACCGGCTCGGCCGCATCGTCCGGCAGCACACGGGAATCCCCGTCAGCATCGGCATCGCACCGACCAAGACGCTGGCCAAGATCGCCACCAAACTGTGCAAGCAATACCCCAAGCTGGGCGGAGCCTGCCTCCTGCACCGGCCGCAGGACATCGAGAAGGTGCTGCGCAAATTCCCCGTCGAAGATGTCTGGGGCGTCGGACGCAAACACGACAAAATGTTACACACGGCGGGTATCTCCACCGCGTGGGATTTCACGCAGCGAACTCCCGAATGGGTACGGGCACGCATGGGTGTCACCGGACTGCGCATGTGGAGTGAACTGCGCGGCGAGGCGTGCATCGACTTCGAATCGGCCCCGCCTGCCAAACAGCAGATCACCGTCTCGCGCACCTTTGCCCGCGAGCAGACCGACTTCGAATCGCTTCATACGGCCGTGACCGCCTTCACCTCGATGTGCGCGGAAAAACTGCGCCGGCAGGGAAGCGTCTGCGGGGAAGTGACGGTCTACATCCTGACAAACCGCCACCGCGACGACCTGCCGCAGTACTTCGACAGCGAAACCGTGCGGCTGCGCACCGCGACGGACGATACGCTGGAACTCGTGCCGCAATCGACCGAGGCCCTGCGACGCATCTTCCGCCCGGGCTACGGATACAAGAAAGCGGGGGTAATCCTTTCGGAAATCGCGTCGAAAACCGGCATCCAGGCAGACCTGTTCGATCCCGTGAACCGGGAAAAACACGCACGGCTGATGTCGGTCGTCGATGCAACCAACCAAACGTTCGGCCGCAACAAGGTGGTCGTAGCGTCACAGGGATTCGACCCGATCCGGATGAACCGCCGGCATCTGTCGAAAGCCTATACCACCGACTGGAACGACATCATCCGGGTCAAATCCCGTTAAGTCCTCTCACGCCCGCGCGGCAGACTCGCTGCCGCAGGCGCGGAAGAGGTCGCCCGAAGCGGCCTCACCCGGTCCCACAGACATCCGGGAAGAAAAATCGTTATTTCAACCGTTCCCCGGTCATTTTTTATCCTTATGGTAATTCTTTTCGAAAAGCAAACGCCTACTTTTGCAGCCGGAATGAATCACAAGAAAATGAGAGACAGTATCGATTTCGGGACGACGGACATCTCCCTGCTCTTCCGGAAAATGTTTTTCCCGACCTTGCTGGGCATGGTGCTGTCGGCCACGATGTGCATCATCGACGGCATTTTCGTCGGCCGGGGTATCGGCAGCGACGCGCTGGCGGCGGTCAATATCGTGGCGCCGTTCTTCCTGCTCTCGACCGGTATCGGGCTGATGTTCGGCGTCGGAGCCTCGGTGGTCGCATCGATCCATCTTTCCCAGGGCAAGTTGAAAACCGCACGCATCAACATCACCCAGGCCTTCACCGTGTCGGGTGTGCTGATGCTGCTGATCTCGGGACTGACGATGGCTTTCCGCAGCCGGGTGGCGCACTTGCTGGGCAGTTCCGATCGGCTGCTGCCTCCGGTGCTGGAATACATGGACTGGGTGGTGCCGTTCCTGGTTTTCAACATGCTGCTCGGCATCGGGCTTTTCGTCATCCGGCTCGACGGATCGCCCAAATACGCCATGTGGTGCAGCGCCGTCGCCACGCTGGTCAACCTGGTACTGGACTACCTGTTCGTATTCCCGCTCGGCATGGGACTGACCGGTGCAGCCCTGGCCACTTCGCTTTCGCTGGTGGCCGGCAGCGGCATGATCGGATGCTACATGGTATTCGGCACGCGCCTGCTGCGCCTCTACAAGCCCAAGTTCAGCCGCAAGAGTTTGCTGCTGACGGCACGCAATGTGGGCTACATGGTCAAACTGGGCGCTTCCGCCCTGCTGAGCGAAGCGGCCGTCGCCTGCATGATGCTGGTAGGCAACTATGTTTTTATCCGCCATCTGGGCGAAGACGGCGTGGCGGCATACAGCGTCGTATGCTACTGTTTTCCGATCGCTTTTATGGTCAACAACGCCGTAGCTCAATCCGTACAGCCGATCCTCAGTTTCAACTACGCGGCAGGGAACCGCAGCCGGGTACGCCAGGCTTTCCGGCTCTCGCTGGGCGTGGCGTTCCTGTGCGGTACGTTCGCCTGTCTGGTCGCAATGTCGGGACGCTCCGAAGTGGTGGGAATGTTTCTGAATCCGGATGCAGTCGCTTATACGATCGCTGTGGAAGGAATCCCCTACTTTGCCCTGGGCTTCGTGTTTTTCGCGCTCAACATCGTCTGCATCGGTTATTATCAGAGTGTCGAGCAGTTTCGCCAGGCGACGGTATTCACACTGCTCAGGGGCTTCGTCGCCATGACGGCCTGTTTCTTGTTACTGCCTGCGATATGGGGCGTAAAAGGCATTTGGTTGGCGGTACCTGCGTCGGAATTTCTTACCTTTGCCGCAATCGCCCTCTATTATCGTACCGGACATGGAAAATAAAACGTTGCAAAAACTCACCCGCGAACTCGACATCACAACCCGGGAACTCGAATTGCTGCTCGACGGCGCGGAGAAAACCGCGTTCGTTCCGGGGCAGGTCATCGTCCGCGAAGGCGGAACCGACACGAATCTCTACCTGTTGACGGCCGGGGTGTGGCGCGCCTGCTCGTGTAAGGAAGGTATCGAAATGACGCTGTGGTTCGCCGAAGCCGGGGAATTCGCATTTTCGGCATGGGGCTATGCGGGCGGCGCCCCTTCCATGCTGACGCTCGAAGCCATTTCCTGCGGCGAAGCCTACGTTCTCTCCAAACAACGGGTTGCAGAACTGTTCGGTTCGTCGATCGTCATGGCCAATCTGGGGCGGCGGATTCTCGAACGGTTCGTGCTGTCGTGGGAGTCGGCATGGCTCACCTCCTGCCGGCGCACGGCCCGGGAACGCTATATGGCACTGGTCGAACACCAGCCTCAGATCGTCCGCACCGTGCCGTTGAAATACATCGCCTCCTATCTGGGCATCACCGTACAGTCGCTCAGCCGCATCCGGATGCGGTTGGCAAAATGCTGATTTCCTCGATTTTGTTCCGAGACAGGGCCATCCCCGCAAAAACAGTCGCCATCGACCGAAATCCCGCAGGCGGCAGCAACAGGTTGAGTTCGAACTAAAAAATCCCTATATTTGCAAACGGGATTCCGGTTCTTCGGAGATCGAAAACAAGAAATTGTCGAAATTATGATACGATTTATTTATACGTTGCTTTTTGTCGCCGGCGTTGCGTTCCGGGGTTACGGAGCCGGATACGATCCGGAAAGCGCCGTTCCCCTGGCCGATCCGTTCATCCTCTGCGACGACGGCGTTTATTACGCTTACGGAACCGGCTCGCCCGACGGCATCTGCGTATTGGTTTCGCCCGACCTGAAACGGTGGTACCACCCCGACGGACACGAAGGTCATCTGGCACTCGACAAGAAGGATTCCTATGGAGACCGATGGTTCTGGGCCCCGGAAGTTTACCGCATCGGCGACACTTATTACATGTATTATTCGGCCGACGAACACATTTGCGCAGCCACCGCCCAATCGCCCCTGGGTCCCTTCGTACAGACCGAAAAAAGACCGATGCTCGAAGAGCGCGGCATCGACAATTCACTCTTTATCGATAAAGACGGCACCCCCTACCTTTTCTGGGTGCGCTTCCGCGAGGGCAATGAGATCTGGATGGCCCGACTCGAAAAAGATTACAAAACCATTATCCCCACCACCCTGCGTTTCTGCACCCGCATGTGGCAGAAATGGGAACGGGTATGGCCTGCAGTGAACGAAGGCCCCTTCGTCATAGAGCACAAAGGCGTTTATTATCTGACCTATTCGGCCAACAGCTACGAAAGCCCGCAGTACGGGATCGGCTGCGCCACAGCCCGGAAAATCACCGGTCCCTGGAAAAAATACGATGACAACCCCGTTTTCCAATCCCCCGACGGATTGGTCGGAGTCGGGCATCAGGCTGTTTTCCGCGACAAAAAAGGCCGGCTGCGGGTGGTGTTCCACTCCCACTACAACGAAGTTTGCATCCATCCCCGCACGATGCACATCACCGGTCTCGAATTCCGCAAACAACCCGGCCTGAGCGACAAACTCGTCATCGGCCCCGACTACTTTACCCCGGTACTCGAACGGGAAAGGCAGCCGAAACTCAGAATCCGCACAAAAAACACGGATTAAAGCGACAAGCGAATCCACACGGTACAAAAAGGGGAGGCATTGCAGCCTCCCCTTCGTAATTTCCCAGCCATTCACTCAGAACAATCCCATTCGCCGCCTGGCCCACGGCATCACGAACGCCGCAGGCTGCCCGGCCCGGAGCAGGTCGGCCATCCGTTTCATGTAAGGATCGACGTGGGCGAAAAAGGCTTTGTATCCTTCGCAAAGTGCATTGAGGTTCTCTTCGCCCCGAACCGTACGGTCGAAGCGGTGCTGCGGGCATTCGCCCCGGCAGGCGAAGTACCAGCGGCAGCGGCGGCATTCGTCGGGCAGGGCGTTGTGTTTTGCGGCGCCGAAATCGCCCTGCCGGGGCGAAGCGAACGCTTCGACCAACGCCGTATCGGCCATGTTGCCGAGCCGGTATTCGGGAAAGACGAAGTGGTCGCAGGAGTAGATGTCGCCGTTGTGTTCGACTACCAGCGAATCGCCGCACGTGTCGCAGAAGCTGCAAAGCGGAGGCCGCACGCCGAACCACTGGGCCAGCGACACGTCGAACAACTGCACGTAGTAGCTGCCCACGTCGCTCAGCACCCAGTCGTCGAACACCTCGCACATGAATTCCCCGAAGCCCTGCGCCGACACCGACCATTCGGCCAGCCGGCTGCCGGGCGTATGCGGCGCCACGATCCCGGGCCGCCCGCCCCCTTCCGGGTCGCGGACATACTCCACGACGGGCATGAACTGCATGTAGCGGCTGCCCAGCGCTTTGAGAAAACGGTACACCTCGCGTCCGCGCCCCTCGCTGTGACGGTTGACCGTCGTCATGGTATTGAACTCCACCCCGTGACGCTGCATCCGTCCCACGGCCTCGAGCACCCGGTCGAATGTCGGCCGGCCGCCCTTGTCGAGGCGGCAGCGGTCGTGGATCGAAGCCGGCCCGTCGAGCGAAACGCCCACCAGGAACCGGTTTTCCCGCAGAAATTCGCACCAGGCATCGTCGATGAGCGTGGCGTTGGTCTGCAGCGCATTTTCGATCCGCTTGCCGTCGGCATATTTGCGTTGGAGCGCCACGGCCCGGCGGAAAAACTCCAGCCCGGCAAGCGTCGGTTCGCCGCCGTGCCAGACGAACGTGACGGTATCGACCCGGTTGCCCGCGATGTATTGGCGGATGTACTCCTCCAGCAGTGCATCGTCCATCCGGGGTTCCACCCCCTGGTACATATCCTCCTTGTCGAGGTAGTAGCAGTACACGCAGTCGAGGTTGCACCGCGATCCGACGGGTTTGACCATCGTGGAGAAAGCGGCGGGCATCTGCCGTTTAACCAGCTCGTCGTAGGTAAAATAGGGCTGTTCGGCCATCGCTTCGCGGCTATTTCCCGAAATCGAGCTTCGCCACGACGGGGAAGTGATCGGAGATCGTGCGCGCCTGATAGGCATGCAGCGACACCTCTTTGGGGAAGTTGCCCGACTTGATCATCGCCTCGCTTTCGGGCGTCGGCGTACGGTAGGTGTCGGTCAGCACCCCGTAGCGGGCCACCCCGAACGACGGGGAGACGAAAATATGATCGATGCGGCTCTCGGTGAGCAGTTCGGTGCTGAAGTTGTTGAACGTGCCGTTGGGAGCAAAGCGCTTTTCAGCCACGGCATACGAATCGTTCAGCACGCCCGAATTGGTGAATATAGCATAGATCACGTCATTCTGATCGACGTTGAAATCTCCGGTCAGAATCACCGGTTCGCCGGCTGCGGCTATCTCGCGGATTTTCGACACGACCAGTTTGGCACTCTCCGCGCGGGCCTTCTCGCCGATGTGATCCATGTGCAGGTTGAAGAACCAGAAACGCCTGTCCGTTTCACGGTCGAGAAAATGCCCCCACGTACAAATGCGCGGCAGGGCGGCATCCCAGCCCACATTGGGCCGGTCGGTCACTTCCGCCAGCCAGAAATGGCCCGACCCGAGCAGTTCGAAGCGGCCGGTTTTATAGAAGATCGGGGCATACTCCCCCTCGGTCTTGCCGTCGTCGCGACCAACACCGATGTAACTGTAATCGGGCAGCAGCGAACACATATTCTGCAACTGGGGGTGCAGCACCTCTTGCGCTCCGAAGATGTCGAAGCCCTCGAATTCGATCAGTCCGCAAACATAGGGGCAGCGACGCTCCCAACCGTTCCCGGCCGCCGTATCGCCGTCGTTACGGTAGCGGACATTGAAGGAGGCGACGGTCATGTCCTGGGCCGCCGCGCCGAAGGCGCAGCACAAGGCAAACGCCAGAGAGAGAAGTTTTTTCATTTTTCAGGTTTTTATCGGTCAGAATTCCAGCCGGATGCTATCTTTTACAAAGACAGTGCAAGGTGCATGACAAACCAAACTGGTTTGGTTTTGTCCGAACCGCCGTCTGTCCGAACCGGAATCTTTTCTTGAGGCAAAGATACGAAAAAACACCATAAAGGGAACAGAGGCTCCGTTAAAACCAATTTTTTCGACTTTTGGGGAGAATCTTTCGGCTGCGCAGACTACCCGTTTTCGGTTTTTTTATTATCTTTGCGTACATAATACAACCGTTTAGATAGGCTGCGCCCGGCATAAACCCACACACCGGTTCGGTTTTGCTTCCGGCTCATTCTATTTATGTTCCACCGAACCGTTACTTCGACCGAATTCGAAACTAAAACCCTAAATAAATTATGTACGAATACGACAACCGGGTGGTCATCACCCTCGACGCCGGAGGCACCAACCTTGTATTCGGCGCCATGCAGGCCAACAAATTCATTGTCGATCCGATCACGCTGCCTTCGAATGCGGAGAATCTGGACAAATGCCTCGCCACGATGGTCGAGGGCTTCCAGGCCGTCATCGACAAGTTGGAGACAAAACCCGTAGCCATCAGCTTCGCCTTCCCCGGCCCGGCCGACTACCCGAACGGCATCATCGGCGGCTACCTGCCGAATTTCCCTTCGTTCCGCGAAGGTGTGGCGCTGGGACCATTCCTGGAGTATAAATTCGGAATTCCCGTGTTCATCAACAACGACGGCGACCTGTTCGCCTACGGGGAGGCCCTGGGAGGCGCGCTGCCCGACGTGAACGCCCGTCTCGAAGCGGCCGGCAGCCCGAAAAAATACAAAAACCTGATCGGCTACACTTTCGGTACGGGTTTCGGCGTGGGCGTGGTGATCGACAACCGGCTCAACCGGGGCGACAATTCGTGCGTCGAAACTTTCTGCCTCAAGCACAAGAAGATGCCCGAAATCATCGTGGAAGACGGTGTGGCGGTCCGCGCCATCAAACGGGTATACGGCGAAGCATCCGGTCATGCGGATCACAACTTCGAGCCCAAAGACATCTGCGAAATCGCCGACGGGAAACGTCCCGGCGACCGCGAAGCCGCCCTGAAGGCTTTCGCCGAACTGGGTGAAATCGCAGGCGATGCAATGGCCACGGCCGTGACGCTCACCGACGGACTGATCGTCATCGGCGGGGGCATCACCGCAGCCCGTAAATACATTATGCCCAGCCTGCTGAAGGAATTGCGGAGCAAGATGAAAACCCTGACGGGCGATGAACTCAACCGCGTACAGATGGAAGTTTACGACCTGGACAACGAACAGGAATTCGCAGCCTTCGCCAAAGGCCGGCCGCAGACCCTCAAGGTCTACGGCACGGACCGCTATGTGGCATACGATCCGCACAAGCGCGTGGGCGTCACGATTTCGAAAATGGGCGCAAGCCGTGCCATATCGGTCGGTGCTTACGCATTTGCGCTCAACCAGTTAGACACAAACAAAGAATAAACCGAAAAATATGTATCCACTCAAATTCGAACCTATCCTGAAATCGACCCTGTGGGGCGGAGAGAAAATCATACCCTACAAACAGATCGCTTCCGACCGGAAGCAGGTCGGCGAAAGCTGGGAGTTGTCGGGGGTCAAAGGCAACGAGTCGGTCGTGGCGAACGGCGCGGACAAAGGCAAGACCCTGCCCGAACTGATCGCCGTCTACAAGGAGCAGTTGCTCGGCAAGGCCAACTACGAACGCTTCGGGGAGGAGTTCCCGCTGCTCATCAAATTCATCGACGCCCGCGAAGACCTCTCGATCCAGGTACACCCCAACGACGAACTGGCGTGGGAGCGCCACAAATCGAAAGGCAAGACCGAAATGTGGTACGTGGTCGACGCGGACAAAGGCGCAAAACTCCGATCGGGCTTCGCCAAACAGGTGACACCCGCCGAATACGAGGCCAGCGTCGGGGACAACACGATCACCGACATTCTCCAAGAGTATGAAATCCACCCGGGCGACCTCTTCTTCCTGCCCGCAGGTCGCGTTCACTCGATCGGCGCGGGTGCATTCATCGCCGAGATTCAGCAAACATCGGACATCACGTACCGCATTTACGACTTCAACCGGCGCGGCGCGGACGGCAAGACGCGCGAACTGCACACCGAGCAGGCCAAAGGCGCCATCGACTACACCGTGCTGCCCGACTACCGCACGGCCTATGAAAAGGCCGCGAACCGCGAAGTGGAGCTGGTGTCGTGTCCTTATTTCACCACGTCGCTGTACGACCTCGACGAAGCGTTGACGCTCGACTATGCGGCGCTCGACTCGTTCGTCGTGGTGATCTGCGTCGAAGGCAGGGGCACACTGACCGACGACGCGGGCAACGCGATTGCGCTCCATGCGGGCGAAACGATCCTGCTTCCCGCCGCGACCAAGTCGGTCTGGGTGAAACCGGAAGGGAAAATGAAGCTCCTGACCAGTTGCATCAGATAAAAACGACAGGAAAATTTGGTGGAAACGCCAAATTTTCCTATATTAAGCCTGTACGGGAAGCGTCCCGCAAAACGGAGAGAGGATGGAAGAGAAGACGTTGCACGACATTGCCGCCGCTTTCTGCCTGGAAGGCCGGATCGACTCGGTCGGTAGGTTAGGCGAGGGATTTATCAACGACACTTACCTCGTCCGCACAGCCGGCGATACGCCGGATTACATTCTGCAGCGTAAAAACCGCACGGTTTTTCCCGATGTTCCGGCGATGATGGAGAACATCCGCAAGGTCACGGAGCACATCCGCCGCAAAGTCGTGGCGGCAGGGGGCGACCCCGCACGCGAAGTGCTGGAAGTGATCCCCGCAACCGACGGCAAACTCTATCACCGGGACACGGCGGGCGAATTCTGGGCCGTGACCCGTTTTATCGCGGGCACTAAAGCCTACGACCGGGCCGACACCCCCGACTTGGCGCGCAAGGGCGGCGAGGGAATCGGGCTTTTCCAGTCGCAGCTGGCCGACTTCACGCAGCCCCTGGCCGAGACCATTCCCGGATTTCATAACATTCGCCACCGCTTTCGCCAATGGGACGAAGCGCTCGCACGCAACGCTGCGGGCCGCAAGGCAGCGGTTGCGGAAGAGATCGAATGGATCGAGTCGCGGCGTGAAGAGATGCTCGCCTTCCGGGAGCAGGCCGAAGACGGCACGCTTCCGATGCGCGTCACGCACAACGACACCAAAATCAGCAACATCCTCTTCGATGCGGAGGGCCGCGTGCTATGCGTGATCGACCTCGACACGGTGATGAATTCCACGTCGCTCAACGATTTCGGCGATGCGATCCGCTCCTATGCCAACACGGGTGCGGAAGACGACCGCGATCCGGACCGTGTCCGCCTGTCGATGCCCATGTTCCGGGCCTATGCCGAAGGGTATCTTTCGCAGCGTGCGCGGCAACTCACGGAGGCCGAACTCGCCGGACTCGCTTTTTCGGCCCGCTACATCACCTACGAACAAGTGCTCCGTTTCCTGATGGACTACATCGACGGGGACACCTATTATAAAACCAAATACGGCGACCACAACCTGGTGCGCACCCGCGCGCAATACCGCCTGCTGCAAAGCATGGAGGAACAATATGGCGCGATGTGTGCCGTGATCGGAGAAAGCGCCGCACAATATCGCTGACAAATGTTGATAGCAAGACGCAACCCCATCGACCCGAACGATCCGGCAGCCGTCGAAGCCGCTTTCGACGGCCTCGAAGCACAACCGATCGCCTGCTGCAACTGGCCGGAGCAATTTCCCTATGCCCCGCAGGCGGCTTTTCGGATGTTCCACACCGGAGACCTGCTCTGGCTGCGGTTCGACGTCGCCGAAGGGTACACGAAAGCCGAAGTCACCGAAGACAACGGACGGGTCTGGACGGATTCCTGCGTGGAGTTTTTCCTCGCGCCGGACGACACGGGTTACTACAATTTCGAGACGACCTGTGCCGGACGTCTGCTGCTCGCCTTCCGCAAGGAGCGCGAACACCCGACCCACGCCGGCACGGAGGTGCTCGGCACCGTGCGCCGTTACCCTTCGCTGGGCACGGCCGCCTTCGCCGAGCGCGAGGGCGACAACCGTTGGTCGCTGACGCTGGCCATCCCGCCCGAGGCGTTGTTCCGCCACCGCCCCTCGTCGTGGAGCGGGCTGGAAGGGGCGATGAATCTCTACAAATGCGGCGACGAACTGTCGCATCCCCACTTCCTGTCGTGGAAGCCGATCGACAACCCGAAGCCTGATTTTCACCTGCCCCGATTTTTCGAGAACGTTAAATTTAAACAATAAAAGCCATGAATAACAAGTATTCACTGCCGAAGGACGGAGGACTGATCGCATCCTCCACCCCGAGCGACATCATCCACCGCTGCGAGAAGATCCGCACGAAGGTTTATGAATGCGAGTACGAAGGCGTGCAGTATGTGGCCGACACGATCGTCAAGGCGATTCGCAACTACAACGAAAGCCACCTTTCGAACGCCGTCTACGAGGAGGGGCAACCCTTCGTGCTGGGCCTGACCACGGGCCGTACGCCGCTGGGACTCTACCGCGAACTGGTGAAGCGTCACCGCGAGGGCCTGATCAGCTTCGCCAACGTGGCGGTCTTCAGCCTCGACGAATTCTATCCGATCAAATCGACCGAGCAGCAGAGCCGCAACTACCGCATACATGAGGAGTTTCTGAACCATATCGACATTCTGCCGGAAAACATCCATATTCCGGACGGCACGATTCCGGAAAACAGGGTATCGGAATACTGCGCATCCTACGACCATGCCGCCCGCAAAATCGACCTGCTCATCATCGGCGTGGGCGAGGACGGTCAGATCGGCTTCAACGAACCGGGTTCCTACGCCAAGTCGCGCACACGCCTCGTACAGCTCAGTTACAACACCCGCAAGATCCAGGCACCGGCTTTCTTCGGGCTGGCAAACACCCCTAAAATGGCGATCACGATGGGTATCGACACCATTATGCGTGCCGACAAGATCGTGCTTATGGCCTGGGGCGAGGAAAAGGCGGACATCGTGCAACGCGTGGTCGAAGGCGAAGTGCAGAGCCAGGTTCCGGCCTCCCACCTGCAGGAGCACCGCAACATCGAGGTGGTGATCGACGAGGACGCCGCGCATCTGCTGACCCGCGAGCAGACCCCCTGGCTGGTCGGCCCCTGCAACTGGACGCCCAAATTCATCCGCAAGGCCGTGGTATGGCTCTGCGGCGTGGTGAAAAAACCGATTCTGAAACTCACTTATAAGGATTACATCGAAAATTCGCTGGGCGAACTGCTCGAACAGGGCCGTACCTATGACCAGATCAACATCGACGTGTTCAACGACCTGCAGCACACCATCACCGGCTGGCCGGGCGGCAAACCCAATGCCGACGACTCGACGCGCCCCGTGCCGTCCGTTCCCTTCCCCAAACGGGTGGTTGTGTTCTCGCCCCATCCCGACGACGACGTGATCTCGATGGGCGGTACGTTCATCCGCCTGGTACAACAGGGCCACGACGTACATGTAGCCTACGAAACATCGGGCAACGTGGCCGTGCACGACGACGTGGTGCTGCAGAATATCGACACGGCCCGCGAACTGGGCTTCGGCGATCATTATACCGAGGTCGAGAAGATTATCGCCGGCAAGAAGAAAGGCGAACCGGAACCCCGGGCACTGCTCGACCTCAAAGGAGCCATCCGCCGGGCGGAAGCACGCGCGGCAGTGCGTTCGTTCGGCCTCAATCCCGACACCAACGCCCACTTCCTCAACCTGCCGTTCTACGAAACGGGCGGCATCAAGAAGGGTTTGCTCACCGAAAAGGACATCGACATCATCGTCAGGCTGCTGCGTGAGGTGAAACCCCACCAGATTTACGCCGCCGGAGACTTGGCCGACCCGCACGGAACCCACCGCACCGCAATGGAGGCGATACTCGGCGCATTGGAAGTGGTGAAAGAGGACGAGTGGCTCAAGGAGTGCCACCTGTGGCTCTACCGAGGGGCCTGGATGGAGTGGGATCTGGGAATGGTCGACATGGCCGTCCCCCTTTCGCCCGACGAGTTGATCATGAAACGGCATGCCATTTACCGCCACCTCTCGCAGAAGGACATCATGCCCTTCCCGGGCAGCGATTCGCGCGAGTTCTGGCAGCGGGCCGAGGAACGCACGCAGAACACCGCGCGCCTCTACGACCAGTTGGGCATGGCGGAATACCAGGCTATCGAAGTGTTTGTAAAAATGTTTTAACATTTTTACAAACACTTAATTAAAAATGAAAAATTAAAAATTACTTCGTTATGCGCTTAATCATTGAAAATACCCCCGCCGAGGTCGCCAAATGGACGGCCCGCTACATCGTCGAACAAATCCGCACAAAACAGAAAATCACCTCATCGCCCTTTGTGCTGGGCTTGCCTACCGGCTCGACCCCGTTGGAAACGTACAAGGAACTGACGCGCCTCTACAAGGCCGGACAGGTTTCGTTCGCCAACGTCATCACGTTCAACATGGACGAATACGTCGGACTGCCGGAGGAGCATCCGGAAAGCTATCACTCGTTCATGTGGAACAACTTTTTCCGCTACATCGACATCAAGCCCGAGAATGTCAACATCCTCAACGGCAATGCCGAAGATCTCACGAAAGAGTGCGCCGACTACGAGGCGCGCATCGAGGAGGCGGGCGGCATCGACCTCTTCCTGGGCGGAGTGGGCGAGGACGGCCACCTGGCCTTCAACGAACCCTTCTCGTCGCTCGCTTCGCGCACACGCATCAAAACCCTTACGCAGGACACGATCCAGGTAAACTCGCGTTTTTTCGGCGGTGACACGCGCCTCGTTCCGAAAACGGCCCTTACGGTCGGCGTCGCTACGGTGCTTTCGGCTAAAAAGGTGGTGATCCTGGCGACGGGTCACAAGAAAGCCCGCGCCGTTCGCCACGGCGTCGAAGGCGCATACAACCACCAGTGGACGATCTCGGCTCTGCAGGTTCACCCTAACGGCATCCTGGTCTGCGACGACGCGGCGGCCGAAGAGCTGCGCGTGGCGACCTACCGCTATTTCAAGGACATCGAGAAGGATAACCTGATCTAAGCACGATTTCGTAAAGACAAACTCCCCGGCATTCGAAAATGCCGGGGAGTTTTGTTTTCTGTCCGCAGTTACACCGAGATGTTATCGGCACTGCAAATGAGCAGCCCGGAATTGCCTCCGGCATCTTGATTTTTCTTCCGCGCGGCAGGGCCTGCAAGCATTCTCTGCCCCATCTGTGTCAGAAAAGTTCGCAGGGAGAAGCTGCGCTGCCGACTCGCTGCGCGAGCCGAAACCTTCATAAAACACATCCCCCGCACGGCAGGCAGGCCATGCGGGGGATTCGTTTGAGCAATACTAATCTCTAAATTGCATCCTCAACCGTGTTTGGGAAATCTATGCCTCCGGAGCGGGCTTGAAAAGATCGGACAGATAACAGTAGGTAACGGCCGAGTTGGCCATATACAGATAACGCGCCTTCAGGGGCGAAGCCAGCTCGATCGTGGGCTGGGCGTAACCGCCCGAAAAAGAGTCGTAATAACCGATCAGGCAGTTTTCGGTGCCGTTCGCACCTTTGGTTCCCCAAACGGTGAACTGATTCTTATAGTCGACTGCCGTAGCCGCACGCGTGTAATTGCCCGCAACCACGAATCCACCCCAGGAATCGCTGCGCGCGCCCCAGTTCGCATTGTCCGAATAGTATGAACCGAACCAAATATTGGCGTCGGCAGTAGAAAAAAGCACCTCGTCGAACACCTTCGCTCCCGACTTGTCGGTCAAATAATCCGCATAGAGCGTGGGGTCCGCCCAATAGACATGGGGATAGGTGCCGGCAGCCCAACCGCCTACGATCGCAACATCCCCCACCACGATCTTCTCGCCGAGAAAATCGGTCATCTGCTCCGAAGCCTCGAACGATACGACCTGCTCCTTCTCCTGCTCGGATGCGAAAGCGATATCGTCAACCGCAAAATAAGCGGGAACATTGAGGCCGAATTCGGGACTGGCGTCGTTCGACTCGGGAACGAATTTCAGGCAGTCGATCTCTCCCAAAGCCGAAAGATCGACCTTTTTCCAATCCTCCGCAATCCGGGGCTGGTCGGCCAGCATGCACTCCACACGTCCCGTCTCCTTGCCGTCGAGCGAGCCTACGATCACGATTTTGTAGTAGTAGCCCGGCTCCTCGGGTCCTGCGGGTTCATCATCCTTCGAACAGGCAGCCAACGCAAAGGCCGCAAAAGCAAAAAAGAAAAGTTTTTTCATCGTCGTTTGTTTTTAGTATGTTATCCAAATAAAAAATCCGGTCTTCGTTCCCCGAAGCCGAATCTCTTCCGACATACCTCAAACCGACTTTGTCCTCCCGACATACCCTATATATAATAGGTTCGCTGCCGCGACGGCTCCGTTCTCCGCAGATGCACATCCGAAAAAGATTCTCCCGCCCGGGGAGACGCAAGGCAGGTCTTCTGGCTCGTTCCGGTCGCAACGCCTTCCCAATCCTCGGATCAGTGGCACAGCGTGTTGCGGCCTCTACGGAACTTACAGCAGCGGGAACTGCTGCCGATTTTCACGGCATTCCCATTTAATCGCGCGGGGTGTCGCCGCACCCTTTGCGAACCATTGCGAGGCAAAGTTAGAAAATAAATTCGTATCTTTGCCTCCGCAAACAAAATAATTCACGTAAATTATGAAACACGCATACGTATTCCCCGGCCAGGGCGCACAGTCGGTCGGGATGGGCAAAGACCTCTACGACAACGTACCCGAAGCCAAAGCGCTCTTCGAGCAGGCTAATGAGATTCTCGGTTTCCGCATCACGGACATCATGTTCGCCGGCACGGACGAGCAGCTCAAGCAGACGAAGGTGACGCAGCCCGCCGTATTTCTCCACTCGGTCATTCTGGCCAAAGCCCTCGGCGTGAAACCCGACGCGGCGGCCGGACACTCGCTGGGCGAATTCTCGGCATTGGTCGTAGCCGGAGCCCTGTCGTTCGAGGACGGTCTGAGGCTGGTGTCGAAACGTGCGATGGCCATGCAGGCCGCCTGCGAGGCACAGCCGGGCACGATGGCCGCGATCCTCGGCCTGGAGGACAAGGTCGTGGAAGAGATCTGCGCATCGATCGACGGCGTGGTCGTGGCGGCCAATTACAACTGTCCGGGGCAGCTGGTGATCTCCGGCGCCGTGGACGCCGTGGACGCCGCATGCGAGAAGGCCAAAGCCGCCGGAGCGCGCCGCGCCCTGCGTCTGCCCGTCGGCGGCGCTTTCCACTCGCCGCTGATGGAACCCGCGAAGGTCGAACTGGAGAAGGCGATCAACGAAGCGCCGTTCCAAACGCCCGCGTGTCCCGTTTATCAGAACGTCGATGCAAAACCCTATACCGATCCCGCACAGATCAAAGCCAACCTCATCGCGCAGCTCACGGCGCCGGTACGCTGGACTTACATCGTGCGGAACATGCTCTGCGACGGCGTGACGGAATTCACGGAACTCGGCCCCGGCACCGTGCTCCAGGGTCTTATCAGGAAAGTGGACGCATCGGCTGCGGCGGAATCGAAGTCGACCTTGTAAGAATCGGCGGCAGAAACATCCCTCAAATACGGAACAGATTGGCAACCAATCTGTTCCGTATTTATTTTGTAATACAATTAAAAATTTATTAAATTTTATTAAAAACATATTGTGATTTTTCATTAATACTTAGTATATTTGCAAAGGTTTAGTTAAAAATGAGATAACGAAGGATGACATCACTGACCGAATTTTTCAACAAACACGAGGATGAGGCGCTGAAGGGAATTATCCATAAAAACAGCATCATCAAACGCAACATCATCGCCTACATGGCCGTCAACGGCGAATGCACGCTTTCGGAGCTGACCAAAGAGCTGCATATCAGCGTCCCGACCATCACCAAACTCGTGCAGGAACTCGTCGATGAGAACATCGTCACCGACCTGGGCAAGGTCGAAACCCCCGGCGGACGGCGTCCCAACGTGTTCGGACTGGCCAACTCGGCCATCTATTTCGCCGGTGTGAATGTAGGCCGCGACAACATGTCGTTCCTTATCACCGACCTTCAAAACAATATCATCAAGGAGGAGTACGACACCGATTTCGAACTGCTCGATCGTCCGCAGTGTCTGGAAAAAATCTGCAGCAACATCGAACATTTCATTGCCAACTGCGGTATCGACAAAGGCAAACTGCTGGGTCTGGGCGTCTGCATGACGGGCCGCGTAAATCCCGATACGGGGCGCAGCTACAAATATTTCACCTCCTCGGAGCAGTCGCTGCGCGACATCCTCGAAGAACGGGTCGGCATCCGCGTCCTGCTGGAGAACGACACGCGTGCGCGCTGTTACGCGGAGTACACCTGCGGCAAGTCGAAGGACGACAGCAACGTACTCTACCTGCACATGGGCCGTGGTGTGGCGATCGGCATCGTCGTCGACGGCAAGCTCTACTACGGCAAGAGCGGCTTCGCGGGCGAATTCGGCCACATTCCCTTCTTCGACAATGAAATCATCTGTTCGTGCGGCAAGAAGGGCTGTCTCGAAACGGAGGTTTCGGGCATAGCCATCGAGGACAAGATGTGCCACCTGATCGAGAAGGGCGTGAACACGATTCTCCGCGAGAAATACGACCAGCAGAAAACCATCCATATCGACGACATCATCGCCGCAGCGAAGAACGACGACAACCTCTCGATCGAACTGATCGAGGAAGCCGGCGAAAAGGTCGGCAAAGCCGTCGCTTTTTTGATCAACACCTTCAATCCGGAAACGGTAATCGTGGGCGGCAACATGTCCGCAGCAGGCGATTACATCATGCTCCCGCTTAAATCCTCGACCAACAAATACTCGCTCAACCTCGTATACAAGGACACCAAGTTCCGCGTTTCGAAGATGACCGAGAATGCGAACGCCTGGGGTGTTGCGATGCTCATCCGCAATAAAATCATCGGGCTTTGATCAATCTCGAAGGACGCATCACCCGCCTGCGGGCGCCGGAACCGGCGGATCTGGACCGGATGTATGTGTGGGAGAACGATCCGGCGCTTTGGCCCGTGAGCGGAACAATGGCCCCCTTTTCGCACCATACGCTCAAACAGTTCATCGAAGGTCAGGGATTCGATCTTCTCCAAACCCGCCAGCAAAGGCTGATGATCGACACCCTGCGGGAGGGGAAAACCGTCGGCGCCATCGACCTCTTCGAATACGATCCCATTGCCCGGCGGGCAGGCGTCGGAATTCTGATCTACGGTTCCGACCAACGCGGCAGAGGGTATGCGACGGACGCAGTGGAAACGGTGTGCCGATACGGCCGTGAAACGCTGCATCTGCACCAGCTCTGGTGCAATGTGGGCGCGGACAACGAAGCGAGCCTCCGGCTTTTCAAAGGGTCGGGGTTTGTCGAAACAGGCCGCAAACGCGACTGGCAGGCCACCGCAACGGGTTATTGCGACGAAATCCTGATGCAGAAAATACTCGGATGAACCCGGGCGAGATCAATCCCCTAAAAACCCCGGTCCCGCATCAACGCGGACCAGATTTCGCAACGACTGCAAAGCGTGATGCTCCTCCAAACCGGACTATCATCCGATTCGGCACGGAGGCCGGAATAACGAAATTCCGGGCAGCTACCCACGGTCGATTCAATGAACGGCACAAGCACCGCATCCGAAAATAAAAAATCCCGGGCATTTCGTACTCGGGATCTTTTTGTCGTAGTTGCTTCAAACCGGTATTGCCTGCCGAACTATTCAAGGCGCCGCGATCCATCGGAGATAACGACTTCGTAGACTTTGGGTTCATGGCCGTAGCGGGCGTTGAACTTCCGCTTAGCCTCGGCTATGAAATGATCGTACAATTCATCCTTCACCAGATTGATCGTGCAACCGCCGAAGCCGCCGCCCATGATGCGCGATCCGGTCACACCGCACTCTTGGGCTGTCGTCACCAGGAAATCCAGCTCCTCGCACGATACCTCATAGTCTTTCGACATGCCCCAGTGAGTTTCGTACATACGCCTGCCGACGGTTTCGTAATCCCCCTTTTCGAGTGCTTCGCACACATCGAGCACCCGCCGCTCCTCGCCGATCACATAGCGGGCGCGCCTATAATCTTCGTCCGAAATCTGATGCCTGACTGCCTCCAACCGCTCCATCGAGGCACCGCGCAGAAACTCCTGCCCCAGCACTTCGGCAACGCGCTCGCATGAGGCCCGGCGGTCGTTGTAGGGCGATCCGACCAGTTCGTGCTTTACGCGCGAATCGAGCAGCACGAGTTTGTAGCCCTGCGGATCGAACGGGAAGTACCCGAACTCCATCGAACGGCAGTCCAGCCGCATCAGGCAGCCTTTCTTACCGAATACCGAAGCGAACTGGTCCATGATGCCGCAGTTGACGCCGCAGTAATTGTGCTCGGTCGCCTGGCCGATCTTCGCCAGCGAGAATTTGTCGATTCCCAGCGAAAAAAGATCGTTCAACGCAAAGGCATAGGCCGACTCCAACGCTGCCGACGACGACATGCCGGCACCCAGGGGCACATCGCCCGCAAAGACCGTATCGAAACCCCCGATCACTCCGCCGCGCTTCTGAATCTCGCGGCAAACGCCGAAGATGTAGCAGGCCCAGCCCTGCGAAGGCTTGTCCTCCTCGCGCAGTCCGAATTCGGCGCGCTCGCCCAGGTCGAGGGCATAGGCGCGCACCCGGCCGGTACCGTTGAGTTTGATCGCCGCAACGATTCCTCTGTCCACAGCCCCCGGGAATACGAAGCCCCCATTGTAGTCGGTGTGCTCGCCGATCAGGTTGATACGCCCCGGCGAAGCGTAAAGCACGGCACCGCCGCCGTATAATTCGTTGAATTTCTCAGTTACTTGCGTTTTCATATCTGTCAGTTAAAGGTTTTCCTGCTCACTGCGGAACCAGCGCTTCCGGTCCCGCCTGCCACTGTGCCGAGCACCGGTTCTATCGTTCGAAGATAGGCAAAAATTCCCAAAAATCCACACGAAAAGTTCATTATCGAGGAGAAGGAATTAAATCAGGCACCACAAGATCGCAACCCGAAAAGTTTCGTTTCATAATCCAGCATTCAGCAAGAAATCGGAACAATACACGGATAACCGAAAATAAATCTTGTTTTTCCGGAGGATAAGCACTATATTTGCATAGGTTTCGTTTTATAAGCTACTCAACTAAACTTCAACCGATATGATTAAAAAACTCATCATGATGTCCGTCTTATTCGCAGCAGGCGCCACAGCCGTCTGCGCGCAGCCGAAAGTGATCGCCCACCGGGGTTACTGGACGACCGACGGTTCGGCCCAGAATTCGCTCGCATCGTTCTCCAAAGCCGACGCCGTCGGCGCCTTCGGCTCGGAGATCGACGTCTGGCTGACGGCCGACGACCGACTGGTCGTCAACCACGACCGCGTTTTCAAAGGCGTCGATATGGAAAAGGCTACATTCGCGGAAGCGACTGCCGTCATTTTGGACAACGGCGAGAACCTTCCCTCCCTCGACGCCTACCTGCAGTTGGTCAAGAGCAAGCCCGACACCCGGCTGATTCTCGAAATGAAGTCGCTGAGCGACCTCAGGCGCGAAGACCTCGCCGCAGCAAAGATCGTCGAAGCCCTGAAAAAGTACGACCTGCTCGACCGCACGGACATCATTGCCTTCTCGATCAATGCCTGCCTGGCATTCAAAAAACTGATTCCCGAAAACCGGATTTACTACCTCGACGGCGACCTGACGCCCAAAAAGATTCAGAAACTCGCCCTGGCGGGTATCGACTACTCGGTCAAAGTGCTCCGCAAGCACCCCGAATGGGTGAAGCAGGCCCACGAGAAAGGGCTTGAAGTCAATGTCTGGACGGTGGACAGCGAGGAGGATATGAAATACTTCATCGACCTGGGTGTGGATTACATCACCACCAACCACCCGGAAGAGCTGCAGGCACTACTGAAAAAATAAGCCGGCGTCCCGGGATAGAAGGCGTAAACGACGCCGGATGTCTTCCGAAGTCGTATGTTAATACCATCCTGAATATCAGGATGGTATTTTTATAAAGTCTTCCCGGGTTGCGGATTCACGGCGGATCGATTGCTTGGGATGCATCCGCATGCCGTACACCGGATAACTTTACAAGAATCCGGAAATGATGCACCTTATTCCGTATTCCTTTTCCGATATCTTTTTGTCGCGGGACAATGCACGAGGCATTTCAGGCAGGTGCTGCATCCGGCAATGTCAACCATTTCATCTCTTGATATGCACCGGTCCCACATCGTGCCCTTCAGCACTTTTCGCTCGCAGATTCTGGCACAAGCGACGCAATTTCCGCATTCGGGACGACGCGGCTCGTACAGCACCGTTTCCAGCGGCGCGTCGGTCAAAACCGTGCCCAGACACTGAGCCGCACCATATTCAGGAGTGATCAAGAGGTTGTTTTTCCCGATCCATCCCAACCCGCCCAGGAGCGCAACGGTTTTATGAGGCAACACCGATCTTTTTGTTTCCATATCGAAAAGATCGTCGGCCAACAATTGCGTGTCGGATTGCGATACGGCTCTATACCCCCTTTCGGTGATGAACCGGGCCAATGCGTCTGCTATTTCGCCCGCTTTATTTTCGGTTTGCGTATATTCGTCATCCTCGAAATCGTAGTTGTTGTCTATCCTCGATTGGACATAATCCGGGGTTTCGGATACCATTTTGACATATTCGGCAGTCAAAGGAAGTACGAACACAACGGCATTCGGGAACCGACGGTTTTGTTTTTCGTCCAAATGGGATATGTCGACAAATCGTATGAGTTTCGCACCCCGACTTTTCAATTCGTTTTCAATGAGTTGTTTCATGCATTCCATGTTTCTATCTTGTGAAAGACCGGAAAACGTTTCCATCCGGTAACGATTCCCTCTCGCTCACAGGGCAAAGATACGCATTAGGACGTCATAACAGCCACAATTAACAACCTTATTTTTTCAAAAGCAAGTAATAATCCCTTGCAACATGTACTGCTTGGGGTTAAAAACGGCGGGACGAAACCGCCCCGCCGCAAAACTTCTCCCCGATAGAGTCATTCGGCTTCCAGATAGTAGATGCCGCTGTCGTACAGCCGGGCCAGATTGGGATTGATTCCCTGCTGAATCAGGAAATCCCCGCCGAATGTCCGTCCGTCGCCCCAGAATTTCGACTTGTCGACGTTCAACTCCGTGAGTTTGTAATTCGCCCCCGCATCCAGTCCCCGCAGGCGGAATTTGGGCGTCAGCGAACGGCTCTGATACCGGATGCAATAGGCGAAGACCACGGCGCGGCGTTTATCCTTCGACACATACATCAGCGCATAATAACCCTCGTCGTCGTAAGGCGACGCAATGCGGTAGAGATCGCCGTTGAAGACGATGTCCCGATACTCCTTGTAGGAAGCGATGGCGCGGCGGGCGAACGCCCTTTCTTCGTCCGTCATGGCTTTGGGCTGCAACTCCATGCCCAAACGCCCGGCGGAAGCGATGTCGAAGCGGAATTTGAGCGGCGTTACATTGCCCGTCTGATGGTTGGGCACTGCCGAAACGTGCGAACCCGTCACCAACGCGGGATAGATCAGATTCGTTCCGTACTGGATAAAGACACGCGACAGGGCCTCCGTGTTGTCGCTCGTCCACACCTCGTCGAAATACTTCAGCGCCCCGTACTCCACGCGGCCGCCGCCCGAAGAGCAGGCCTGCACGATCACGTTGGGATACTTTTCGCGGATACGGCGGCACACGTCGTAGAACCCCTGCACGTAATCCACCCAGAAACGGGACTGCCCGTCGTCGGGCAGGTATTCCGACCCCACGCTCTCCACATGGCGGTTGGCGTCCCACTTGATATAATCGATATGGGGCGACAGGCGCATCGTATTGTCGAACACCGAAAAGACGAAATCCTGCACGGCGCGATTCGACAGGTCGAGCAGCCACTGGTTGCGCATTGTCGGGATTTCACGCCCCCGGGCCTTCACGATCCAGTCGGGGTGCTCCCTCGCCAGCACGCTCCGGGGGTTGACCATCTCGGGTTCGATCCAGATCCCGAACTTCACCCCCTGCTTATGGGCATATTTGGCAACGTAGTCGATCCCCTCAGGCAGTTTTCGGCGGTTGACCTGCCAGTCGCCGAGTCCCATCTTGTCGTTGTTGCGCGGATATTCGTTGCCGAACCAGCCGTCGTCGAGCACGAACATCTCCAGGCCCATCTCCTTCACGTCGTCGATCATATCGAGCAGGGTCTGCGTCGTGAAATCGAAATAAGCCCCTTCCCAACTGTTGAGCAGCGTCGGACAGAACGTCTGCGCATGGTAAACTCCGTAGCGGCGCGCCCAGTCGTGCAGGTTGCGCGACGCACCTCCGGCACCCTCGAAGCTGTAGGTGAAAATCATGTCGGGCGTGACGAAACGTTTGCCCGGGGCCAGCGTGTACTCCGAAGCGTAGGGATTGATGCCGCCCAGGATCGTCAGTCCGTCGAACTCGTCCACCTCGAAATGGAGCTTGAAGTTGCCCGACCACGCCAGCGCACCGGCAATCACCTCGCCGTAATTCTCGTCGAAGCACTCTGTGTCGAGCGACAGCAGGAACGACGGATTCTCGGTATGGGTCGTGCGCACGCCCTTGCGCGTTTCGATGCTCTTGCCGCCGTGCGTCAGCAGCGTGTGATCCACCTGCATCTCGCGTGCCCAGGCACCGTAAAAATGAGTCAGCAGGTATTTCGACGCCTTCACGGGCAATGCCGCCGAGTAGAAATTGCAGAGCGTCACGGGCTTTTTTTCCGCATTGACGATCTCGCTGTGGATGGCGATGACGTTCTCGCGGCGGTAAGCCGTATAGACCAGATTCACCTGCAGGCCGCATGAGTCGGCCATCCGCACGGTCGTCTCGGCCACATTGCCGCCGTCTCGTTCCCGCACGTCGTGCGTCACATAGCGCAATTCGGTATTCAGGTCGCCGCCGCCGTGCACCACGCGCAGGGCGGGTTCACGGAAATTGCGTCCACCCATTGCGGGATAGGCTTCGGGGTCGGTGCCGTGGTCGGCGCGACGGTAAGTTTTGTACGCCGCGAACGCCTCCGGATCGGCGATCCGTCCGCCGAAATGGCGGAACAGCACCGCCCCGTCGTCGGAGACGGTCAGCACCATCGACAAATTGTCGGTCGCCACCTCGATCGCTTGGGGGCGGGCGGCAAGTGCCCCCATCGTCACAAGCAGGGCGAAACAGGAAATCAACAGTTTTTTCATAGAAGATCGGATAGTTTCAGGACAAATCTACCGAAAATCCGGCGGATTTCAAAACGAAACAAAAAAAAGCGTATGCGGAATCCGCATACGCTCCGTATTCATCAAAAGAGGCCTCACACGTCGACCACCGTCACCTCGATACCTCGCTCGCGCAGCTGCTCCAAATAACGCGGCTGCACCCCGCTGTCTGTGATAATCATATCCACGGCCTCCAGGTCGCAGATTTTGCTGAAACCCCGGCGGCCGAACTTCGAACTGTCGGCCAGCACGATCACCTTCTGTGCCGCTTCGATCATCACGTTGTTCAGCGTAGCCTCCATCATGTTGGTGGTCGTCAGGCCGCATTCGGCGTCGATGCCGTCCACGCCGATATAGAGTTTGCTGCAGTTGAAATGGCGGAGCATCTCCTCGGCGAAGGCTCCGACCACCGAAATCGAACTGCTGCGGGTGATGCCGCCCAACTGGATCACGTCGATATTCTTGTTCTGCGACAAAATCGAAGTAACCGGAACGGAGGCCGTTATGACGGTGAGACGACCATCGGGATCGATCTCCCGCGCAAGGAAAGACATCGTCGTTCCCGAAGCGATGATGATCGAATCGCCGGGCGCGATCAGGCTGGCGGCTTTCCGGCCGATCGCCCGCTTCTCGGCCACGTTTTTCTTCTCCTTCTCGTTGACGTGCCGGTCGTTGATATAGGGACTGATCAGAATCGCCCGCCCGTGCGTGCGGTAAAGTTTTTTCTGTTGCTCGAGGTAGGAAAGATCCTTGCGGATGGTAACCTCCGAAACTTTGAACTGCTCCGCCAGCGCCGTCACCGAAATGGAGCCGTTTTGCTGGAGCAGGGTCAGAATTTTGTCGTGTCTTTCACGAATGCCCAGCAGGGCATCGTCGCCGTTTTTCGTCATTGCGGATAAATTCGGTTCGTTTATTACCCCGTTTTCCCGGCTCGGAAACGCACGGATTCGGTTCGAGCGCCGCACCGGAATCAGGAAACAGTGGTTTTGCTATGCAAGATAGCAAATTTTTTTTCGAAAACCGACGTGCCCTATAAAATTATCGCATTTCAGGGACAAACACCGACTTCAACTCTTTGGCAAGCTCTTTTTCGCGCCCGCCCAGACAGCGATCGACCAACGCGTGAAAACGTGCCGAATGGTTGTGATGTACCGTGTGGCAAAGTTCGTGAACGATCACGTAATCCCGCAGATGTTCCGGCAAAGCCATCAGGAAAAGACTCAGCGAAATGGTATTGCGCGAGGTGCAGGAACCCCATTTGGTACGCGAGGCCCGGATCGTAAGTCCTTTGCAACGCAGCCCCAGCATTTTCGAGATGCGCTCCACACGCAAGGGAAGATCGGCTTTGGCCAGTCGGCGCAATTCCTCGATCCGCCGCTTCCGATCCGCATCGGAGATCGCGGCCGTCTGCGGTAAAGCAGCCCGCCGGGCTGCCAGGCGCTCACGGGCACGCAATGCCCACTCGACCTTTTGTTCCAGGAATTCCAACGCGCGCTTCTGCGACACGCGGCGCGGATAGGTCAGGCGCACCTCGCCCGCAGCCCGCACCGACAGCGAAATTCTCCGCGCACGCGGCGACTGCACGATAGTAACCCCGCCCAGGCGGGGATGTTCGACTACGGACACGTTATCAATGGGTTAAAACGGCTTCGATCGACACGTCGTCCAGTAAAAACTCCGGGTTCCGATTGAAACGTACGCTCGAAAAAACGATCATCACTTCTCCGTCCGCATAATTCAGAAGCCGGTCGGCAACAGCGTCCAACGCTTCGAAATCGGGGTTCCCCTCCGAAATACCGGCCTGCCGCAGCAGGGCGTGCTGCAACTCAGGCGTCGCAATGCGGAAATCGGGACGGTCGCCGCCGAAACAGATGCGCAGCGAGTCCTGGTCGAAGAGGTATTTCGGAGTACCGTCTTCCGCCCAGTAGGTCATATCCGTATAAAGCGTGCGATACCCGGCGATACCCGATGTCCGGCGGCCCGAACCGGTATAAACCGTATGATAATCCGTTTCGTAATCATAGCCGTAGCCGACAAATTTAAGCAGGATGTCCGGCATAGCCGTCTCGAACTCCTCCGTATCGGCCATGAGGCGCGCGAAAGCCGCCGTATCGCGTCGATAGACATATTGCAGCGATTCGTACAGGCTCCGGTATTCCCGACGGTGCAGCGTATCGAACTCGAAACCCTCCAGTTGCAGCCGTCCGTCGGGTCCGAGCATCCCCAGACGCTCGGCTATGCGTTCCGTCCGGCGTACCTGCGACCGCACGGCAATCCGCTCGGGGTATAACGCAGGCACATACGCCAGCACGGCGAAAGTCAGAAATCCCGCCAGACAGACATAGAGATAGCGCCCCGTACGACGGGAGAGAAAAAGCAGCACGCAGAGGGTCATCAGACCACCGCAGACGAGCAGGAAAACCCGCGGCTCGGTCAGTCCGTATTCGCTCGTACGCCGGACGACCCCCACCCAGAAGAGCACCTGGGTCGGAAGCGAGATCAGGCTGAAACGATCGAAGAACCAGTCGTACAACCGTTTTTCCAACAACTGCTGAAAGGCCTTGACGGCCAGCACCAGCAGCGTGAACCAGAACACGAGGTAGGCGACGCCTCCGTCGGGAAGCGACCAGGTGGCCAGAATCCGGAGCATGTAAAGGTAGAGAATCGCCGTATAGATCAGCACCGCAGGGGTTACGATATAGTTGAGCAGCACGGTAAGGATCCTGTTCCCGACGAACGTACTGCCGCACCATCGGTCGGACATCATCAGAAAAAGCGACGCGAACAGCAGCGACTCGGAGAAGATCAACGCATCCATCGCCAGATGATCGACCCATGCCCCCTGAAGCCCGAAGATATAGGTCGTCGAGTAGAGGATGGCGCAAAACAGCCCCAGCGCCACATTGGCAAAGAGCAGCGCCAGCACTCCGGCCCGCAGCCAGACGGCCGCATCGCGGACGAAGCGTTCGTTGCGCACGGCACGTCGGCACAAGAGCAGCGCCAGGGGGACGAGCACGGCAAAGGTCAGAATACATCCCGTCGTCCCATACCACGCTTCGAGTCCCGGCCACAAGGCCAGCGGCACGATCGGAAGCCAGCAGACCCAATAGACCTTCCGCCAGGGTCCGTGTCCCGCGAGCGTATTTACCACCAACGCCAGCGCAAAAAACAGTCCGGCGAGCGGCAGCCGGTCGATCCACCACTCGGCCTCCGACCCGGTCTCGTAAGCCGCGACGGCAACTACGCAGCACAAGAACGCCAATGCCATCTCCACGGGGTGCAAACGCAGCACCTGCACAATTCCTTCGCGAAACTGTCCGAGGTAATATCCGATTTTCGTCTTCATCGTATTCAGGTTTTGAATGTCAGTGGGCAAAGCCTTGCTAACCGATCCGCTGCCGCACCACCTCGAACAGCATCACGGCTGCGGCGGCCGAAACGTTGAGCGACTCGATATGTCCGACCAGCGGGATGGCCAACTGCTCGTCGCACAGTTTGAGCACCTCCTTCGAGATACCCGTATCCTCGGCGCCCATCACGATCGCCGTCGGCTTGCGGAAATCGGCGTCATACAAGAGTTTTCGGCTCTTCTCGGTCGCGGCGACAAGCTGGAATCCCTCCGTCTGCAACTGTTTGAGCGTATTGCGGATCGACCCCACGCGGCAGACCGGAATCGTCGTGAGCGCCCCGGCCGACGAACGGATCGCCTCGGCATTCACCGGTGCGGAATTTTTCAGGGGCGTGATAAGCCCGTGCGCTCCGGCGCACTCCGCCGAACGGGCAATGGCTCCGAAGTTCCGCACGTCCGTCACGCCGTCGAACACCACCACCAGAGGCGTTTCATCCTCCGGCACCCGTTCCAGAATGTCGGTCAGCTCGACGTAATCGATGGCGGCGATCTGCGCCACCACCCCCTGGTGGTTGCCCCGCGTCAGGCGGTTGAGTTTCTCCACGGGCACCTCCTGAACGCGCAGTTTGTGGCGGATGCAGAGGTCTCTCAACTCGGACATCAACTGTCCTTCGGCCCCCTTGCGGATATAGAGTTTTTCGATCTGTTTGCCGGCCTCGACGGCTTCGGCGACGGGACGAATCCCGAATATCAGGTTATCCATGTTTACTGTTACTTTTTTTCGACAATCATACAATAAGATTTTCCACGCGCGACAACCGTCTTCCGGCGTAAAGTCAATCCCGCTCGCTCCAGAAGGGTTTCAATCTGCTGATCCGTATAGAGACTGAAGCCATAACGGGTATATGACCAACTCTCCAGCCACGTCTTTTCATAACCCGCCAGCAGCAGCGTCGCGCCGGGTTTCATCACCCGCCCGATCTCCCGGAATCCGGCGGCGGCATCCGGCCAGAAATAGAGCGTATTAACCGTATAAACCGCCTCGAACGCCGCATCCGGGAAAGGCAACCGCATTACGTTTCCCGCAACGAGTTCCACACGTCCGGAGGCAATCGCATTTCGGCAGCGACGGGAAGCGTTCTCCACCATATCGTCCGAAATATCGATACCGCAAATCATTCTTGCCGCAAGACGCCTCGCCAGGCGCGACACGAGAACCCCGTTTCCGAACCCGACATCCAGTACGCTGTCCGGACGCAGGGCAATCAATTCACGCTCCACCCGACGGTATAACGCGCGGTTCATCACGTTCATCAACACAGTAATCCATCGCCCTGCCCATCCCGAAGGATTGCCGAACTGCGCAGCGACAAATGTCGTGAAACGGTGCATCCAATCCATCGGCTAACTTTCTTCAACCAATTCCAGTTCGTACGACGCCTTCTCCCACTCGTGCATCTGGTGGTCGTAACGGGATTTCAGGTCATTGTACGCTTTGTAATCGGCTTCGTCGTAAACGGCGGCAGCGGCGAATTTCGCGTCGTATGCCGCGATCTTCGTTTCGATTCCGGCCAGTTCGGCCTCGATCGTCTCCACCGCGCGGCGCAGCTTGCGCACCTGCTTCTCCTGCTCCTTCTTCTGCTCATAGGTCAGTTTTCCGGTATTCGCGGCATTGGCCGAAGCATCGGCTTTGGCGGCCGGCACCGAGGCTTTGCGTTCCACCTCCTGGAGCGATTCGATCTTGCGCTTTTCCAGGAAATAGTAGATGCCGCCGAGGTATTCCTTCACCCCTCCGTCGCGGAATTCGTAGACCTTCGACACCATGCCGTCGAGGAATTCGCGGTCGTGCGAGACGACGATCACCGTGCCGTCGTACTTGAGCAGGGCGTTTTTGAGGATGTCCTTCGAACGCATGTCCATGTGGTTCGTCGGCTCGTCGAGGATCAGCAGGTTGTGCGGTTCGAGCATCAGCGACGCCAGCGCAAGACGCGACCGCTCGCCGCCCGAAAGCACCTTTACCTTCTTGTCGATGTCCTCGCCCCGAAACAGGAACGCCCCGAGAATGTCCCTCAGGCGGGTGCGGATGTCCCCCACCGCCACACGGTCCAACGTGTCGTACACCGTCAGTTCGCCGTTCATCAGGTCTTCCTGGTTCTGGGCGTAATATCCGATGTTGACGTTCGCCCCGATGCGGATCGCGCCTTCGGTGGGCGTCAGCAGGCCGACGATCATCTTCGCCAGCGTGGTCTTACCCTCGCCGTTGCGCCCCACCAGCGCGATCTTGTCGCCCTTGCCGATCACGAAATCGGCGCCGCTGAAGACGTGTTTCGCACCGAACCACATCCCGGCCTCCTTGATTTCCGCCACGACCTGCCCCGAGCGGGGCGCAGGCGGGAACTTGATGTTGAGCGTCGCCAGGTCCTCCTCCTCGACTTCGAGGCGGTCGAGGCGGTCGAGCTGCTTGATGCGCGACTGCACCTGGTTGGACTTGGTGGGCTTGTAACGGAATTTTTCGATGAACTCTTCCGTTTTTTCGATCATTCGCTGCTGATTTTCGTAGGCGGCCAACTGCTGCGTGCGCCGTTCGGCCCGCAGCACGACGTATTTCGAATAGGGCACCTTGTAATCGTAGACCTTGCCCAGCGACAGTTCGACGGTGCGCGTGGTCACGTTATCCAGGAAAGCGCGGTCGTGCGAGATGAGCAGCACCGCGCCGTTATAACTTTTGAGGTACTCCTCGAGCCACTGGATCGACTCGATGTCGAGGTGGTTCGTCGGCTCGTCCAAAAGGAAGATCGACGGACGGCGCAGCAGCAGTTTCGCCAACTCGATACGCATGCGCCAGCCGCCCGAAAACTCGCTCGTGGCCCGTCCGAAATCCTCGCGCCGGAACCCGAGACCCAGCAGGGTTTTCTCGATATCGGCATCGCGCGTCTCGCCGCCAAGGATGTGATAGTGATCCTGCGCGTCGTTGAGCCGGTGCAGCAACCGTTCGTAGCCCTCCGACTCGTAGTCGGTGCGTTCGGCGATCTGGCGGGTCAGCTCTTCGATCTCCGCTTCGAGACGCAGCACTTCGTGAAAGGCTTTGGCGGTCTCTTCGGCCAGGGTGGTGGTGTCGGCCACCTTCATCTGCTGCGGCAGGTAGCCGATCGTACATTCGCCGTTGACGGTCACGGCGCCCGACGTGGGCTGCTGTTCGCCCACGATCATGCGCAGCAGCGTGGTCTTGCCCGCGCCGTTCCTGCCCACCAGGCCGATGCGGTCTTTGGGGTTGATCAGAAAAGAGATATTGTCGAAGAGCGTCCAGCCCCCGTAACTGACAGTGAGGTTATCTAAAGAGATCATGGATTTTTTTCAGGAGTTGCGGCCGTTTTCAGCGATCCTGCGGTTCCCTGGCACATTGCGCCGGGCCGCACCGTATCCCGGCTTGCGGGACAGCCGTCGTTTACGCCGGCAAATACGCGGATCGTGATCGGTGCGAACTCGGTTTCCTTGAGTTAAGCGTTGAGCATTTTTACAATTTCCGCCTGCGGATCGTCGGCCCCGAAAACGGCATTGCCGGCCACCAGCACATCGGCTCCCGCGTCGAACACGTCGCGGGCATTGTGCGACGAAAGGCCCCCGTCGACCTCGATGATCGTCCCGAGTCCCAGTTCGTCGGCCATAGCACGCAGCCGGGCGACCTTCTCCAGCGACGTGGGCATGAACGACTGCCCGCCGAAACCCGGCTCGACGCTCATCACCAGCACCAGATCGATCAGCGGCAGGATGTCGCGCAGCACCTCGACCGACGTCGCCGGCTTGACCGACACACCCACCTTCGCCCCGGCCTTGCGGATCATTTCGATGCATCCTTTGGGATTGTAGGTGGCTTCGTAGTGGAACGTCACCAGATCGGCCCCCGCCTCGGCGAAGCGGGCCGCGTACTTCTCGGGTTCGACGATCATCAGGTGCGTGTCCAGAAACTTTTTGGTCGCCTTGCGGATCGCCTTCAGCACGGGAAATCCGAACGAAATGTTGGGGACGAACACGCCGTCCATCACGTCGATGTGCACCCACTCGGCGGCACTGCGGTCTATCATATGTGTGTCGCGCTCGAGATGGCCGAAATCGGCCGAAAGCATCGACGGGGCTATAATACGCTGCATAAAAGATGTGTTACGCACGAAAACCGCACATGCAAATCACACGAGGGGCGGAATTCCCGCATTCGCGTCGTTGCACGGCCTGTCCGGCGGAAGTTTTAACTGTTGCAAAGATATGAAAATTTCCGGGAAATTACCTATCTTTGTTTCCATGAATACAGCAATGATCGTTGCAATCATCTCTCTCGGGACTACGTGCGCCGTACTCGGAGTTCTATTGGCCGCCGCCCGCCGCGAAACGGCGCGTCTGCGTGCGGAGAAGTCGGTGGCGGAAGAGGCTCGGGAGAAGACGGTTGCAGAACTGCGCGCCTATGCGGAGCGGCATCTGGAGGCCGAAAAGCAACTTGCTGCGGCACAGGCCTCGGCAACGGCCGAAATCGCTGCTCTGCGGCAGAGAAACGAGGAAGCGCGCGCGGCGGAGCGGGCCGAACGCGAAAAGTTGGAGGAGACTTTCCGCGCGCAGTTCCGCAACCTGGCCAACGACATCCTCGAAGAGAAGGCCCGCCAGTTCAGGCAGACCAGCGAGGAGTCGCTCGGGGTGTTGCTCAAGCCTTTCCGGGACAATATCACCGATTTCCGTAAGCGCGTGGAGGACATTTACACCACCCAAACCGCACAAAGGGGCGAGTTGAAAAACGAACTGAAAAACCTGATGGAGCTGAACCGGGTCATCACGGCCGAAACCGCCAACCTCACCAATGCACTCAAAGGCAACTCCAAGATTCAGGGCGACTGGGGCGAGATGATCCTCGAAACGATCCTCGAAAGTTCGAATCTCATCAAAGGCGTGCATTACGACACGCAGCACAACCTCAAGGACGCTGCGGGCAACAACCTAAGGCCCGACGTGGTGCTGTATCTGCCCGGGCGCAAACAGATCGTGATCGATTCGAAGGTATCGCTGACGGCCTTCGTCAATTACATCGGTGCGGAGAACGAGGCGGCAAGGGCGCAGTTTATGGCCCAGCACATCGCTTCGGTGCGCCAGCATGTGCGGGAACTCGGCAACAAGGAGTATCAGAAACTGCTCGCATCGCCCGACTTCGTCATCATGTTCGTCCCCAACGAACCCGCCTTCCTGGCCGCCCTGCAAAGCGACAACGCCATCTGGGCCGACGCTTACGACCGAAAGGTGATCGTCTCGTCGCCCACCAACCTCTTCGCGCTGCTCAAACTGGTCGACGACCTCTGGAAACGCAACGATCAGGACAAAAACGCGGCGGACATCGCCGCCTGCGGGCTGAAACTCTACGAGCAGCTGGTCGCCTTCACCGCCTCGCTCGAAGGGGTCGGCACGGCGCTGGGCAAAGCGCAAGACGCTTATGCCGATGCGCACAAGCGGCTCTGCACGGGCAACGACAACATCATCCGCGTGGGCGAACGCCTGCGTCGCACGGCGCGTCTGCAGACCAGGAAACAGCAGTCGGCCAAAGCGCTCGAAGCCGCCGAAGCCCCCGCCGACACGGATCTGCCCGACGAGGAGCAACAGTCCGAAACGTGACGGACGAAGCGGAACAGGATCGCCCGACCTCCGGTACGAAAGCAGATCGGCGGAAAGGGCGTCTTTCGCTCCGAAACATTTTCGGGAGGATTATTTGCACGCACCGCGCAAACCGCTATCTTTGCAACAAAGCAAATTTATACATAAATCGATGAAACACACCCTACTGATCCTGACGGCTCTGCTGTGCGGCTTTTCGCATGCAAGAGCCGGTAACCCCGCAGCCCGGCCCGAAGCGGTCGTCACGGCGGGCAATGCGCGCTTCACGGTGCTCACGCCGCAGATCGTGCGCATGGAGTGGAGCGAAGACGGCGTCTTCGAAGACCGCGCCACGCTCACGTTCGTCAACCGCGAGACGCCGGTTCCGGAGTTCAAAGTCCGACAAAACAATTCGAAACTCACCCTGACCACACCGGCCCTCACGCTGACCTACCGCAAGGGCGGAAAGTTCACGCCCGAGAATCTGCGCGTCGCCTTCCGCCTCAACGGGAAGGAGGTCGTATGGACGCCGGGCATGCGCGACACGCTCAACCTGCTGGGTACGAGCCGCACGCTCGACGGCTGCGAGGGCAGCGGAATCCGCGAACCGCTCGAGCAGGGCATCCTCTCCCGTGCGGGGTGGGCGGTGGTCGACGACAGCCGCCGCCACGTGCTTGCACCCGACGACTCCGCGTGGGGCGAATGGGCGGCCGTGCGCCCCGAAGGCGACCGTCATGACTGGTATATCTTCGCCTACGGACACGACTACAAGCAGGCGCTGGCCGACTATTCGCTGCTGGCGGGACGTGCGCCCCTGCCCCCGAAGTACACCTTCGGTTACTGGTGGAGCCGCTACTGGCAGTATTCGGACAACGAGTTCCGCGACCTTGTACAGCAGCTCAAGTCGGTGGACGTTCCGATCGATGTGCTGATCGTCGACATGGACTGGCACGAGACCTGGGGCCTGCGGCGCCACGATTCGCCCGTCGACGAATACGACCAGCGCATCGGCTGGACAGGCTACACCTGGCAGAAACAGCTTTTCCCCTCGCCCGCCAACTTCCTGAAATGGACCGAGACCGAAGGGCTCAAGGTGGCGCTCAACCTCCATCCGGCATCGGGCATTCAACCCTACGAAGACGTATATGAAGCCTTCACGAAAGAGTACGGCTGGAAGGAGAAGGGCAAAAGCGTACCGTTCCATATCGACGATCCGAAGTGGGCGGACGCCTACTTCAAGACCGTGCTCGGCCCGATGGAGCGCGACGGCGTCGATTTCTGGTGGCTCGACTGGCAGCAGTGGAAGGAGTCGAAATTCACGCCGGGGCTTTCGAACACCTTCTGGCTCAACTATACGTTCTTCCACCACGCCGCGCGGCAGAACCCCGACGTGCGTCCCTTCACCTACCATCGCTGGGGCGGGCTGGGCAGCCACCGCTACCCGCTGGCCTTTTCGGGCGACACCTACGCCTCGTGGCCCACGCTGGCGTTCCTGCCCTACTTCACCTCGACGGCTTCGAACGTCAACTACGGCTACTGGGGCCACGACATCGGCGGACACCAGTTCCACCGCAATCAGCAGACGACCGATCCGGAACTTTACACCCGCTGGCTGCAATACGGCGTCTTCACCCCGATTTTCAAGACCCACTCGACCAAAGACCCGCGCATCGAACGCCGCATCTGGCAGTTCCCCGACCAGATGTTCCTCATGCGCGACGCCATCCGCCTGCGCTATACGCTGGCACCCTATATTTATAATGCGGCCCGGCAGAACTACGATACGGGCATCGGCATGTGCCGCCCGATGTACTACGACTATCCCGAGCAGGCGGAGGCTTACAACGTCCCCGAACAATACATGTTCGGCGACGACATCCTCGCCACGACCGTCGTAAACCCCGTCGACAGCATTACGGGACTTGCCGAGCGTACAGTCTGGTTCCCCGAGGGAGCGTGGTACGACTGCGCGACGGGATCGATGTACGCGGGCGGACGCACCGAAACGCTCCGCTACACCCTTGCCGAGAATCCCTGGTACGCCAAAGCGGGCGCGATCATCCCGATGCTGCCCCCTACGGTCAAGAACCTTCAGCAGCCCTGCGACACGCTCGTACTGACCTTCATCCCCGGTGCGGACGGTCACCTCAGCTATTACGAGGACGACGGCATGAGCCAGGAATACGATACGGCCTACGCCACGACCCACATCACGAAGCGCTCCGACGGCAACACCGTCCGCATCGCCATCGCTCCGCGCGAAGGCAGCTACGCCGGAGCCTCCGACAGCCGCTGCTACGAGCTGCGCCTGCCCGCAACGTTCCCGCCCCGGAAGGTGACGGTCAACGGCAAGGAATACCCCTACGCCCGTTTCCCGAAGGCCGGGGAGTGGGGTTACGACGCCTACACGCTCGCACCGGTCATCCACACGCCGCGCGAAGCCTGCGACCGGGCGCTCGACGTGCAGCTCACGTTCGACGACTATGCCACGGCGCACCGGCGCGACCTCTACGGCAAAAGCGGCGTATTCAAGCGCTGCGTCGACCTGACCACCGAGTTCAAGGCCGAGCAGGGCAAGGTGGAACCCTACCTGATGCAGCCCGTAGAGTATCTGAGCGTTTCGCAGTGCCCGAACTTCATCCAGGAAGAACCGTTCCGCATCGCCGAGTTCCTGACGGCCTACGAGCAGAACAAAGCCCGGCTGTTCGAGACGACCGACGCGATGACGATCATCGGCGGCGGTTTCAAACAGCGGCTGCGCGAAGTGATCGGCAGCGTGAGATAAACAGCCGTCCGAAAAAAAACAAACCCCGCAGTCTCGATGTACTGCGGGGATTTGTTTTTTCGATCACTTCAATGGTCGGTCCGAATCGGTTGCCTTATCTTTCCAGCTTTTGCGCATCCGGCATTCGATACCGGGCGTCGCGTCCTTTTGCAGCATTTCGAGCAGATCCTCCCACATATCGGCGACCCAGCAGACCCGCTCCCGGCAGCATTTCAGAATTTCCACCGTCCATACCTTCACCGACACCTTCGCCTTCGGATCGAGCATCCACTGCACAGCCGTGTCGGCGATCCGGTCGAAGCAGTCGGGTGCGGGTTCATAACGTCGCAAAAGGTCGGCCATAATCTTGGCGAAGTGACGTCGTGCGCTGGCATCGGTGCAGGCAGGAAAATCCTTGCCGCAAAACATCGCGGCATAAGGCGTGAAAAACGCGGGGTCCGCAAAATAAATCCGCTCCAGCACGTAAGCTCCCCGAAACCATACCTTATGCCGGACGGGTTTCGGAAATTCCGCGAGCGGAGATGTCACAACCGTATAAAGCAATCCGACCGCGTCCGCTTCACAAACGCGTGCAGCCGTCTGCCCGGCGAAATTTTCGTAAAAATCTCCGGACAGGCAAGCGACCAGTTCTACTTGGTTCATATCGGCAGCGGTGGGTTTGAGATGCGGAGTCAATGGCATGGAGGCAGCGAAATGCAATCCACTCTTCCGGCAGCGAGCAGGCACACACCCGATGTATGCGACGATCGAAGCCGGCAAGGGAAGGAGTGGAATTCACCGCCCTGATGACAATTAAAAGATTTTTTTCCGGGAAGTCGTCACCACGAAATCCTTCAGGTAGAACGGCTCGAAGTAGGCAATGTCCTCGGTGCGCCCCTCGTCGAGCGCCTGTTGGGCCAGGCGGGCCAGGCCGCGTGCCGATGGCGTCACCTCGACAAACGTGGCGTCCGGCAGCATATCGGAACATTTGCCGGCCCCGCTGCCGAAGATCACGAACGGCCGTCCGCCCCGGAAATCGGCAAAGGTATTTTCGTCGACCACCTCGGCCGTAACTTCGCTTAAGGGTTTGCCCTGCACGTCGAAAACCTGCGCGTAGACCTCCATCCGCCGGGCGTCGACCATCGGGCAAAGACAAGCCTCGTCCCAGTTTTCGACGGCAAGGATACCCGCTTCGTAATCCTCGCGCGCCACTTCGGTCAGTGCTTCGAGCGAACCGATCGCCACCAGAGGAATCCGAAGTCCGTAGCAAAATCCCTTAGCGAACGAAACCCCGATTCGCAGCCCGGTGTAGGAGCCGGGACCTTTGCCCACGGCCACGGCATCCAGTTCGTCGGGAGCGATACCCGTTTCGCGCAGCAGTTCATCGACGAAAACCCCGACTTTGCGGGCATGGTCGCGCCCCTCGTCGCTCTCGCGCAGCGAGATCAGTTCGCCGTCCTTCGCAATGCCGACCGAACAGATGTCCGTGCCGGTTTCGATACATAGAATCAAAGACATAACGTTATCTTTTTATTTTTACGATTTCTTTCCCTGCACACCCGGATGCAAAATCAAATCACCCCGAAATGTTCCAAAGCCCGGCGGATACCGTGATGCTCGACACCCGTGGTCACATAGTCGGCAGCATGTTTCACCTCGTCGCGGGCATTCCCCATCGCCACACCGACGCCCGCAGCCCGCAGCATCGCCAGGTCGTTGCCGCCGTCGCCGAAGGCCATCGTCTCTGCGATGGTGAAACCGCAACGGGCGGCGAATTCGGCCATACCCGAAGCCTTGTCTACCCCGCGCACATTGATGTCGGCAAAAAGCGGACACCACCGGGTAGCCACCAGATCGGGGAAAGCAGCCATTACCCGCCGTTCCAGCTCCTCGTCGAAAAAGAAACACATCTGACAGCAGTCGACCCGGTCGAAAAGCGCTGCCAAATCGGTTTGGGCGGGGACCGGATGCGCTACCAACTGCGCCCACTGCTCGACTACCGGCTCAACCCGGTTAACGAAGATTCCCTCGTTGAGTTCGAGCGCCACGGGAAATCCGAACTCTTCGGACAAGGCCAGCGCCCGCAGGAAGTCTTCCTTCGGAATCCGGTGGAGGCTCACCGCCTCGCCGTCACGCATCACGCATTCGGCCCCATTAAGCGCCGCGACGCCGTCATAGGGTATTTCGGAAACGATCTCCAGATCGGTCGCAGCACGCCCCGTCGCAATGAACAGCCGTACACCCCGATTATGGGCCTCCTTCAATGCCCTGCTTGCCGAATCGGGCACCCGGTGGCTTTTGAAGCTCACCAGCGTACCGTCGACATCCAGAAACAGGGCTTTTATCTTTTTTTCATTCATATCGGTTCTTCCTCGTGGTCGGTCGTCCGAAAGGGATGCAGTTTCGGAGTTCACCTCCCAGCCACCCGATTTGCCGTCAGGACGGATGAAATCCGGGGCTTCAGAAAAGCTCTTCGATTTGTCGTCAGAGCGGATGCAGTTTCGGAGTTCGTGCCACAGCACGCGGATGGGACACACTCGAGTATTTCCCAGTCGCGGGATGTAAGCGAAATGCGAAAATGCGCCGCTATCACGACAAATCAGCGTTTATAATTCTTCATCGCCTTATCCATCTCCCGCCGGGCATCGTTCTCCTTGAGGTACTCGCGCTTGTCGTAGGACTTGCGGCCCCGGGCAAGGCCGACGACCACCTTCGCCAGCCCCCGCTCGTTGAGAAAGAGGCGCAGGCCCACGATCGTAAGCCCCTTGTCCTGTCCGGCGCGGCGGAGTTTTTCCAGTTCGCGGGCGGTCAGCAGCAGTTTGCGGTCGCGGGCGGGGACATGGTTGTTGCAGGTTCCCCAATGGTACTCGGCGATATTCACCCCCCGAATCCACAGCTCTCCCCGGTCGAAATAGCAATAGGAATCGGTCAGCGACACTTTTCCGGCACGGATCGATTTGATCTCGGTGCCGACCAGCACGATGCCGGCCACGAACTCTTCGAGAATTTCGTAGTCGAAAGTCGCGCGTTTGTTGCGGATATTTATTTTTTTCTGTTCCAAATCTCAAACTCGTTTATTACCACATACTTCAAAGCACAAGCCGGAATCAGGCTTTCGAATCCGTTACCTCCTGCTCCCTCCGGCACGCATTTTGTTCCATTCAGACACGAGGGGTGGAACCGGTTGAAGGTAACTAATTCTTTTATCTTTGATATGTTTTACACATCTTTCTGTTTATTTTCTGTTTGCACACGGTATGCGTAGTGATACGTGTACGACCCGGATTCCGCCCCTCTTCTTTTTCAAATCCCTCTTCCCTTTATAAGATCAGCCGCTGCAGCTTGCGCGCGATGGCCACCTTCGCCTTGTTGAGCGCCGACAGGCGGAGCATGATCTCCTTCATCCCGTCGTCGGCGAGTTCCTCGTCCCCGAGTTTGGCCTGCAGCTCCTTGACAATACTCTCGATGATCTTCGATTTGTAGAGCGTCACGGCCTTCGGAACGCCGACGGCCAGCATCTCCGTCTCGGTCTCTATATGAATATCCTTGCGCTGCCACAACACGCTGGGGACATAGTTATCGTCCGACGTAAGTATGTCCACCGCAAGGTTGCACACCTCGGGATCGGGATGGTTCAAAAAATAATGGACAGGCACCTCTGCCCCCACTCCCTGCGCCGTCCATTGCTCGCGGTAGGTACTCAGAATGCGGTTGCAAAGCGGATTGCGGAACTCCAGTCCATCGGAATCCAGTTCGGCGAAGATCACCTCAGCCACATTACAAGGCACCATATTGCGCCCCTCCTTGAAGTCGAACATGCAGTGTCCGTACTTCATCAGGTATTTTACCAGCTCACGCTCCAGCGCATCGGTGCTGCTTCCGGCTTCGACCTGCTTGACGAACTCCGTCTCGGGGCGCGCTTCGGCGCGTTGAAGGGCTGCCTGCCTGCGCACGAACTCTTCGGTTTCGCGGTCGCTGCCGGTCGCCGCCATCCGCTTGCGCGCCACCTCCGAGATGAGCAGGTTCTCGTCGATGTCCATGATCCGGGCGCACTCCTTGATGTAGACCGACCGCTGGATCGGATCGGGAATCTGCGTAACGGACTGCACCATGTCGCCGATCAGCGCCGCCTTCTTGATGGGGTCGCCCTGCGCATCCTCGAGCAGCAACCGCGCTTTGAAGGCCAGGAAATCCTGCTCGTTGGCGCGGATGTACTCCTGCACCTCGGCGGCCGTATGCGCCCGGGCGAACGAGTCGGGGTCTTCCGGCTCGGGCAGCAGCACGACGCGCACGTTCATGCCCTCCCGGAGGATCATATCGATACCGCGCAGCGAAGCGTGGATACCCGCCGAGTCGCCGTCGTAGATGACCGTGATGTTCTTGGTAAACCGGTTCAACAACCGGATTTGATCCGTCGTGAGCGACGTACCGGACGACGATACGACGTTCTCCACTCCGGCCTGGTGCATCGAGATCACATCGGTGTACCCCTCGACCAGAATGGCGAAATCCTGCTGCTGAATGGCTTTCTTGGCGAAATAAAGTCCGTAAAGTTCGCGTTTTTTGCTGTAAATCTCGCTCTCGGGCGAATTCTGGTACTTGGCGACGGTCTTGTCCGTGCGAAGCGTACGTCCGCCGAACGCCACGATGCGGCCCGAAATATTGTGCACGGGGAAGATCACGCGGTCGCGGAACCGGTCGTAGAGCGAACCGTCGTGTTCGCGTTCGAGCGAAAGTCCCGTAGATACCAGAAACTCCTTCTTATACCCCGCCGCCAGCGCATCCTTCGACATCCGGTCGCCTTTGGCCGGGCAGAACCCCAGTCCGAACTTCTTGATCGTGGCGTCGGTCATGCCGCGCTTCTGCCGGAAATAGGCCATCCCGACGCTCAGACCCTCGTTTTCGTGGTGCAGATAGTTGGCAAAATAATCGGCGGCCCAGCCGTTCAGGGCAAACATCGACTCGCGGTTGTCGTTGCGGCGCTCCTCCTCGGGCGTCAGCTCCTTCTCCTTCACCTCGATGCCGTAGCGTTTGGCCACCATCTTCAGCGCCTCCGGGTAGGTGATGTTCTCGTGCTCCATCAGGAACGTGACGGCATTGCCGCCCTTGCCGCAGCCGAAACATTTGTAAACGCCCTTCGAGGGAGAGACCACGAACGACGGGGTTTTCTCGTTGTGGAACGGACAGCACGCCTGGTAGTTCACCCCCTTGCGCTTGAGGGTGACGTACTCGCCGACGATGTCCACGATATTGGCGGCGGCGTAAATGCGGTCTACTGTTTCCCGGTCGATCATACTCGCAAAGGTACGAATATTCGAATTAAGAATTAAAAATTGAGAATTAAAAATTATTCGGCAGCACCATCCGGGCACAAAAAAGAGGGAACGAAAATCGTCCCCTCTTCAAATCGTTACCGCATCCGCTACAACGGTCCCGTAACCGTGAAGCCGGAGGCATTGCCCGAGGTCTGGATGGCGCCGAGCACCGTCAACAACGTACAACCCTTCACGTTGAGCGAAGTGAGCTTCGTGTTGTTTTTTGCCGTTACCGACGTCAGCAACGTATTGTTCTGCAGGCTGATGGTCACGATATTCGGATTTGCCGTGCAGTCGAAGGCGGTCCAGTTGACAGCCGCCGACGCCGAATTGGCGATCAGATTCTGCACCGTGGCCCCCACCGGAATCGTCAGTTTCAGCAAATTGATGGCATTCGTACCCGTATTGTCGAGGTAAAGTTGCAAGAGGGCGACGAGTCCGCTGATGTTCAGGGTTGTGAGCGTATTGCCGTACACTTTGGCCGACGTGAGCGCAACATTGTTGTGCAGGTCGAGGCTCGTCAGCAGGTTCGACGAAACGTCCAGTGAGGTCATCAGGGTCTGTCCCGCCAGGTTGACAGACGGAAGTTTATTCGAAGCGACATTCAGCGACAACAGGGCAAGGTCTCCGGCGAGGTTAACCGACGTAAGGGCATTCGAATTGGCCGTCACATGGGTCAGCGTCGCATTGCCCGATACATCGAGCGTGGTGAGTTTCGTGTTGCCGGCAGCTGTCACAGCCAGTAATCCGGTATTGTTTTTCAGGCTGATACTGGTAACATTGGGATTGTTGTTGCAGACGAAATTCAGCCAGTTCGTGAGTGCCACGCCATCCGAAACGATGTTCTGAACCGTTGCGGCAGCCGGCACGGTCAGGGTCTTGGTCACCGTATTGACACTCTCCGCCCCGTTGACCAGATTGAGCGACAACAACGCTTTCAGGCCGCTGATGTTCAGCGTCACGAGCGGATTTCCGTAAACCTTCGCACTCGTCAGCAGAATGTTGTTGTGCAGGTCGAGGCTCGTCAGCAGGTTCGACGAAACATCGAGAGTCAGCAGCGCCGCATTGGCCGCCAGATTGAGTGTCGAAAGCCGGTTGGACGATACGTTGAGATTCGTCAGCAAGGTATTCGCGGATACGTCGAGCGAACCCATTCGATTGCCCGAAATATTCAGCGACAGCAGTTTCGTATTGGCGGCCAGATCGAGCGCCGTCAGGTTGTTCGCCGAAAGATCGAGGTTCGTCAGCAGCGTCAGTTTACTCAGATCGACCGACGCCAGGTTGTTGTTGCCGGCCTTCAGCGTAACCAGCGCAGGGAAGTTCTCCAGACCGGCCAGCGAAGCGATGGATTTGCCCGACACGTCGATCGAAGCGGTCTTGAGACCGGCCGTAGTGATATTTACGGTACCCAGGACGTTATCGATCAACGAGATCAGCCCCAGGTTCGCAAGTGCTTCGCGCAGGTTCGAATCGGGAATCGTAATCGCCGGGCTGAAACTGTCGATCGTCAGCGACGGTGCTTTGTACATCGTGTTGGCGGCATAGGTGGCGCCGGCGCTTTTGGCGGTCTTGCTCACCTGTCCCTTGTCGGTGATAAAGGTCAGCGTATAGCCTTTCGTGTAATCAATAGCCGGCACGGCCAGATAGAACGTCGTGCCAGTTGTCGTCAGCTCCACGCCGCCGCCCAGATCGAGCACCACCGTTTTGCCGGTTCCGGTATAGGAGACCGTCGGCGAGGCAGTGTCGGTGAGGTTCACGGCCATCGTTCCCGAAATGGTTTCGTTGTTGTTACCGCCGAAAACGATACTCGTCAAATTGACGGTACCCGACAGGGAAACGCCTTTGACAAGCGTCAGCTTAATGATCGAAAAGAGGTTTTTGAACGGCACGTTAATCGTGTTCACATCGCCGGTATAAGAGCCGAACAGAGGAATACCCCGGTATCCGCCCGCCACATAGGTCTGCGTCGGGGGGAATGTCGTGGTGATGGTCTTACCGGAGACGGAAGCCGTCGACGTATAGGGGAAGTAAGCTACGCAATCGACATTACCCGTGACGGGTTTGGTGAGCGTGCCGGTGAAGCGCGCCGAAGTGCCGTCGGCGGCGAGCGAACCGGGAACCATCGTAAATTGCAGGTTGCTGTTGTCGGCACCCAGCGTCACGCCGATCGCATCGCCGGAGTGCCAGATGGATTTGACGCCGTCGTAGCCCGCACGGTTCCCGATTTCGGGTTCGGCGGCAACGGTACCCGCCTCCAATATCAAAGTTTCATTCCCCCGGGTGTTCGCGGGATCGGTTGTTTCGTCTTTCGAGCAGGACGCCACGGCAGCGACGGCACAGAGGCACAGTAAAATTCTTTTCATCGATCGATTCTGATTTTAATTTTCATTTTCCGAAAACTCCGGATTAACTCCAGTAATCGGGAGATTCTTCCACCTCGTTGGGATTTTCAATCGTGCTGGCCGAAGCGGCAAAGCCATGTTCCACGCGAATCTCAACGACCTCGGCGCGGGGTGTTTCATACATTTTTTTCATTTCGTGAATTCTATAAATATGCGTTAACTGAGACTTGCAAAAATACCCGGATATAAATTCTTCAACCCGGTTAAAAAAAGGTCGAAACCCGATCGGACGTGCCGGATGGAATCCAAAGTCCATACCAATTATCCAGGTTTTCAGGAATCGGACCGATTACTCCGAAAAAAGGCCGAAACCGACCCGGCGGCAATTTTTCGGCACACGAATCGTTTCATAACCGGAACCGCATCTCCCGGGAAAAATCCGGCGTTAAAACTTCGTCGGCAGGCACCCGGAGGAAGCGAATAATTTTATACCTTTGTACCTATGGATTTCAAGTTAGTATCGGATTACGCCCCGATGGGCGACCAGCCGGAAGCGATCTCGCAGTTGGTGAGTTCGATCGGTCACGGCTCGAAGCACAACACCCTGCTGGGCGTGACGGGTTCGGGCAAGACCTTCACGATCGCCAACGTCATCGCCCAGCTGAACCGTCCGACGCTCGTACTGAGCCACAACAAGACCCTTGCGGCACAGCTTTACGGGGAGTTCAAAAACTTTTTCCCCGAAAATGCCGTGGAGTACTTCGTCTCCTATTACGATTACTACCAGCCGGAGGCTTACCTTCCGGCCACGGATACTTTTATCGAGAAAGACCTGTCGATCAACGCCGAGATCGAGAAGATGCGCCTGAGCACCACCGCCACCCTGCTTTCCGGGCGGCAGGACGTGATCGTCGTATCGAGCGTCTCGTGTCTTTACGGCTGCGGCAACCCGGCCGACTTCCACGCCACGGCCATCCAGATCAAGGTGGGGCAGGTGGTCAGCTACAAGCATTTCCTCTACAAGCTGGTCGAAGCCCTTTACACGCGCACCGAGCGCGACCTGGAGCCGGCGACCTTCCGCGTCAACGGCGACACGGTGGACATCATGGCCGCCTTCGGGGAGTTCGGCAGCCAGTGTTTCCGCGTGATGTTCTACGACAACGAAGTGGAAGCGATTCAGACCATCGACCCCGTTACGGGTCAGCGCATCCACTCGCTCGACACGCTCACGCTCTACCCCGCGAGCCTGTTCGTCACCACCAAAGAGCGTATCCACAGTGCCGTGCAGCAGATTTACCTCGACATGGGCAAGCAGATCGAATTCTTCGAACAGGCGGGCCGCCCGATGGAAGCGCAGCGGCTCAAGCAGCGCGTGGAGTACGACCTGGAGATGATCAAGGAGCTGGGCTATTGCCCCGGCATCGAGAACTACTCCCGGTATTTCGACGGACGCGCGGCGGGAACGCGCCCGTTCTGCCTGATCGACTACTTCCCGAAGGATTACCTGATGGTGGTGGACGAGAGCCACGTGACGCTGCCCCAGGTACACGCCATGTTCGGCGGCGACCGCGCCCGCAAGGAGAATCTCGTGGAGTACGGGTTCCGCCTCCCGGCTGCCAAAGACAACCGCCCGGTGACTTTCACGGAGTTCGAGCAGCTACAGGGCACGTCGATTTACGTGAGCGCCACGCCTGCCGACTGGGAGCTGATGAAGAGCGAAGGGGTGATCGCCGAGCAGCTGATCCGCCCGACGGGGCTGGTCGACCCGCCGCTGGAGGTGCGCGTGACGCTCAACCAGATCGACGACCTGCTGGAGGAGATCGACAAGCGCGTGAAGAACGACGACAAGGTGCTTGTTACGACCATCACCAAACGCATGGCCGAAGAACTTTCGAAATATTTCGACCGCGTAGGGGTTCGCAACCGCTACATCCATTCGGATGTGGATACGCTGGAACGCATCCAGATTCTCGAAGACCTGCGCGCCGGGATGTTCGACGTGCTGGTGGGCGTGAACCTGCTGCGCGAGGGGCTCGACCTGCCGGAAGTGGCGCTGGTGGCGATACTCGACGCCGACAAGGAGGGATTCCTACGCAACGTGCGTTCGATCACGCAAATCGCGGGCCGCGCGGCGCGCCACTCGCAGGGCAACGTCATCCTCTACGGCGACACCTGCACCGATTCGATGCGCTACGCCATCGAGCAGAGCAACCGCCGCCGCGAGAAGCAGGTGCGCTACAACATGGAGCACGAAATGCTGCCCCGCAAGGCGCAGAAAAGCGGCACGGGGCAGAGCACGCTGCTGGCGGGCAAGGTGAACACGGCGGAGGTCGACATGGCCGTGTACCGCACGGAAATCGATCATTACGCTCCGGCGGCGGCCGACGTGCAGAAAACTTATGTCGCCAGCGAAAATCTCGACGCGCTGATTGCCCGCGCACGCGAGGACATGGAACGGGCGGCCAAATCGCTCGACTTCCTCGCTGCCGCGAAATTCCGCGACCGGATGTACGAACTGCAGAAACTCAAGGACGAAAGCCGAAAATAGAAAGTTTATGAAACGTTGCCGGATCACCGTACTGAAAACGACCCTCGACGAAGAACTCGCAAAGGAGTATGCCGCGCCCGGATTCGGGAAATGCCCGATGCTGCGCGAAGGACAGGTATTTTATGCGGACTATGCCAAGCCCGACGGATTTTGCGACGAAGCGTGGAAAGCCGTATACCAATATGTATTCGCCCTTTCGCACGGCGCGGGAAAGTTCTACTTCGCGGACTGGATCGACCGGGAAGGCGTCGCCATTTGCTCGTGCAACGACGGCCTGCGTCCCGTGATTTTCAAGATCGAACGCACGGACGAAGAGTCGGTACCCGATTACGAACCCGTGCGATAGTTTCTGCAACACGGCACATGCAAATCTCAAGGATATGGACACGACCCTGCGCGACCGCTTCGTGGAACTCTGGCGCCGTTATTTCAACAACGCCGATCTTCCCCTGACTTTCGAATACACCGACGATGCAAGGGATGCACGCCCCGAACCGCCGTTCAGCCGTCACCGCTGCGTGATCGCCCAGTTGCATAAGGCGCGCAACGGGCGTACGCTCTGTCTCGACGCCGCCTCGGTCGGCTGCCGGGGCGGCAGCCGCTACCTGGGCTTCACCGACCGGATGTTCCCCGGTTTCAACGAGTTTATCTCCCAGGATGCCGAAGGACGCGGCGAGCGGTACCGCCGCACCCCGGAACAGGTGCGAGCCTACATCGAAGCGCTGCCGCCCATTCCCGCGCGGGGGCGCTATCTGATCATCAAACGCTGGGACCGGCTCGATGCCGCCGACAGGCCTGCCGGGGTGTTGTTCTTCGCCACGCCGGACGTGTTGTCCGGCCTGTTCACCCTCGCCTGCTACGACGGGGGAACGGACGATGCGGTGATCGCTCCGTTCGGCGCGGGATGCACGACCCTGTTTTACATGAGTCTGCGGGAGGCGGCGGTCGGAACGAACCGGGCCATTCTGGGCATGTTCGACCCCTCGGCACGCAAGTGCATGCCGGGCGACCGGCTGTCGCTGGCCGTGCCGATGCAAAAATTCGAAGAGATGATCGCGATGATGGAGGAGAGTTTTCTCTCGACCCGCAGTTGGGAGATCGTTCAAAGAAGAATCGGCTGAGGGGGGGGGCTTCCGGCAGATGGGGCCGCGAAGGAGTTATTCGCAGACGGCGTTGCGGAAGGTGAAATACTTGGCCGCTAAAAAGCTGTACACCATCACCACAAATCCCGTGATTACCTGCGAAGGCGTGGCCCAGATGCCGCAGGTTTCGACGAAGAATTTCAGGCAGGCGTAATTGAGCAGAATCGATCCCCCGACCGTCAGAGCATAACGCCCCAACTGCGTTGCGGTGGTCAGCGGCGACCAGCGGAACGTCACATAACGGTTGAGCCAGAAACCGGCGAAGAACGTCACCGGGAAAATGAGGATCATTGCGGCGATATAGGGCGAAATCACAACGAAACCCAGATCGACGAGTTCCTTATCGACTACAAAATTGTAGATCAGGAAATAACCGACCCACCCCAGTACCAGGTTTCCACCGCCGCAAACGGCATAACGGAACGTCTGGCGGGGCATCAGCCACGTAAAGGGCTTGACGTAGAACCAGTCGATGACCCGTATGAGAAACTCGGCAAGGCGCATGTCAGTGGGCGGTATAGACCCAAATATCGGGAAGGCGATCCCTGTATTCCTTCATGAATTGCGCGCAGGCGGCGGCATCTTCGTCGCTGAAGGGCGAAACCATCCATTTATTCCCGAACACGTAGACCGAACAGCGGATGCCGGGCACCTGTTCTTCTGCGGCCTGCACGGCACGCGAGGCGTTCTCCGGCGTGCTGAAAACTCCGAGCACCACATAGCTGCGGCCCGGTACCATCCGTCGGGGTTCCCCGGCCGCATGCGCAGCCGAAAGGGCATTTGCGTCAGGCTCGCCAGAAGATACTCCGGACGACTGCACGGCGGCGTTGTGCCTTTCCACTGAGGATTCCGACGCCTCTCCGGCCGGAACGGATTGCGCGGAAGCCGCATCCGCGTCCATCGGAATTTCGTTGGCGGCAGGAGCCGGTTCGACCATTTCGCTCCCGATTTCGGGGACTATGCTTTCGGCAAGCACGTCTGCCTGTTGCCCGGCAACACTTCCGCCGGCAACACCCTGCGAAGTCAAAATCGGAAGTTCCCCGCCGGAGTCGGGCTGCATCTGCAGGAACTGATACCCGCCGAACCCTACGGCAAACAGGATTGCTGCGATCCCGAACCAAATCGCCCAGTCGAACCGCCTCTCGGGACGCAGTTGCATGGGTGCGCATCCCTGCGGATTGAGTTGTTTCTCGAACGCCGCATCGGGAGTGAAATGTTTCTGTTTGAGCACGCCCACGCCTTCGATCGTAAGCACGCCGTCGGTCAGCACACAGGAACGCCAGCGCTCGTAAACGGCAAGCGCCTGCTCCCGGTCGCAACCGGCAGCCCGGGCAATGGCATCGGGAAAAGGCTCGCCCTGCTCCTGCGAGGAGAAGGTCACGACCCGATGCGGCGGCAGGATACTTCGCTTCGACAAGCGTTTTGCGCCAACGCGTTCCACACGCAGCGTACCGATCCCCGGCAGACAGAGCACACGAACCGTAATCAGCAGGTTTTCCGCCAGCCTGTTCACTTCCGCGACCATTGCAGGATTGCTCATCGCACCGATTTTTTAGGTTTCACGGGATTCACCCCTTTTACGGGTTGCTCTGCGACAGGCTGCGTCGCACCCCGCCAAATCATATAGATACCCAGCACAATGAACGGAATACTCAGCCACTGGCCCATATCGAGCAACCAACCCTTCTCGAAGGCTTCCTGCTCGGTCTTGATGAATTCGATGAAGAAGCGGGTCAGGAACACGCCGATCAGCCCCACGCCGAACAGGATGCCCGGGCGACGGCGGCCGTAATCCTTTTTATAATAGAGCCAGCAAAGGATGCCGAACGTCGCCAGATAGCAGACGGCCTCGTAAATCTGCGTAGGATGCACCGCCGCAGGGGCAAACTCATGGATCCATTTGGACGAACGGACGAATTCGAAGCCCCAGGGCAGCGTCGTCGACGTGCCGAAAATCTCCGAATTGAACAGGTTACCCAGACGCACGATCGCCCCGCCGATCCCTACGGGGATCATGATGCGGTCGAGCGACCAGATGTAGGGCAGTTTATTTTTGCGCGAAAAGAGCCACAGGCCGATCAGCAGACCGATGGCCGCCCCGTGACTGGCCATTCCGCCGTCACGAAACCCCGTGATGATCGTCCAGGGTTGACGCAGGTAGTCCATCGTATCGTAAAAGAGACAGTGTCCCAGGCGTGCACCGAGCACGGTGGCCAGCGTTCCGTAGATAAAGATCGACTCCGAGACCTTCGAGGGAAGTCCTTCGCGCTTGCAGAAATTGTCGAAAAATTTGGCGCCGATAAGGATCGCCAAAGCCCACATAAGTCCGTAATAACGGATATCGAGCGACCCGACCGAGAAAAACACGGGATCGAAGTCCCAGGTTACGGTTAACAAATGCATCATTTATTCAAGGTTAGAGGTGAAAGCGAAGGTGAAATATCGCGGCATCCCGACAAAGCCCCACGGCCGAAGAAAATTTTGAATTACGAAATATGCACTCTTCGCCACCGCACGGAATGACACTTATTTTCCATTTTCACTTTGCCACTTTCAATTTATTTAACGTCCGTCACGTTCACTTTTTTCAGTGTAAAGGAGAAGGTCGTGCCCGCACCCGGTTCGCTGCGCACCGAAATACGTTCGCCGTGCGCTTCGATGATATGCTTCACGATCGCCAGTCCGAGACCCGTACCGCCCTGCTCACGCGAACGCCCCTTGTCAGTCCGGTAGAAACGTTCGAAAATACGCGGCACATCCTCCTTGCTGATACCGATGCCGTTGTCCTCGACCTCGACCAGAATCTTATCCAGCATGTCGCGGAAGCGGATGCGCACCGTGCCGCCCTCCTTTCCATAGCGGATCGCATTGATAATCAGGTTGACGAGTACCTGACCGATGTAATGTTTGTCGGCCAGCACCCAGAAAGAGGAAGGAAGGTTCTCAGCCCCCTTGACCGTGATTTTGATCCCCTTCCTGTCGGCTTCCATCTCCGCCTGGTCGGCAATCTCCTTCGTGAGCGCCACCATGTCGAACTGTTCCATCTGCAGCCGGTTCATGCTGCTCTCCAGTTTGGAAATGGTATCCAGGTCGTTGACGATATTGATCAGGCGGTCGATGCTTTTCTCTGCCCGTTCGAGATATTTGCGGTTGATCAGTTCGTCCTCCAGGCCGCCGTCGAGCAAGGTCGAAATATAGCCCTGGATATTGAAAATCGGAGTTTTCAACTCATGGGCCACGTTGCCGAGGTACTGCTTGCGGAAGATTTCGGTCTCCTTCAGGCGCGTAATCTCCTTGTCGTTGGTGTCGGCCCATGCGGTAAGTTCCGCGCCGATGTTCTCCACATGCTTGTCTTTCAGTTCCGAAACGATCTCGTGCGTATGCACGTCGCGCGACAGGACGATCGAGTAGATCGGTTTGAGCTTGTAGGCCACATACTTGCGGATGATGAGCAGCGCCACGAGCGCCATGACGACAAACACGCCGGCAGCGACGCACAGGATCAGCCACCACACGATATGCAGCAGGATCATTCCCACAGCCATCAGCGCCGCAGCCAGCAGCGCGATCCACAGCGAAGCCCCTTCTTTGGTCTTGATATACACCATACTACGATTTATTTATCCGTCCCGCACGAATCCGGGCCGAAATTATTTCAGATAGCGTTTCCGTAACTCGGGATCGGCCATATAACCCTCCATCATCCGGGCGATGTATTTGCCCACGATGTCGAATTCGAGGTTGACCACCGTGCCCGCCCCGATCCGGCAGAAGTTGGTGTGCTCGAACGTATAGGGGATAATTGCTACCTGGAAACGCCCTACCTGCGAATTGCACACCGTAAGACTCACGCCGTTGACCGTCACCGAGCCTTTCTCGACCGTGCAGAGACCGCCCGGCTGCGGTTCGTATTCGAACGTGAAATACCAGCTCCCGCCGGCATCCTCCACGGCGGTGCATAACGCCGTCTGATCCACATGCCCCTGCACGATATGTCCGTCAAGCAGTGCTTCGGGACGCATCGAACGTTCGAGGTTGACCAGATCGCCCTCCCTGAGCAGCCCGAGGTTGCTGCGGTCGAGCGTCTCCTTCATCGCCGTCACGGTATAAGTATCTCCCGCAATGTCCACAACCGTCAAACAAACGCCGTTATGTGCTATGCTTTGGTCGATTTTAAGCTCCGCACAGAAGTCCGCACGCAACGTAAAATCCTTGTTTTGCCTGTCTGTCCGGATGGCAGCGACTTCGCCCATCCGCTCTACAATACCTGAAAACATGCCGTCAATTATTGATAATCAGTTTTCCCTTCACTTTGTACAGAGCCACTATGTCGCTTGTTTTCAGGACAATATCATCGTAATTCTCCCGATCGCCGGCAACCAGGCGCAACTCCCCCTGCTTTTCAGCAACCCGTACTATGCGCAAAGTTACAATTTTTCGGCTGACAATCACATATTCACCGCCGGGAATGATCGAATCGCAATCCACCGCTTTGACCGCCACGATCGTTCCCGGGGGAAGGGCATCGCCCATTGCACGCCCGGTGTAGAGCATGGCGAAATCACACTCCCCGATCTGAGGTATTACAAGCCCCGACTCGGATTCGAGCGTATCGACAATCGAAATACCCTGTTCGATGTCCAGGTTGTAAAACGGTATCTGCACCCCTCGGCGGCGGGATTCGGAGAACATATCGCCCTCTCCCGTAAGCAGCCAGAGCTTGTCGATCTGCGGGAAACAGGAAACCACGCGTTCGGCGACATCCAGTGAAATCCCGTTGTTTCCCCGCTTGATCTGGTAGAGGTTTTCTCCCCGGGGAAGACCGATATGGCGGGCGAAATAGTTGGTCGACATATTCGCCCATTTGATAACACTTTCGATTCTTTCCCAATTATTCTGCTTCTGTCGCATAATATTTAAAATTTTTTTTGCATCTTTGCACCGCGGTCCCGTAGTTCAATGGATAGAATATAAGATTCCGGTTCTTACGATATGGGTTCGATTCCCGTCGGGACTACTTGAAAGAGAGTTGATTTTCGTCAAACGAATATCGGCTCTCTTTTTATTCCGCCGTCACTCACCACCCTTTCACCCGGGCATATCATCACCTCCCAGTGCCGCCGTTGTTCAACACCGCACACACCTATCCAGCAAGAAACACTTCGTTTCGGCTTCCAATAATGTAACAAAATTAATAACAATTTTCGATTGCACAACAAAAAATAATACATTTGGACATTTTTATGTCCCCGCAGGCATTTCACAAAAAGTCCGCACCGGATGATGCGGACAGTCATAAACCATTCCAAATATTTGATTAAAAGGAGAAACGCACCCCCACTTGCAGCGAAAGGCTCACCGGAGAATCGGTACGCGAAGTGCGCAGTTCGGTTTGCGTAAAATAGTAGGACACCTCCGGTTCGAAGTAAAGCGCCGCAGGGCCTCCCAGCCGGTACTGCACGCCGGCGAGGCCGAAGACCGATCCCTGAAGCCCTTTTTCCGTGACGGTTTCCTTCCCGAAACAGGCACTGACACATTTTTCGGCCATCGCTCCCGCACCTATATATAATGAGAATCCGCTCCGGTCGAACATACGCCAGTTAACCCGAAGCGGAATCCCGATGAAATGAAGTCGCTGCTGCAACTTTCCGTCCGCATACGGCACGGCGACCTCGGAACGCAAAAGCGAATAGACCACGCCGCTTTCGAGCGACAGGCCGTAAGGGAACTCCCTGCGGAAGGTCAGACCGAAACTGAGGGGGAGCTTATGATCGTAGGAACAATCGCGATAATCGTACTTCATCAGATTGACGCCCGTTCCCGGAATCGCGGCATTCGACATAAAGGTATTCGTACCCCGCACGCGGCTTCCCGACGAAGTCATTCCCCCGCCGGCAAAGAGTCCCAGTGCAGCCTTACCGCGCGAAACCCTCTTTCCTGCGGGCGCCGCCGCCCAATGTGCACACACCGCTTTCTCCGAACCGAGGGCCGTGTCGGTACGGGAAGACGCGCTTCGGCAGGCGCGCACGCGGTCGTTGGTGTACGGGGTGCCTCTGCTCTCCCCTTCTGCGGCAGCAGCAATTTCTTCCGGAATTTCATCCGGCTCCGACTTCGTTGCCCGCTGCACGTGCGTAACCTCTAAAATCTCCGCCAGATGCCGGGCCGCCGAAGGAGCCGCCGCAATTCGTTCGCCGGGTTGCGTCATATCTTCCTGCTCCGTCGGAAGGAACGGCTCCGCCCCAACGTCTATGGTTTCCGCATTATTTTTCGACACCAGGGACGTGCTATCGGCTGCCGCCGATGCCACAACAAACCTCACATCGCCTTCATACACCCTGCGTGCCCGGCGGAATGAATCTCCCACCGCCACACAAATCAGCACGACGGCAGCGACAGCAGCGACCCTGTGCCAGCGACGGATGAACCACGGGCCTTCCGGTGCCGCAGGCAACTCCCGTTCGAGCCGTTCCCAACCGCCCGGAGGAGGAGGGGTTTCGGCTTCCCGGAGCATACCGCCCAATTCATCCAACCAATCCTGATCTCGTTTCATAACTCTCCATGTTCTACCCAATAAGCCCTCACCCGCCGGGCCAGGATTGCCCGCGCCCGCGCCAGTTGCGAAGAAGAGGATTTCTCGTTGATCCCCAGCATACCGGCGATTTCCCGGTGCGAATGCCCGTCGACGCAAAACAGGTTGAATACCGTGCGGTAGCCGTCGGGCAGCTCCTGCACGAACCGCATCAGCACCTGCTTCGGAATACGCTCCACCGCCCCGGGCAGCGGTTCGGCAGGCACACCGGCACACCGGTTTTCATCGAGGCTCACGCATGTCAGGCGCGACCTGGCGCGGAGCCATTCGAGTGCCATATTCACCGTTACCCGCTTCAGCCATGCACGGAGCGACCCCGGCCCCCGGTAGCTGAATTTGCCGATCACTCCGTAAATCTTGAGAAAAGCGTCGTGCAGCAAATCCTCCGCTGTCGCCCGGTCACCGGCATACCGCATACAGACACTCATCAGATAGCCGGCATACCGGTCGTACAACTCCCTTTGGGCGGTACGATCCCCATGCCGGCACTGCTCCGCCAGTATCTGTTCCTCCGTTTGCATGATCGGGTTACACTTTTGAAACGGTCCGCCCTACGAAATACTGCACCGAGGCATCCGCTTTTTTGAAATTTTTCACAGGCTGCGCAGTATTTCGCGCCCGGTGTCGTTTAGCAGGGTGAAAGATACCACAAATAAACCGATAGCGAAGAAAACCATGAAAAAATTGAAAATTGCCCTGCTGGCGGCCGTCGCCACCCTGCCCCTGTTTCAGTCGTGCAACGACGATGCGGAGGAAATTTACCGGGCTTATGTCACCGTAAACGCAACGATTGCGGATGACTATTCCTTTACGCTGGACAACGGAGAGACACTCTATCCGGGCAAAAAATCCGTAACGTACAGTATTACAGACGCCGACGGGAACAGTAAAGACGGCAAACGGGCTTTAATTATCTTTGGCTTTCAGGACAAGGCCCAGACCGGTTATGACCGGAGCATTACCCTTTACGACATCGGGGATATTTTGACCAAAGGAGTCGACACGGCACAGGGCACACCGGACGCGGAAGAAAAATTCGGCACCGAATGGATAAAAGCCCAATGGATTTCACTGGGTGACAAATGGCTGGACATCGGTTACAGGATCGACCCGGAGGACACCCGGAAGGGCCACCGGATTTCGCTCGTGAACAACACGGGAGCGGAAGCACCCGCCGATATGCCACAGGACTATACGTATCTCGAATTCCGTCACAAAGCGGAAAGCACGACCGGCGGCAGGAACCTGTATGTGCAAGGCATCGTCTCCTACAAACTCGAAGACCTGCATCCGGCAGTTACCGGCAAAAAGGGATTATACATCGCGGTTATCAACCCCGAGGGCACAGCCACTTACAAAAAAGTGGATTACCAGCCCAAATAAACGGCATCCGGCTCACACGGCGTCGGAATGCGGATCGATCCTGCCCGGAATGTTCGGGGCAGGATTTTTTCATGTCCCGGCGGCGGCAGCGCGAAAAAATCGTTATCTTTGCTGCATGTCTATCGTACGCAATACCGAGAGCGACCTCGAATTCGAAAATAAAATCCGCCCCCAGGAGTTAGGCAACTTCGCGGGGCAGGAGAAAACCGTCGAAAATCTCCGCATTTTCATCCGGGCGGCGCTCATGCGAGGCGACTCGCTCGACCACGTGCTGCTGCACGGCCCCCCGGGTCTGGGCAAGACCACGCTGGCCAACATCATCGCCAACGAGATGAACTCCCAGCTGAAAGTCACCTCCGGCCCCGTGCTCGACAAGCCCGGCGACCTGGCGGGCCTGCTGACCAACCTCAATCCGGGCGACGTGCTGTTCATCGACGAGATCCACCGGCTCAGTCCCATCGTCGAAGAGTATCTCTATTCGGCGATGGAGGACTATAAGATCGACATCGTGCTGGACAAAGGCCCTTCTGCGCGCTCGATCCAGATCGAGCTGGCCCCCTTTACGCTCATCGGCGCCACGACCCGGAGCGGTCTTCTGACCTCACCCCTGCGCGCGCGTTTCGGCATCCAGTGTCATTTGGAATATTACGACGCGACGGTGCTCTCGGGCATCGTGAAACGCTCGGCCCGCATCCTCGACGTCTCGATCGACGACGACGCGGCGCACGAAGTAGCACTCCGCTCGCGCGGCACGCCCCGTATCGCCAACGCCCTGCTGCGGCGGGTGCGCGACTTTGCGATGGTCAAGGGCGAAGGACATATCGACCTCGAAATCACGAAGATTGCGCTCGCGGCCCTCAACATCGATTCACGCGGCCTCGACCGCATGGACAACAAGATTCTCGGCACGATCATCGAGAAATTCAAGGGCGGCCCGGTCGGGCTGAACACCATTGCCACGGCCGTGGGCGAGGATGCCGGAACGATCGAAGAGGTCTACGAGCCATTTTTGATCAAAGAGGGATTTCTCAAGCGCACGCCCCGGGGTCGTGAAGCCACGGAGCTGGCCTGGCGGCATCTGGGCTTTACGCCGCCATCAGACGGAGCGAACACGCTGTTTTAGCCAAAGGGAACACACCTAAACTAACCCTTATACGATGAAACGACTTTCCTCTCTCTTTTTAGCGATTGCGGTATTTTTCATCTCGACAGCGTGTTCACCCAAAGTGTACACCAGCGTACAAAAAACCAGACCGGTTTCCGTCATGGCCGACGAAGTGAAAATCTACGAAGAACAGGAGGTGCTTCCCGTTCCCAACGACACCCTGGGGTTAGTCAGCATCAGCGACGGTGGTTTCGCGGTCAACTGCAGTTACGAGCAAGTACTTCTTCTGGCACAGCAGCAGACGGCGAAAGTCGGGGGCAATGCGCTCAAAATCACCACCCACCTGAAACCGAACGCGCTGGGGAGCAGCTGCCACCGCATCTGGGCCGATATGATATATATCGAAGAAGGTGCCGCGATACCCGAAACACGCCGGATATCCCCGTTTCAGCCGGCGGACTCACCGGAGCCGGTCTCATCCGGCTTCACGAAGTCGGTTTCGGACCCCCTGCCCGATGGGGTGCTACCCGCTCAACCGGAATACGATCCGCATTCGCGCCAGGCACTGACTCACAGGCAGCAACGCAAACAGGTTCCGCAGCATACCTTTTACGGGAACGTCGGCTACGGATATATTCTCAGCAAATTTTACCTGCCGCCGGGATGGTCGGATGCCAAAAGCGGCATCGGGTACAATGCAGGTTATCAGTGGACAGGCAAAAGCGGCCTGGGATTCGGCATCGTCTATTCCGGCCTGGCCACCTCATCCAAATTCAGCGAGGAAGAAATCGATTTTACCACCCAATACATCGGTCCGGAATTCGTAAGCAAATCGAAAATAGGCGTAAACGGCATTCTTTCGGCTACCCTCGGAGTCGGTTACGGCTGGCATTCGCAGGCGTATCAAAGCGAACATTTTTCGACGGACGGCTTCGGCGTCCACCTCACCGTCGGTGCTGAATACATGATCTGCAAACACGTCGGCATCGGAGCGAATCTTCTCTGGAACAGGCTCTTTTTCCCTGAATTCAACGGTTACTGGAATGAAGACGAGAAAGGCGGTATTTCCCACATCGGCATCTCCGCAGGCATCCGGGTTTATTTTGGTAAAAGCGCAAAATAAGGCGCAATAATTGTATTCGGTTCAACGTTATATGTAACTTAACGCAAACAGAACCGAATCGGCATGAACAGCAAAGATACCTTGAAAGAAGCCGCCCTGCGCTATCACAGCGAAGGACGCCCGGGCAAAATCGAAGTTTTGCCGACAAAACCCCACCATTCGCAACGCGACCTCTCGCTGGCCTACTCGCCCGGCGTAGCGGCTCCCTGTCTGGAAATCGAGGCGCATCCGGACGACATTTACAAATATACCGGCAAGGGCAATCTGGTAGGCGTCATATCGAACGGCACAGCCGTGCTGGGGCTGGGCAACATCGGTGCGGCGGCCGGGAAACCCGTGATGGAAGGGAAAGCGATGCTTTTCAAGACATTCGCGGGACTCGACGCTTTCGACATCGAAGTGTCGGCCACCGATCCCGACGAATTTGTCCGTACGGTGCGCAACATCGCCCCCACTTTCGGCGGCATCAACCTCGAAGACATCAAGGCACCCGAATGCTTCGAGATCGAACGCCGGCTGCGCGAGGAGCTGGACATCCCCGTGATGCACGACGACCAGCACGGCACGGCGGTTATTTCGTCGGCGGCGCTGCTCAACGCGCTCTGCCTCTCCGGGAAACATATCGAAGAGACGAAGGTGGTGATCAACGGCGCCGGAGCTGCGGCCATTGCCTGCGCACGGCTGTTTCTGGTGCTCGGCATCCGGCACGAAAATCTGGTCATGTGCGACAGCCGGGGCGTGGTGACCGCCGACCGTACCGACCTCAACCCCATGAAACGGGAATTCGCAACTGCTCGCCCCCTGCACAGCCTCGCCGAAGCACTCGAAGGTGCGGACGTTTTTCTCGGCGTTTCAAAGGCCGGCATCCTGACACAGGAGATGGTGCGCTCGATGGCGCCCACGCCGCTGGTCATGGCGCTGGCCAACCCCGATCCCGAAATCTCCTACGAGGATGCTCTTGCAGCGCGGCCGGACATCCTGCTCGCCACGGGACGCTCGGACTATCCCAACCAGGTCAACAACGTGCTGGGCTTTCCCTACATCTTCCGGGGAGCGCTCGACGTGCGCGCCTCGCAGATAAACGACGCGATGAAACTCGCCGCAGCACACGCGCTGGCCGAACTGGCCCGCCAACCTGTTCCGGCGAACGTAATGCGGGCCTACGGCATCGACAAACTGGAATTCGGCCCCGGCTACCTGATCCCCAAACCGCTCGACCCGAGGCTGCTGACAACCGTAGCCCCCGCCGTCGCCCGCGCGGCAATGGAGTCGGGCATAGCACGCAAACCGATCGAAGACTGGGAGGCTTACGACCTGGATTTGCAGGAAAGGATCTGCAAATAACCCTAAAGCGGCTGTGGAACCACAGCCGCTTTGGTTTCGTCTTATAAATATCCCCCGACACTGCAGGCAAATGTAACCGGGGAAACTACTTCAGTTCCAACCCGATCTCCATCGTCCCGACCGTATTATCGGCCAGTTTGTTGGTCGTGAAACTCAACGGAATGATTCCCGACTGCAAATCGACAGCCTCCTCCACACCTCTCTCGATCAGGCTGTAACTACCTCTCGCGGTGTGAACCCCGGAATTATCGAAAGAGATATACCGACAATCGAGACCGTCTCTTATCGACGCTTCCTCGGCGCTCAGATTTTCACCCCGCGCAACTTTCCCCACCACGACTTTCACCGGGGTGAAATCGCTCTCGGACTCGACGACCAGTAGGGAGGTTTTTCCGTAAGCTATGCTGTTGATATAGGACATATCCGGCAAGTCCCGCTCATCGATCGTTTCGACGACCAGCTTTTCCGGATAGTCCATCGAGATCTGGAACAACTCGTGAACGCTGGCGTAAATCATTCCCGTTCGCTTGTTCATCTCTTTTTGAGTATACGGTTTGCCGCTTACCAATTCATCCAGATTCAATCCCATATTGCCGTAACCCAGCAAATGAAGATGCCGGTAGGAATAGTACGGTATGGGAGACGAGAGATAAAGCCCGGAACTCTGCTGCGGAAGGCCGGCAATAATCTGCTGTGCCATTTCATTCACGACATCGAACGAGGGCACCGATTCATGCTCGTAAAGGCGGTTGTTTACAAAAGCTGTAATGCGTACCGGGTTATAGGTATATTGGTCATAGGCCGTTAAAGTACTGTAATCGGTGCGACGGTTGATTAAATGGCCGGGATAAACCTGCCGGACGAACGACGGTGTGGCAAATACCCTGTCCCCGGTTATCCGGTAGGTGCGTGTTGTTCCGTCTGCCGACAATTCATACGCGGCCCTGGTCAATGTAGCCACCGGCAACGGCGCCCACTGCAACGGATCGGCCGTCTCGGATTTCCCGTCCTGGAAAATCCGCAGGGAGGAAACGGTGCTTTCGCAGAACAGGCGAACGACGGTTTGCCGGGACGCTGCATCCTCATTGGGGTCGACCTCCAAATCCAGATATTCCTGCCCGTTCAAAGCGATTTTACGTGCACGGCACCATTGGGGCGTTTCCCCCACCTGCCAGTCGCAATCCGAACCGACCGCGATCTTTTCGCGCAATCCGGCGGCGCGGGCCGTGACTTCGTTCTTTTCCGGTGTGATGGAGGAAGACCGTACCGGTTTGTCATCCCGGCAGGCGGCCAGCACGAGGATCAAAAGACAAAGGCTAAACTGTTTCATAAGAAAAAATATCGGGTTAAACGAGCAGAGTTGAAATCCTGCAAATGCCTCCCAGGACAAGCGTTCTTCCTCATGCAGAACACTTCATTCAGGCGTAAATATACAAAAATAAATCCGATTTTAACAAACTTTATTAGAATTTAACCGACCCCGTCCGGGGGCTTTTCATGCGGGAGCTTCCGGTCAGAACAGCGCCGCAAAATCGGCCATCGACATCGTGCGCACCTCGCAGTCGCCAATACTTACGGGCAGCACGACGCGAAGGCGTCCGTTCTCATTCTTTTTGTCTTTCGAAACCTCCTTGAGCAGTCGGCGCACCTCGACCGGAGGCGTCAGATCGAAGCCCAGCGCAGTCAGCACACCGACGATGCGGTCACGATCGGCAGGCTGCAACACCCCGAATTTGACGGCTGCCGAAGCGATCAGGGCCGTTCCCACGGCCACCGCCTCGCCGTGATTCATCTGGCTCGAAGTCTTCTCGATCGCATGGGCCAGCGTATGTCCCAAATTCAGTTTACGCCGCTCGCCCGACTCCCGTTCGTCGTTCTCGACGATGTCCGCCTTCACGCGGATCGCCGCCGAAATAACGTCCGACAGCAGGTCGGTATCCGTTCGTAATGCTTCGAACGCCGAATTTTCGATGCGCGAGAAAAGGTCGGCGTCGGCAATAATACCCGCCTTCACAACCTCGGCCAGTCCGGCGCGGAACTCCCGCTCGGGCAGCGTGCGCAGCAACTCCGGATCGCAGATGACGAACTGCGGCTGCGTGAAGGTTCCCGCCATATTTTTGTATCCGTCGACATTCACGCCGTTCTTGCCGCCCACCGATGCGTCGACCTGTCCCAAAAGGGTCGTCGAGACGAAACCGAACGACAGACCGCGCATATAGGTCGAGGCGACGAATCCGGCCACATCCGTGACGATACCGCCTCCGACACCCAGCACGAACGTCGCCCGGTCCACCCCCAGTTCGATAAACCGGCGGTAGATCATTTCCGCCGTCCGAAGGGTTTTTACGGTCTCCCCGGCACCGATCAGCACCGTGTCGTAAGGAGCCAGCAGGTCGTGATGAAGCCGGTCGATCGACGTATCGGAGACCACCACCACACGTCCTTCGGGCAACACCCCGGGCAGGATGTCCCTTACCGTACCCACATAGACCTCGCTTTGCTGCCTGACTTTGAAAACCGGCTCCATGTTTTTAATAAAACTTAATAAGAGAACAAAAATAGCATATTTTCCTCAGAAATGCTTACCTTTGCGAAAGATAAATTTTCGCTTAGACAGGCTGCGCCTCGGCATAATCCAAATAAATTTGGTTCTGCGCCCGGCTTACACTATCTTTGCACCACTAATCGTATCTCTATGCAAAAACTACGCAATATTGCCATTATTGCCCACGTAGACCACGGAAAAACCACGCTCGTAGACAAACTGATCCTCGCCGGCAACGTCCTGCGCGACAATGCGAAACAAAGCGGCGAACTGATTCTCGACAATAACGATCTGGAGCGCGAACGCGGAATCACGATCCTTTCGAAAAACGTTTCGGTAATCTACAAGGATTACAAAATCAATATCATCGACACCCCGGGCCACGCCGACTTCGGCGGCGAAGTGGAACGCGTGCTGAACATGTGCGACGGCGTGCTGCTGCTGGTGGACGCCTTCGAGGGAACCATGCCCCAGACCCGTTTCGTGCTGCAGAAAGCCCTGGCGCTGGGCAAGAAACCCATCGTCGTGGTGAACAAGGTGGACAAACCCAACTGCCGCCCCGAGGCGGTCAACGAACAGGTATTCGACCTGATGTTTTCGCTCGACGCCACAGAGGAGCAGTTGGACTACAAGACCATCTACGGCTCGGCCAAGCAGGGCTGGATGTCGCACAAATGGAACGAACCGACCGATTCGATCGTTCCGCTGCTGGATGCCATCATCGACGAAATCCCGGAGCCTGCGATCGTCGAAGGCACGCCCCAGATGCTGGTCACCTCGCTCGAATATTCGGCCTACACGGGTCGCAGCGCCGTGGGCAAACTTACGCGCGGTACGCTCCGGGCGGGCCAGAGCGTCACGCTCGCCAAACGCGACGGCGTGACGATGCAGAAAACCCGGATCAAGGAGCTGATGATCTTCGAAGGTCTCGGCAAGAAGAAGGTGGACGAAGTACCGTGCGGCGAAATCTGCGCCCTCACGGGGATCGAAGGATTCGAGATCGGCGACACGGTATGCGACTTCGAAAATCCCGAACCTCTGCCCCCTATCGCCATCGACGAACCGACGATGTCGATGCTCTTCACGATCAACAATTCGCCCTTTTTCGGCAAGGACGGCAAATATGTTACCTCGCGCCACATCAAGGAGCGCCTCGACCGCGAACTGGAGAAAAACCTCGCCCTGCGCGTAACTCCGGGTCCTTCGGCCGACTCGTTCAACGTCTTCGGACGCGGCGTACTGCACCTGTCGGTGCTGATCGAAACCATGCGACGCGAGGGTTACGAGCTGCAGGTCGGCCAGCCTCGCGTGATCGTCAAGGAGATCGACGGACGCAAATGCGAACCGGTCGAGGAGATGACGGTCGATTGCCCCGAGCAGTATTCGGGAACGGTGATCGAACTGGCGACCAAACGCAAGGGTACGCTGACCAACATGGTGTCGAACGGCGACCGCACGCGGCTCGAATTCGACATTCCCTCGCGCGGCATCATCGGCCTGAGGTCGAACATGCTGACCGCTACGGCCGGCGAGGCTATCATGACACACCGGCTGAAGGATTTCGAACCCTGGGTGGGCGAGATCGAGATGCGCACCAACGGTTCGATCATCTCGGGCGAAACGGGCACGGCCTACGCCTATTCGATCGACAAACTGCAGGATCGCGGACGCTTCTTCATCTCCCCGATGGAACAGGTGTATGAAGGAGAGGTGATCGGCGAACATACGCGCCAGAACGACATTACGGTCAACGTTACCAAAGCCAAGCAGCTCACGAACATGCGCGCCTCGGGATCGGACGACAAAACCTCGATCGCACCTCCGAAGGTTTTCACGCTTGAAGAAGCGCTCGAATACATCCAGGCGGACGAGTATGTGGAGGTTACGCCCCACGCCATGCGTCTGCGCAAGATCCTGCTGAGCGAGGTAGACCGCAAGCGCGCATCCAAATAATCCGCAATCCGATGGATCATTTCACGATTTCGCTCTGCGCAGGCGCCGTTGCGGGCGCGGTGGACGTTCTTCCGATGATCGCCCAAAAATTGCCGTTCAGATCCTGCCTCTCGGCTTTTCTCACGTACCTGTTCGCCGGCATACTGATCTATCAGACCAATCTGCCGTATCTGCCCTGGTGGGCCGACGGCATGGCCGTAACGCTGATGCTGGCTCTGCCCGTGGTGCTGACGTTCACGGGCAAGGAGCGCAAGGCGATTCCGTTCATTCTGGTCAACACGCTGGTGCTGGGATTCCTGCTCAGCCTGTCGGAGAGACTGCTCCTTTAGAATACGGGAATACCGCCACGCACCATGTCCCATTCGAAAGGCATCGCTTTCGCCGCGCTTTCGTCGTCGACGTTCGGACTGGCGCCGTTTTTCTCCATCACGCTTCTGCTGGCGGGTTTCTCGCCGTTCGAAGTACTTACCTACCGCTGGGGCATCGCCTCGGCGGCTTTGGGTTTATGGGGGCTGCTGCACGGCTGCCGTTTCCGCATCGGAGTCGGTGACCTCTGTGCGGTTTTTTTGCTGAGTCTTTTCCGGGCAGCCACCTCACTGTGCCTGGTAATCGCTTATAAGAACATTTCGAGCGGCGTCGCTTCGACCATCCACTTCATGTACCCGGTTGCCGTCGCCATCGCCATGACGCTTTTTTTCCGCGAGCGCAGTTCGTGGCGCACGGCTTTGGCCATCGGTGTCTCGATCGTCGGCGCGGCCCTGCTTTCGGCCGGCAATATCGGCAGTCCGGGCGGCGATACGAGATTGGGTATCGCCTGTGCGGCGGTTTCGGTCTTTTCCTACGGAGGGTATATCATCGGTGTACGGAAAACCCGTGCGGCAGGGATCGAATCCACCACCCTCACCTTTTATGTAACGGCTTTCGGCGCCCTGCTGTTCTTTTGCGGGGGCATGCTTACCGGAGGCGTGCGGCTGGTTGCCGACGGCGGACAGTGGCTCAGCATCCTGGGTCTGGCGCTGCCCGCTACCGCCCTTTCGAACATAGCGCTGGTGCGGGCCATCAAACTCATCGGTCCGACCATGACTTCGATCCTCGGCGCCCTGGAACCGCTCACGGCCGTGGTGATCGGTGTTTGGATTTTCGGCGAACCGTTCGGCCTGCGAAGCGCTGCGGGGGCAGCGCTGGTGATTGCGGCCGTTACGCTGGTCGTCAGCTCCTCCCGGCAAACTCCGGCAGCAGGAATTCCGGGACAAAAACAGTAGTATCTACAAATCGATCACAGTTCCGGCTCGCGTCCGTGCAAACCGGCTTTCCGTCTATACCGAAAAGTACGCTGTCCGGACAGCGAACACCGCCATACACGGAAAAAACAGGCTTGGAAGTGGAAAATATCCCGTCCCGTACTTGCATTTTTCCGAAAATAGCTACCTTTACACGTCCCTTTACGTCAAATTTCAGTCTTTTTATGCTATGAAAAAATTCAAATTAAACGCACTTTTCATGTCGTTGCTGCTTTTCTCCGCTCTTTTCGCGGGATGCGGCGACGATAAGACCCAGGATCCCGAACCGGGAAACGCCCCTGTTCTGAAAATTCAGACCGACCAGCCCGGAAAACTTACGGTATCAGCCTCCGGGGGCCGTATAACGCTCTCCTACCAGGTCGATCATCCGGTTGGCAGCCAGCTCGCATCGGCTTCGAGCGAGGATAGCTGGCTCCACGATTTCGAGAACACGACGGCAGGAAAGATCACCTTCACGGCGGACGAGAACATCGAAGACGACCTGACGCGTACAGGCTTCGTCACCTTCTCCTACCCGGGTGCGGAGGACGTTACGGTGTCCGTGGAGCAGTCCGTCCCCGACAAACCCCTGCTGATCTCCGTAACCGAAGTGACGGTCGCATCGGTGAAGGCCGACATCCTTGCCGCATACGACGCGAAGCTGACCTTTCTCACCGGACTGGTGAAGAAAAGTGACTACGATGCCGTCGGCTCTCCCGAAAAATTTCTGGAAAACGAACTCACGAAACTTAAAGCCGAAGCCGACGAATACCTGTTCGGCTCGCTGGCGGAGTATCTCTCGTTCCTGTTCGACGATTGGGATCCCGACGGCTACAAACTGTCGCGCGAGAATCTGGAGATCGACACCGACTACTACATCTTCGCCTACGGAATCGATTCTGACGGACGGTTGACCACGCGGCTGGTAAAAAAAGCGGTAAGAACCAATGCACTCAAGACGATCGATTTCCGCCTCGCCGCAACCGCCGTGGAGCAAAAGAGCGCGACGCTGACGGCCGATCCCGACGATACGCAGACCAACTACTTTCTGGGATTCATCTCCGCCCAGGAATATGAAAATTCGTTTCACGGCAGCGACGAGGAGGTTGTTGCCGGAGCTTTGAGTTCGATTCGCGTGAATATCGGTACCGATGCGTCGAGGCTCGACCAGGTGACTTCGAAAGGCAAAACGTCGCTCCCCTTCACGGGACTTCTGCCCGACACGGAGTTCTATGCACTGGCCTTCGGCATCGACAAAAGCATTTCGGCCTGCACCTCGCTGACCAAAGTGCCCTTCACCACCGCGAAGGTCGAGATCACGGACGACTGTACGTTCGCCATCGACATTGCGTCGTGCAATTCGGTGCTCATGAACATCCATGTCGTACCGAGCCGCACGACGACACGCTATTATTCGACCATCAAATCGACCGACGAAGTTTCAGGGAAAACGCCCGGACAAGTAGCCGACGAGCAGATCGCCTTCGAAAACGGATTCAACATGAACTGGGCCGGCGACAAGCAGATTTTCACGGGCGAGCGGACGCTCCATTCGCGCCGCGACATCGGGGCTACGCACATAAAGCCTCAGACTTCCTATACGGTCTATGTCTTCGGCGTAGATAGGCAGGGGAACCGCACCACCCAGGTGGCGACGCATACCGTCACGACCACGGCAGTCGTGCCTTCTTCGATGACACTTGCCATCGAAGACATCACACCCGGCGCGGAAACCGACCCCGACGACTGGTTCGGCGGCAAAATCTGCAATTTCCAATTTTCGGTAACTCCGTCGACCGACGACGAATATTACTACACGGGAATTGTCAGCGCGAGCGAATACGACTCATTCGCCGACGACGAGGCCTTCATGCGGGAGGTGGTCCGACAGTCGGGCGACTATATCATGCTCAACTGCTTCATGGGCAGGAACAACGGTGCGCTGGTCGCATCACCCGTACCATTCAGGAGTTCTTATACTTACGGGAGCGAAAAACTCGTATCGGGCACGGATTACTACATTTTCGCATTCGGCTACATGGGCGACATCACCACGGGTCTGTTCAAAGCCGCAGCCACGGCGGACGACGGCGAAGGCGGCGGTGGCTGGAATCCGTTCCCGAGCGGCAAACTTTAGCCGACTTCGGCAGCACAAAAGAACCGGTCTCTCTTTGAAGAAACCGGTTCTTTCAGGTTCATCAGCGGGATTTACCTCTTCAAAGTGGCGAACGAAAGGATATGCCACGTGACACCGACGGCGACCACCAGCAGCACGGCCTGCGCCCACCACCAGGCTGAAAGCAGTCCGAAAACACAGTAGAGCATCGTCGCCCACATCAAAACGAGCGAAACGACCTTCGCCCGGAGAGGTATGGCGCGATTTTCGCGGAAGTTGCGCACGTACTCCCCCAGCCGGGGATGACGCAGCAGCCAGGCGTACAAGCGCGGCGAAGAGCGCACCCAAAGGGCGGCGGCCAGCAGCAGAAAGGGCGTGGTGGGCAGCAACGGCAGGAAAATCCCGGCGATACCCAGCGCCAGCGACACGCAGCCAAGTATGGAGAGCACAATTTTCACGGTGCAAAATTAACACATTTTTAAGGCCACACCCCACGCAGCTCCGGTAATTTTCCGTACATTTGCAGCATAGAACCGAACAAACGCAAAATACACTCGATATGAACAAGAAAATAGGTATTGCCTCCGATCACGCTGGCTACGAAATGAAAGAATTCCTGGTGGGCTGGCTCGACATGCAGGGGTACGAAGTGCTCGACTTCGGCACCTACTCGCCGGAAAGCGTCGATTACGCCGACTTCGCACATCCGCTGGCGGAAGCCATCGAGAAGGGCGAACTGGAGCGCGGTATCGGCCTCTGCGGTTCGGGCGAGGGAATGGCCATCACCCTCAACAAGCATCAGGGCATTCGTGCGGGCCTGAGCTGGATACCGGAAATCGCATCGCTCATCAAGCGGCACAACAATGCCAATGTGATCGTCCTTCCGGCGCGTTTCGTCTCCAACGACGAGGCAGTGGCAATGCTTGAAGCCTACTTTGCAGCCGAATTCGAAGGCGGACGCCACCAGCGGCGCATCGAGAAGATGGCCGTACCCTGCGGAGCGGAATAAACTCCCAGGCCGAACGACAACGGATTACAAGGAAAACACGAACGGCGAAAGGCGGCGCAGCTTTTCGCCGTCTTCGTTCCCGGCGTAAAGGCCGAAAACGGCCGAGCCGCTGCCCGACATCGAAGCATAGAGCGCACCGGCTGCCAGCAGGCGTTCTTTAGCCTCCCGGATCGCGGGGCGGGCGGCGAATACCGACTTTTCGAAATCGTTCGTGACGCTCCCCTGCCATGCCGTAAGCGGGTGCATCAAACGCTGTGCGAGCGGAATCTCCGGCACGCGGGGCGTCACGCCGGCATAGGCTTCGCGCGTGGAAACACCCTCTTCGGGTTTGACGATCACCAGCGTCAAGCCCCCCAGGCCGAGCGGGAACGGGGTCATCACCTCGCCGCGACCCGTGCAAAGCTGGGGTGTATTACGCACAAAGAAGGCCGTGTCGCTGCCCAGTTCGGCGGCGGCGGCTATCAGTTCCGTCTCACCGAGACCCAGCGAGAAAAGGGTGTTCATACCGACGATTACAGCCGTTGCGTCGGACGAGCCGCCCCCCAGGCCGGCCCCGAAAGGCACCCGTTTATCGAGCCGGATCCGCACGTCGCCGGCACCGTACCGCCGTTGCATCAGCCGGCAGGCTTTCAGGCAGAGGTTTTCGTCCTCGGGACAGTCGATCGCCAAACCGGTTGCAACAAAGGAAGTTTGCGCGGCAGGCAGTATTTCCACGTCGTCGTAAAGTCCCCGTACGGGAAACAGCACCGTCTCCAGGTCGTGATACCCGTCTGTCCGGCGGCGCAGGATGTCCAGTCCGAGGTTAATTTTGCAGTTCGCTCTGAGAATCATAGGACAAAGGTACGAACAATTCAAAATTCAAAATTCAAAATTCAGAATTATTTTCGGGACATCCCGGAAAAGCACGGCGGGAATGGAACACCGCACCCGATTTTTCCCTATTTTTACGCCATGAAATTCCGCACGGAAATCCTTATCCCGCCCCTTCCCGCAAGGATCGGTTACGAAAACCGCATCCTGCTGTCAGGCTCCTGCTTCGCGGCGGAGATCGGCCGCAAACTCGCCGAGGCGAAATTCCGCGTTACATGCAACCCGACGGGTACGCTGTTCAACCCGGCATCGGTCGCAACTTCGCTTCGGCGTGCCGAAACAGGACGGCCGGTCGTGCGGGAAGAGTTGCGGCGGGGTTCGGACGGCTGTTGGTTCCACTACGGCACCGACACGTTTTTCGATGCGCCCGATCCTTCGCAGGTTCTCACCCGCATAAACACCGCTCTCGATAAATGCCGCGAAGCCCTTGCCGGGAGCGACCGGGTGATCGTCACCTTCGGCACGGCATGGGTGTACCGTCTGCGCGAGACGGGCGCGGTCGTGGCCAACTGCCACAAGCAGCCGCAGGCCCTTTTCGAGCGGCAGCGGCTCACCGTCGCGGAAATCGTCGGCGAATGGTCGGAGCTGCTCGCCACAACGCTGGCCGGGAAGACGGTGATTCTTACCGTCAGCCCGATCCGCCACCTGGGCGACGGTCTGCCGGGCAACGCCGTGAGCAAGGCCACGCTGCGGCTGGCCGCCGAAGAGCTGTCCGCACGCTTTCCGAATGTCTGCTACTTCCCGGCCTTCGAGCTGCTGACCGACGACCTGCGGGACTACCGCTTTTACGCCGACGATCTGGTACACCCTTCGGCACAAGCCGTGGAATATATCTGGGAGAAATTCGCGGAAGCCGCTTTCGGCGAGCACACCCGTGAAACGCTCGCCGTCGTGCAGGAGATCGTCCGTGCGGCCCGTCACATCCCCCGACAGCCGCAAAGCGAAGCCCATAGCGTTTTTTGCCGCCAAAACCTCGGGCGGATCGAAACCCTTGAAAAGGAGGCGGGAATCGATTTTTCCACGGAAAAGACACGTTTTCTCGCCTATCTTTCGGAGTAAATTCGTATTTTTGCCCTTCGATAAACCGACTGCAATGAAAAAACACATATTCGCACTGCTGCTGGCCGCGTTCGCTGCTTTTCCGGCTTCGGCCGCAAGGCCCCGGCTGGTGGTCCAGATCGTCGTCAGTTCGATGCGCGCCCAGGACATCGCCCGCTACGGCGATAACTTCGACGAAGGCGGGTTCCGCCGCCTTACGGACGGCGGAACGGTCTACACCGACGCCGCCTACAATTACCAGCAGACCACCACGCCCGTGTCGCTCGCCACCCTGACCACGGGTGCCATGCCCTCGACGCACGGGGTGATCGGCACCCGGTGGCAGGACTACTCGGTGAATAAACCCGTCGGATTGATTGACAGCAAAACAGGCCCTTCACCCCTCAACCTGATCGCCCCGACGCTCGGCGAAGCGTTGCTCGGCCAATCGCCGGACAGCCGCGTGGTGACCGTCGCTGCCGAAGCCATGTCGGCCGTGGTGATGGCCGGACGCGGCGGCGAAGCCTTCTGGCTGGATTCGGCGCGCTGCGACTGGACGACATCGCCGTACTACGCGACGGAACTTCCCGAGACCATCCGCCACAGCAACCGCGAGCGGTTCAACCTCTCGTACCTCTATCCGCAGTGGCAGACCCTGCTGCCGCCGGAGAAGTACCGGAACACCCATAGTTACGACATCGCACCGCTCCATGCGAAGAAGCAGCGCAAGGACGACATGCGGAAGGAGGCACGCCTCAAGCCGGGCAGCGACTACGAACGGATGCTCTACACGCCGGCAGGCAATACGGCCCTGCTGGGACTGGCCAAGCAGGCGATCGCCCAGTACAGGATGGGGGACGACGCCACGCCCGATCTGCTGAACATCTGCCTCGATCCGTCGCGCCGCATCCAGGAGGTCTACGGTCCCGAATCGGTCGAGACCGAGGACATGTACTACCGGCTCGACCGCGACCTGGCCGACTTCCTGACGTTCGTGTTCGCACAGGTGAAGGACGGCGAAGCGCTGGTGGTCGTCACCTCCGACCACGGGACAAGCCCCTCCTACGACCGTGCGGGTGAGGAGATCGACCGTTTCAACGAACGGCAGGCAGAGGTGATCGTCAACAGTTTCCTCAACGTGCGCTACGGCGTGGGCGACTGGGTGCTGGAGTACGAGAACAAGTGCCTCTACCTGAACCACAATCTCATTTACGAACGGGGCCTCGACCTGGCGGACGTGCAGAACGAAGTGGCTATTTTCACCATGCAGTTTCGCGGCGTGTCGCACGCGCTGTCGGCCACGGCGATGCGGACGAGTTATTTCGGCAGCGGCTACGCCCAGAAAATGCAGAACAGTTTCTACCCCCGCCGATCGGGCGACGTAATCATCAATCTGATGCCGGGCTGGATCGAGGAGCGCGACTGCTGCTGGTCGTCATCGGGTTCGATGTACGGTTACGACACCGACGTGCCGTTGATTTTCTACGGCTTCCAAACCGGGCCGCAGCGCATTTCGCGCCGCGTGGACATGACCTCCATAGCGCCCACACTATCGCGTTTGCTGGAAATCCGGGAACCCTCCGCCTCGGAGGGCACGCCCCTTGCAGAAATCGTCGAATAAAACAAAAAAACATGAAAGATAAAATCCAGGAGGAGATCATCGAGGAGTTCGCCGTCTTCGACGAGTGGCTCGACAAATACGACTATCTGATCGGCCTGAGCGAATCGCTTCCGGCCATCGACCCGGCGCACCGCACCGACCGGTACCTCATACGCGGCTGCCAGTCGCGCGTATGGATCGATGCGCGGCTCGAAAACGGCAGGGTGTACTTCTCGGCCGACAGCGACGCCATAATAACCAAAGGCATCATCGCGTTACTGATCCGGGTGCTGAACGGCCGCACGCCGCAGGAGATACTCGACACGGATCTCTACTTCATCGACGCGATCGGCCTCGCGGCCAACCTGTCACCCACACGCTCCAACGGCCTGCTGGCAATGGTGAAGCAGATGCGGCTCTATGCGTTGGCTTTTCAAGCCAAAGAGAATGAAGAATTATAAATTGAAAATTAAAAATTCTATCCGGTTGCAGCATACGGCGTACCGGCAGGAACAAAAATTCTTAATTTTTCATTCTTAATTTTTAATTGCATCATATGACTCCCGAAGAAATATTGCAGGTCGAGAAAGACATCGTCCTGACACTCAAAAACGTATACGACCCTGAAATCCCGGTCAACATCTACGATCTGGGACTCATTTACGAGATCGACTACACGCCCGACGGGGTGGCCAACATCCGCATGACGCTCACGGCGCCCAACTGCCCGATGGCTGACCTGCTCGTGGAAGACGTCAACAACGAAGTGGGCAAAGTCAAGGGCGTGAAGTCCGTGAACGTGATCCTCACGTTCGACCCCGTGTGGGACAAAAGCATGATGTCCGAAGAGGCGCTGCTGGAACTCAACATGTTCTGACGATGGACGACGAGCGCAGGCAACGGATGCTCAACCGGCTGCGGGCCGGAGCCGCCACGTCGGAATGCGGCGGCTATCTCTCCTCGCTGCATCCCCTCGCGCGCAGCGAGGTCTATACGGCCCTGCTCTTCGACCGCCTGCGCCGCAAACTCCGCACGGTGGATGCCCTGCGCGACGAGACCGGCGACAACTGGAACCAGACCTTCTACCTGATGTATTTCCGCACACTGGGCGACCGGACGAATCAGGAGGCATACCTCACGCTCGCCCGCCGCGTGCCCTATCATCACGTACTCAAGGAGCGGCTGGCGCCGCACGCCGTGGAGGCGATGCTGTTCGGGGCTTCGGGCCTGCTGGAGCTGTACCGCCACGACGACTATACACTCGACCTGCGGCGCAACTTCGAGTACCTCGCCTCGAAATACGACATCGAACCGATGGAGGCCGGGGAGTGGGAGCTGGCGGGCATCCGGCCGGCCAACCACCCCGTGCTGCGCATCGCGCAGGCTGCGGAATTCTTCGCTCAGGACGACCTGGTGATGGATCGCGCAATGGCCTGCCGCACGGAAGAGGACCTGCGCCGCCTGTTCTGCGTGGAGGCCTCGGCATACTGGCGCACGCACCACATTCCCGGCATCCCGGGCGACGAAGCGGTGAAACGCATCGGCAAGTTCAAGGCCGACCTGATCGGCATCAATCTGGTGGCGGTCATGCAGTATGCCTACGGGAGTTACACCGCCCGCGAGACGCTGCGCGACAGCGCCCTCGGCCTGCTCGAGCGGCTCGCAGCGGAGGACAACCGGTACATGCGCGGCTGGCAAGGCTCGGGCCTCGCGCCCCGCAACGCCTTCGAGTCGCAGGCCCTGCTGCAGCTTCCGACCGAATACTGCGCCGCGAAACGCTGTGCGGAGTGCCCCGTGGGGATGCGGATTCTGCAAAAACTGGAATAAATCTTCCGTACGCGGAAGGCACCATTCATTCCGCCAGGACGGATGCAAGCCGCAAAACAACGTACGACCTTCAAAATTTTATACGGGAAAGCCGTATTTTACGTTTCAAATAAGGTGGTGAATTCCGATTGGCCCGAAAAACGTTTTTTCGGGCGACACACATTCCTTACCGGCTAATATTTTGGGGATTGCCGGAAAAACATTACTTTTGTTGGATTTACCACAACAACACGAAATAACAATACGCAAACAATACGCATTTATGGATATAGCTGCAAGTGTAATCAAACTGCTTTTCGGCTCGAAAGCCGATAAAGACCGTAAAGTGATCGCCCCCTATGTGGAGAAGATCAAGGCGGTCTATCCCTCGATCGAAGCTCTTTCCAACGACGAGCTGCGCGCCCGGAGCGCAGGTCTCAGGAAACGGATCGCCGACTACATCGCCGAGGACGAGGCGAAGATCGTCGGATTGAAAGCCAAGCTGGAACTGCCCGAAACCACGCTCGAAGAGAAGGAGCGCCTGTCAAAAGAGATCGACACGACGACCAAACTCATCGACGACAAGATCGAGGACGTACTCGAAGAGATTCTGCCCGAAGCGTTCGCCATCATGAAAGACACGGCGCGCCGTTTCGCCCAAAACGAGACGGTCGTGGTGACGGCCAACGATTTCGACCGCGAACTCGCCGCCACGAAAGACTTCGTGACGATCGAAGGCGACCGGGCCGTGTATGCCAACCACTGGATGGCGGGCGGCAACGACACGAAATGGGACATGATCCACTACGACGTGCAGCTCTTCGGCGGCGTGGTGCTGACCCGCAGCAAAAAGAATCCGCCCAAGAAACTCGGCGAACGCGAACGCGAAGGCAACATCGCCGAAATGGCCACGGGTGAAGGAAAAACGCTGGTGGCGACGCTGCCCGTATTCCTCAACGCCCTGACCGGCAAAGGGGTACACGTGGTGACGGTCAACAACTACCTGGCCAAGCGCGACTCCGAATGGATGGGACCGCTCTACCAGTTCCACGGGCTTTCGGTGGCTTGTATCGACGACACGCAGCCCAACTCGGAGGAGCGCCGCAAAGCCTATCTGGCGGACATCGCCTTCGGCACAAACAACGAATTCGGCTTCGACTACCTGCGCGACAACATGGCTTCGTCGCCCAAAGACCTCGTGCAGCGCAAGCATCATTACGCCATCATCGACGAGGCCGACTCGGTGCTGATCGACGACGCCCGTACGCCATTGATCATCTCCGGCCCGGTTCCCAAAGGCGACGACCAGTTGTTCGAAGAGTACCGTCCGGCGATCGAAAACCTCTATAACCTCCAGAAAAACCTGGTGACACGCCTGCTGGCCGAAGCCCGGCAGTTGATCGCCGACGGAAAAACCGACGAAGGGAGTGTCAAATTATACCGCACGCACAAGGGCCTCCCCAAATACAAACCGCTGATCAAGTTCCTCTCGGAGCAGGGCGTCAAGGCGCTGATGCAGAAGACTGAGAACACCTACATGCAGGACAACAACCGCCGCATGCCCGAAATCATCAACGACCTCACGGACAAGGAAGCCCGCGATGGCAGCAAGGTGTACGGCGACGATTCGCTCTACTTCGTCATCGACGAGAAACTCAACTCGGTGGAGCTGACCGAGCGCGGACACGAAGTCCTGTCGAAATACTTCAACGAGGACGGGTTTTTCGTGCTGCCCAACATCGGCGAAGAGGTTGCCGAAATCGAGAAGAGCGGTCTTTCCGCCGAGGAGCGCATCCAGAAGCGCGACGCGGTGATCAACGATTACTCGATCAAATCGGAGCGCGTCCACACGGTGATCCAGTTGCTGAAGGCCTACGCCATGTTCGAAAAGGACGTGGAATACGTGGTGATGGACAATAAGGTGAAGATCGTCGACGAACAGACGGGCCGTATTCTGGACGGGCGGCGTTATTCGGACGGCCTGCACCAGGCCATCGAGGCCAAAGAGAAAGTGAAGGTCGAGGCCGCCACGCAGACCTTCGCCACCATCACGCTGCAGAACTACTTCCGTATGTATCACAAGCTGGCCGGTATGACCGGTACCGCAGAGACGGAAGCATCGGAGTTCTGGAGCATCTACAAACTGGACGTCGTCGTGATCCCGACCAACCGGCCCATCATCCGCGACGACCGGCAGGATCTGATCTACAAGACCAAGCGAGAGAAATACAATGCCGTCATCGAGGAGATCGTGAAACTGGTCGAGAAGGGCCGTCCGGTGCTCGTCGGCACCACCTCGGTCGAGATTTCGGAGCTGCTGAGCCGCATGCTCAAACTGCGCGGCATCAAACACAACGTCCTCAATGCCAAGCAGCACCAGCTGGAGGCGCAGGTCGTGGCCGAAGCCGGTCGTCTGGGGCAGGTGACCATCGCCACCAACATGGCGGGCCGCGGTACCGACATCAAACTGTCGCCGGAGGTCAAAGCCGCAGGCGGTCTTGCGATCATCGGCACCGAGCGCCACGAAAGCCGCCGCGTAGACCGCCAGCTGCGCGGACGTGCCGGACGTCAGGGCGACCCCGGATCGTCGCAGTTCTTCGTGTCGCTGGAGGACGACCTGATGCGTCTGTTCGGATCGGGACGCATCGCCACGATGATGGACCGCATGGGTCTCAAGGAGGGCGAGGTGATCCAGTCGGGCATGATGACCAAAGCCATCGAACGCGCCCAGCGCAAGGTCGAGGAGAACAACTTCGGCATCCGCAAGCGCCTGCTGGAGTACGACGACGTGATGAACTCGCAGCGCGAGGTGATCTACACCCGCCGCCGCCATGCGCTGTACGGGGAACGCATCGAGATCGACCTGAACAACATCATGTACGACTACGCGACCAATTTCGTGGACACGAACAGCAACGTCGATTTCGAGGAGTTCCGCGTCGAGCTGATCCGCGAGGTCGCCGTGGAACCTTCGTTCGACGAGGCCGTTTACGAGAAGGCCAAACCCGAAGAGCTGATCGAATACATCGTCAGCGATCTCAAACAGGCTTACGCCCGCCGGGCGAAAGCCGTCGCAGACACGGTACGCCCCGTCATGGAGCGCATCTACGAGGATAAGAAGGATCAGATGGATTCGAACATCTACTTCCCGCTGACCAACGGACACCTGGGTTACAACGTGCCGGTGAACCTCAACCGTTGCAAAAATTCGGACGGGGCGGAAATTTACAAAGTCTTCTCGAAGGTGGTGATGTTCACCTCGATCGACGATGCCTGGCGCGAGCACCTGCGCGAGATGGACGACCTGCGCCAGAGCGTACAGAACGCCACCTACGAGCAGAAAGACCCGTTGCTGATCTACAAATTCGAATCGTTCGAGTTGTTCTCGAAGATGCTGGTGAAGGTCAACCGCGATGTGCTGTCGATCCTGAACAAGTCCTACATTCCCGTCCGCGACCAGAATGCCGAGGCCGTGCAGCGCCAACAGCAGCAGCGCGCCAAAGTGGATGTGAACAAACTCCAGGCTTCGCGGATGCAGGCTGCGGCCCAGGCCGGACAGGCGGAGAAGCAGAAACCGATGCCCATACACGTCGAAAAGAAGGTCGGGCGCAACGATCCCTGCCCCTGCGGAAGCGGCAAGAAGTATAAGAACTGTCACGGAAAAGGCTTGTAAGCCTTTTTTGTGACAATTCAATTCGTCATTTTGAATCGAGAATTGTGGGATACAAGGAAGAAAAACAACGGCAGTTGGACCTGCGTTATCTGAGGATGGCGCAGATTTGGGCCGAAAACTCATACTGTGTGCGCCGCAAGGTGGGAGCGCTGATCGTCAAGGACAAGATGATCATATCCGACGGCTACAACGGCACGCCGTCGGGTTTCGAGAATGTCTGTGAGGACGAAAGCGGGAATACCAAATCCTATGTACTCCACGCCGAAGCCAATGCCATCACGAAGGTAGCCAAAAGCGCCAACAACTGCGACGGTTCGACGCTCTATATCACCGCAGCGCCCTGCATCGAGTGTTCGAAACTCATCATCCAGGCCGGAATCAAACGGGTGGTCTATTGCGAGGATTACCGTTCGGAGGAGGGACTTGCGCTGCTGCGCAAGGTAGGGATCGAATGCGTACAGCATCATCCCGGCGAAAACTGAAGAACGCCGAAAAAAAGTGCATCCCGACCCTGAGCGGGAATGTCATAATTGCATAGCGGGAAGATTGCCCCTTCTGCGCACCCGGATCGGAACCGGAAGCAAACATACAAACCGGGTTCAACCGGGATGCCGATTCCACCTTTTCAGATAAAGGAGCCTTTCCTGGCTCCTTTTCTTCTTGCTGGTCCTGCCCGGCAACTCCCCGGCGCGGAATTTGCAACCGCAGAAGAATTCGTACATTCAAAAACCAAACATCGATCGGCATGAAACGGATTGTTATCGTGGGAGCTACCTCAGGAATCGGACTGGAAACCGCACGGGCGTGCATCCGCAAAGGGTGGCGTGTCGGCGCCGCCGGGCGCAGGATCGAGGCGCTCGAACGCCTGCAGGCGGAAGCTCCCGGTCAGGTCGAGATCGAACCGATCGACGTGACGCGCGAAGACGCACCCGAGCACTTCGAACGGCTCGCCGGCAAGTTGGGCGGCGTTGACATCTACCTCCACTGCGCCGGAATCGGCACGCAGAACCCGGCCCTGTCCTCCGGCATCGAAACCGCCACGTGCGAAACCAACGTCACGGGATTCGTGCGGATGGTAGTCTCCGTTTTCAACTATTTCCGGGAACACGGCGGCGGGCATATTGCCGTCATCACTTCGATAGCAGGCACCAGAGGATTGGGAATCGCCCCGGCCTATTCCGCCACCAAGCGGTTCGAAAGCACCTATCTCGACGCCCTTGCCCAACTCGCGCACATGGAAAAACTTGCCATCCGCTTCACGGACATCCGCCCCGGATTCGTGGCCACACCGATGCTGCACGCCGACTATCCGATGCTGATGCGTCCCGAAAAAGTCGCCGGCCATATCGTCCGCGCCCTGGAGCACCGGCGGCGGCGCATCGTCATCGACGCACGCTACGCCGCGCTGGTGTTCATCTGGCACCTGATCCCGGCGTGGCTTTGGGAACGGCTACCGATCCGCTCTGAACAGGCTCCGGCAGGGCAATCCGAAAGCATCCGTCCTCTCAGATAAGCCGGATCATCCGGGCGGCTTTGAACGCCTCCGGGGAATGGTTCGCCCGCAGTTTTTCCAGGATATTCGACCTGTGACGGTTGACCGTATGGATGCCGATCGAAAGCGACGCGGCAATCTCCTTGCCGCGTTTTCCCGCCCCGATCAACAGAAGCAGTAGTTTTTCCCGGGCAGTGAGAACCTTCGCGCAGTGGCCGGCATCGGCCACCACGGTCTTTTCCGTTGCGGAGGAGTGAAGATCGTTCCTCTGCACTGCAACGGCAGCACAGCATCTGCGTCAAAATCGCAAAAAAATAGTATCTTTGCTTGTGAAGACAGGTAAAGCGCTGCCGAAGTGTATATGAAACAGCCTGCAAGGGATCACCCATCCGAATATTGTTCGACTCAAAACGCAGACTGTATATGCTCAATATAATATACTACTTCAATATTTTCGGTTGCCTGACGACGGGAATGGCTTTGCTGCTGATCCGGACAGCACCTCAAATGATTAACCCGCACTACCGTACTGCCAAACGATTCCTGGGCATTGCATCGGTCATCGTGGCTCTTTGCAATGCGATCCTGCTTTACAGCAGGGCACCGCAGAGCATAGCCGAAATATTTGCGATGCCCGTGCTCGTTGCGGCACAGTTGCAGGCGGCACTCTTTACCTTTATCGTGCTGATCCTGTTTCATTCACCATACGTACGCCGTCAAAATATTTTGCGACATCTCTGCCCGACGTTTGTTTTTGCGGGGCTTTATTTCGTGACGGTACTTATCTTTCCCGACGTCAGGGTCTATTCCATCGACGAGTTTATTGCGAACAGCACAAATCCGGCTTTGTTGTTAAGAACGGTTTTTGCGGCGGCATATTTGACTCAGATTGTAATCTATGTCCGTTTATTCCGGCGCGAGCAACGAAATTACAGAGCCAGGATCGAGAACTATTTCTCCGATACCGGCAAATATGAATTCCGGTGGGCTTCGAGATTGTTCTACGAGGCTGCGTGTATCGGCATTGCCGTGCTGCTGTTCAGCATATTCCCCGCTCCGCTATTTGACGGAATAATCACTGTGGCTGTCACAGTCTACTACTTCAACTTTGGAGTACGGTATATCAACTACCAATATAAACTTTACTATGAGGCTTTGCCTGCGATGGAGGAGCAAGAGGAGGCTCGGCCGGCTAAGGAAGACGGAGGAGATAAAGAACTGGAAGATAAAATGGCTGGACTGCAGTTGTATCTGCGGCAGGGTGTTGTACTGGGCGACTATGCCGATGCTTTGCATATCCCGCAACGCAAATTATCCGTGTTCATCAATTCGACCTTTGGGGTAAGTTTCAAACATTGGGTGAACAGGAAACGGGTAGAATATGCCAAAGAGCAAATGGCGATGCACCCCGATTATACGATGGAAAGGATTGCCGAACTTTCGGGCTTTGCTCACAAAAGCCATTTCTGCAAAATTTTCCGGGAGATAACCGGAGGTTCCTTTACCGAGTACAAAAACAGGTAACACCCCCAAGTTCGTGCATAGGGTGCAGCACTCTGCTGAAACATCCGACAAATTCGCAAAAAACACCCCGTGTTGCATGTTTCGACATCGGATATGCGGAAACGTGCACCGGATATCCGAAAAAATCATTCTATTTTTGAAGCGCAGCGTATAAACACGCTGCGCATTTCTGTTTTTCTGATTATTAATCGAAATATAAAGCGACATGAAAAAGATTTTTTCTTTGTTATTGCTGTGTGCAACTGCCGTATTCGCTTCATGCGGCAAAGACGATCCTTCCACAGAGCCGGTAGCGGCAGTCTTCCGGTCCCTGACAGCCAACGGCTCGGCAACGGAGACGACAACGACCCTGACCCTGACATTCGACAAGGTGATCGACGCACTGACTGCCGCCGATGTTACGCTGAGCGCAGCAGAGACGGGAGCCGTGTCGGGCGCATTGACCGCCAAAGGCAACGGCGTGTACGAACTTGCCGTAAGCGATATCACCAAAGCCGGTAATGTGACCGTAGCGGTGGCAAAGACGGGCTACACGATAACCCCGGCATCGAAGACGGTTGCGGTAGCATCATGGGCTGGAGGAAATCCTGTCTCTGGCGACATCGACATGACCTCCATGACCGCCGCCGAAGCGCAGGCAGCCATCCGAGCCGCCCTCGCCGCAGGCTTCACCGAACTCAAGCTGACGGGCGAACTTTTCAAGACAGGAATGGGCGGGCAGTGGGGTACCTTTGCCGATAATACAAAAATCAAGAAATGCGACCTCACCGGAGTGACGGGCTGGGGAACACCGGCAACACTGCCCGACCGTGCCTTTAAGGATTGCGCCGCCTTGCAGGAGGTCACGCTGCCCGGTGACGTGCGGGTAATCGGAGAGTATGCCTTTATCCGTTGCGCAGCGCTGACTGCGGTAAATCTTTCGCAGGTCACCCGGATTGATAACAGCGCATTTCGGGAATGCACTTCATTGGCCGCGCTCACGCTGGATCATGTGACAGCGATAGCTGCGGATGCTTTCTTCGGATGCACGGGCCTCGAAACGCTCGAAATACCGAAGTGTACCCGGTTCGACTCTTATTTCATATCGGGCTGTAGCAGCCTCACCCGGATAGAAGCCACTGCGGCCGGAAATTTCGTTGATATAGATAATGAAAACAGCAATATAGAGCACTCCGCCGTTTTTCACAACAGAAACACCGCCGGTCATACCGGAGATAACGCATTCGATCCCGCCGAGTGCGACCTCGCGCTGAACCCCGACAAGCAAGAGGGTGGCGGTGCCGCCCCCACAGTCTCCAACGGCAACGAATGGACTATAGGGCAGTACAGCGGCGGTCGCATGCAATGGAAGAGCATCACCTTTGCGCAGCAACTGGCCCTGACGGACTGACCGAGCTGGAAGGCGGAAAGGAGCAGGTGGTGAACCTCGCGTTGAGCAATAGCGCAGCGACCGCCAAATTCCTTAAAACATGATCCGCAGGCGACTATTACTTCACGGTAACATACGGCGTGCCCCGATCGGCGGTACGGCAAAGGATAAAACGTTTCATCGCAAAAAAAATTCAGGTTTCGAAAACAAAATTCGCCGCCACAGCGCTTCAGGCACCGGGGCGGCGAACAAACAAAAAAACGGGAAACCGTCAGAACGGCAGATCGTCCGGATCGTCCGCAGGAACGGCCGGAGCCGCCGGACGGGGCTGCGGCGCTGCGGCCGGCTGTCCGTAAGCGGGAGCCGGAGCCTGCTGCTGTCCGTAGGATGACTGCGGGGCATTATCTGCTGCCGGATTGTCGCTGCGGCGCCCCAGGAGGTTCATCGTATCGGCGAGAATTTCCGTCGTATAACGTTTGTTGTTGTCCTTATCCATCCACTCGCGCGTGCGCAGGCGGCCTTCGACATAGATTTGGCTCCCCTTGCGGACGTACTTATCCACCACGTCCGCCAGTCCGCGCCACAACGTAACGGTATGCCACTCGGTATGTTCCTTCGTTTCGGCGGCGGCGCGGTCGTAGAGACGTTCGGTCGTCGCCAGCCGGATGCGGGCGACCTTCACCCCGCCTTCCGTCGTGCGCACTTCGGGATCGATGCCCACGTTGCCGATCAGAATCACTTTGTTTACCATAATCTATAAGTTTTGAATCATTTTACGGAACAGCACGGCCATTCGTGCCCCGGCCTTCCTGCCCTGACGCTGCACGTCCTCATGGTCGCCCACCTCGTCCGAAAGGCCGCAGTTGGTGATGACCGACACACCGAATACCGGCACCGACATGTGGCGCGCCACGATCACCTCGGGCACCGTAGACATTCCTGCCGCATCGCCTCCGATCGCCTTGAAATAGCGGTATTCGGCCTGCGTCTCGAACGTCGGCCCCGTGCCGCCCACATAGACCCCGTACTGGAGTTTGATGTTTTCCTCTTCGGCGATCTTCGTCGCCCGGGCGATCAGCTCCTTGTCGTAGCAGTTGTGCATGTCCGGGAAACGCGGTCCCAATTCGGCCATATTGGGACCGATCAGGGGATTGGGCATCAGGTTGATGTGATCCGTTATAATCATCAGGTCGCCCACACGGAACGAAGTGTTGATGCCTCCGCTGGCATTCGACACGAACAAATACCGAATCCCGAGCAGTTTCAGCACCCGCACGGGGAACGTCACCTGCGACATCGCATAGCCTTCGTAATAGTGGAAGCGGCCCTGCATGGCCACTACCTTGCGACCTTCGATCCGTCCGAAAATCAGGCGGCCCTTATGGCCTTCGACCGTCGAGACGGGAAATCCGGGAATGTCCTTGTATTCGATGGCGTATTCGGTATCGATCGTCTCGGCGAAATCGCCCAGTCCCGTACCCAAAATGATACCCACTTCGGGGCGGAAATCCTTCGTGGCGGCCGCAATGAAAGCTGCGGTCTTTTTAATTTCCTCTAACATCTTCTTCCAGTTTTTGCAGAAAATCCGTCGCCGAATCCTCTATAAACGTAATATTGATCGGTAAATAGTATAGTTTGCCCTGCACCCCCTCGGGGATTTTCGAGCGGTTGGTCAGTTTCACGGCGTCCTTTTCGGTAGTAACGATCACCGCCTCGGGATACTTTTTCAACAGCCCTGCGAGCAGACGGATGTCCTTCACCCGATAGACATGGTGGTCGTCGAGCGTCATTTCGCTCACCACGTCGTAGCGTTCGCCGAGTGTCGCCAGGAAAGGCTTCGGATTACCGATGCCCGACAAGGCGATTACCTGCCGGCCCGCAGAGAGCGATTTCTCCGGTGCCATGTCCGGAAAAAGCGGCTGGGGCATGAAACTCTCGAAGCGGGTGAAGTAGACTTTCTGGTAGGCAACCTGTATGAGCACCTTGCGCAGGATGCGGCGGTCGATCGGGGCCATTTTCTCCGGACATTTCGTCACGACGAAATAGTGAGCCCGGTGCAATTCCCCGGGTAAATCCCGCAGGCTGCCGAGCGGCAGCATCCGGTCGTCCTGCACAGGACGCGTGGCGTCGATCATCACCACATTGACCTTCGGCACCACGTAGCGGTGCTGGAAACCGTCGTCCATCACGATCAGATCGACCTCGGGATGTTCGGCCCGGATGCGGCGAATGGCCTCCGCGCGCTTCTCGCACACGACGACTACCGTATCCGGAAACTTCATCTTGATCTGCAGGGGTTCGTCGCCTACTTCGCGGTAATGGGAACCGGGCTGCACCTCGATGTATCCTTTCGTGCGGCGGCCGTAACCGCGCGAGAGCAGCGCCACATGAAAATTCTGCGACATGTAGGCGATCACCATCTCGGCCATCGGAGTCTTGCCCGTACCGCCGACGGTGATGTTGCCGATGCAGACTACCGGTATGTCGAACTTTTCACTTTTGAGCACGCCCCAGTCGAACAGGCGGTGACGAAACGTCACCCCCATTTTATAGAGCCATGCCGCAGGCGCCAGAAAAGGGTTCAACATCGGAAAAATACGGTTATCCACACAACTTTTCAAAGGTAGCAATAAATCTCCGGAACACAAAACAAATGCTGCAAATCTTACGCCCGGGCATATTCCGCCGGGAAATATTCCGGGATTTCCCGAATTTTTCCTACCTTTACCGCTATGAAAAACCGATTCTCACTCCTGATACCGGGCCTGCTGCTGCTGGCAGTCGCCTGTAACCGCAACGCCGCGACGACCGAAGAGGAACAAGCCGAAGCGCCCCGCAACCTGATGTATGGCATCGACGCAGACAACTACCGCGTCGAAACGGGCGAAGTAGGCAGCGGTGAAACGATGGGGAAAATTCTCAACGGCTTCGGCGTCACGCCCGTGCAGATCGACCGGCTGGACAAGGCCGCGACCGGTGTTTTTCCCCTGCGCAACATACGCGCCGGGCACAAGTACACGGCCTTCATTCATGAAGATTCGCTCTATGCGCCCCATCTGGATTGGCTCGCTTACGAACGCAGCATGACCGAATACGTTCTTTTCGGCTTCCACGACGACTCGGTGAGCGTCATACCGGGCGAAAAGCCCTTCACGCTGCGGCGCACCAAGAAAACCGCCGTCATCACTTCGTCCCTCTGGGGTGCCATCATGGAGGAAAACCTGCCCTACGCCCTGGCCGCCGACCTCGAAGACATTTACCAGTGGACGGTCGACTTCTTCGGCATCCAGAAAGGCGACGGTTTTACGGTGATTTACGACGAACGCTTTATCGACGACACGGTGTCGGTCGGCATCGGACGGGTCTGGGGCGCGAAGTTCAACCATTGCGGCAAGGAGTATTACGCCATTCCCTTCAAGCAGGGCCGCAAGGTCGAATACTGGGAATACGACGGCGGAAGCCTGCGCAAGCAGATGCTCAAGGCGCCGCTCAAATTCACACGCATCAGTTCGAAGTTCACCTATGCGCGCAAACACCCCATTTACAAGGTGTACCGCCCGCACACGGGCGTCGATTACGCCGCTCCGAAAGGCACGCCCGTACATGCGGTGGCGGACGGCGTGGTGACGTTCAAAGGCTGGGGCGGCGGCGGCGGCAATACGCTCAAGATCAAACATCCGGGTAACCTGATGACGGGCTATCTCCACCTGAGCGGCTTCGCCAAAGGGATCAAACAGGGTTCGCACGTTACGCAGGGCCAGTTGATCGGCTACGTCGGTTCGACGGGCGCCTCGACAGGACCCCACCTCGACTACCGCATCTGGCGCAACGGCACGCCGGTCAATCCGCTGACCATTCCGTCGGAGCCGGCCGAGCCGATCAGCGCACAGAACCGCGCGGCATTCGAATACATCCGCGAACACATCGCCGCAGAGCTGGCAGGCGACGTGGCGGAAAGCGACCGGATCACACGGCTCGATTCGCTGCCCCTGCCGCAGACGCCCCGCACCGATTCGTTAAAACAATAAGTTTATGCTGAAAACCGGAGTCATCATCGTTGCGGGCGGCGGTGGAAGCCGCATGGGCACCTCGCAACCGAAGCAGTTTCTCTTTCTGGGCAACGAGCCTCTGCTGGTACGCACGATCCGCAATGTCGCCGAAGCCCTGCCCGGCTCCCGGATCGTCGTTGTGCTGCCGGAGGCACACATCGGCTTCTGGCACGACCTGTCGGCACGTTTCGACGTGCCTGCACACCAAGTCGTCCCCGGAGGCCCCGAGCGGTTTTATTCGGTGCGCAACGGCCTTGCGGCACTGGCAAACGACACGGAACTGATCGCCGTACAGGACGGGGTACGTCCTTTAAGTTCCCCTGCGTTGATCCTGCGCACGGTCACAACGGCCGAGACCTGCGGAACGGCAATTCCGGTTGTCGAACCCGTCGAATCGTTCCGCGAAACCGACGCCGAAGGGTCGCATCCCCTCGACCGGCGTCGGTTGCGGGCCGTACAGACGCCCCAGGTATTCCGCGCCGACTGGCTGCGCGGGGCTTACGAAGCGGATTACCGTCCTGAATTTACCGACGACGCTTCGGTCGTGGAGGCTGCGGGGCACGCTATTTGTCTTTGCGAAGGGGAACGGAGCAACCTGAAGATCACCACACCGGAAGACCTGGCGTGCGCTGCGGCAATTCTCGAAAGCCTCGAAGAAAATGATGGAGAGCATCTATAAATACCGCTTCGACCGTCATACGCTCTACTGGACGGTGATTTACCTGCTGCTGTTCGCACTGCTCGGGGTGTTGCTCTATTACCTGTACGAAGGGGGTTACCTTTCGGCCTGGTTCACCTCGTTCATCGTGGCGCTTGTGGCCCTGATGTCGCTGTCGATTCCCCGCAGAATCGTCGTGACGGCCGAAAAAATGGAGGTGCGCTGTCTGCTGGACATCACCGAAATCCGTCGCAGCGACATCGCCTCGGTGCGGCACGTCGGGAACCGCCGCCTCAAATGGTTCATTCCCCTGTTCGGGAGCTGCGGATTTTTCGGTTACTACGGCCATTTCCTCGACTTGCGCCGGCTGGAACGGGTGCGGCTCTACGCTTCGGAGTGGAACCACTTCGTCGAGATCACCGACATCTACGAAGACCGGCTTTACGTCTCCTGCCGCGAAGCGGACAGGCTCGTGGCGGAACTGACCCCGGCCTCGGGCAACCGGCCGACCGAAGAAGAGCTGGAGGAAGACGAGGAAGAGGAGGAA
>DBFWKV010000002.1:0-1854 GCA_048465795.1 Alistipes sp.
TGGCGCCCGGGTCGCAACCGCCGTTACGGGCGGGCGGACGCTTCCGAAGAGGGCACGGCGTCCGGCGGCGGCGCAACTGCCGAAGCCGCCTCGCAGCAACCCCGGTTCCGCATTTTTGCAGGTGACCGCGTGCTGTGGATCATCATCGCGGCGCTGGCCGTGATTTCGGTGCTGGTGGTCTACTCCTCGACGGCGAAAATGGCCTACGACGCCCATGCGGCCCGCACCACGTCGCAGTTTCTGCGCCAGCAGATGATGATTCTCGTCGTCAGCCTGGGCATCCTGGTCGTCGTCCACAAGATCGACTGCCGGATTTACAATTACCTGGCTCGCCCGGCCTACCTGCTGAGCGTGCTGCTCACCGTGGCGGTCTACTTCATCGGTCATACGACCAACGGCGCGGCGCGCTGGATTCCCGTGGGGCCGTTCCAATTTCAGCCCTCCGAGGCGCTGAAGGTCGCCACGGTGCTCTTCCTGGCGCAGCAGCTCGCCGGGCGGCAGTCGAAGATCGACCGCATACGCATCGTGCCCTCGCTCCGCTTCTGGCGGTGGCGCAGCGATCCCCGGCAGCGTAAAATCTGGCGGGAGGGAACCTGGCCCATTCTGATGCCCGTCGTGGTGGCCTGTGCCGTGATCTTTCCGGCGCACACCTCCTCGGCCGTGCTGGTTTTCATGGCTTCGTGGGTGATGATGCTCATCGGGCGCGTGCGGTTCGGAGAGCTGATGAAGCTCGCCGGGCTGGCCTGTGTGGGCGTGGTGCTGATCATGACGTTGAATCTGGGGCGCAGCGAGACCGCCGAAGGACGTGTGTCGACCTGGATTCACCTCTGGACGCAGCCCCAGACCGAGAAGCCGATCAACCACCTGACTGATACCGAGCGGTCGATGATCGCTATTCACAACGGCGGCGTGCTGGGCGAGGGCGCCGGGCAGAGCGCCATGCGCGTGGAGATGATCCACCCCGAGAGCGACTACGCCTACGCCTTCTTCGTCGAGGAGTACGGCATCGTGCTTGCCGTGGTGCTGCTGATGCTCTACCTCTGGGTCTTCTTTCGGGCGATCGAGATTTTCCGCCGCTGCGGAACCGCCTTTCCGGGACTGTTGGTGCTGGGCCTGGCGCTGCTGATTACCTGTCAGGCGTTGCTGCACATCATGGTTACGGTCAACCTCATTCCGGAGACGGGGCAGACGCTGCCCCTGATCTCGCGCGGAGGGTCGTCGGTGCTCTTCACCACCGTCGCGCTGGGGATGATCCTCAGCGTCAGTCGCCAGAACGACGAGCATTCGCACGTCATGCCCCGCAGCGAAACGCTGTATGAGAGGTGAACGTTTTCGATAAGCGAGGGCAGAGGGCGCACGTAGTGCGGACTATGCCGAACGCAGAAAACGAAAAGCCCCCGAAGGGGGATTAAAGTGAAAAGTGAACGTTTTCGATAAGCGAGGGCAGAGCCGAATTTATTCGGGCTTTGCCGAGCGTAGAAAACGAAGAAGGAAATTCAAGGACGTTCGGCGTCGCGTCCGCTCTTTTTCCGCTCGAACTGAGGATGCGGAGTTATTGGTGCGACTGCGGGAAAAGGGAAAAGTGTGTGGTGGAAAGTGGAAAGTGAACCGACGCGGCAGGCAAGGGCAGCAGGCGCGCAATTGGGCGGAAGATTCTCGAACCGCCGCAGGGGGTTCGGCAGGCCGCAGCTCCGCCCTGCGGAGGCCTGCATCTTCACTGCGTTACGATTTCGGTCCCCCGCGAGCTGCGGCCGGAAGCCTGAATCGGGGGAGTGTGGAAAGTGGAAAGTGGAAAGTGGAAAGTGAAAAGTGAAAAGTGAAAAGTGAAAAGTGAAAAGTGAAAAGGGAGAGGTG
>DBFWKV010000003.1:0-70166 GCA_048465795.1 Alistipes sp.
TCCTGTTCGTCGATGCGCGCGAAGCACAGAAGGCAGCTCCGAAAGTCGCACAAATTATCGCTCACGAACTCGGACGCGACCAACAATGGATCGAACAACAAGTCCACGAATTCGGCAAGATCACAGAGAATTATTACATCGGCTAAAGTTACAAACCGATAAAATGGCGGTGACATTGAGATTTCGGCATCCGGCAAAGGTAATTTTAGCGTACCTTTGCCGGCGTCGGTTCCCGACCCAGATAGGCGGCGGCCCGGTACGGCCCGAAAATCAATCCCCCATTTGGTCCGCACGGTCCTGCTGCCGAAGCCGAAAGAAATATATAATATAAGTATACCCGAAAGAAGATTCCGCCAATCGAAACCCGACCCTATGACAAATTTTTTCAACCCGCCCGCAGATAAACCCCTGTTACCCAAAGACAAAGTCGACCGCGAATACAAGCGGATGCGCCTCAAGGTATTCCTCGGCGCATTCTTCGGTTACGCGGCCTACTACCTGGTACGCAAGAACCTTTCGCTGGCGGCGCCGGGCATGATCGAGGCCGGTCTGCTGGACAAAGCCAGCGTCGGCATCGCCGGCTCGGCGATTTCGATCGCCTACGCCTTCAGCAAATTCATCATGGGCAGCATCTCCGACCGCTCGGACGCCCGCAAATTTCTGGTCGTCGGCCTGATCCTTTCGGCGGCGCTGATGATCGTCACCGGTCTGATCCCGTACAGCACCGTGAACACGGGCATGAACGTCACGGTGATCTTCTCGCTGATGCTCGTCATCGGCTGGCTCTCGGGCATGGGATGGCCCCCGTGCGGCCGCGTGATGGCACACTGGTTCTCGCAGAACGAGCGCAGTTTCAAAATGTCGGTCTGGAACACGTCGCACACCATAGGCAGCGGATCGCTGGGCCTGCTTGTGACGGCGGGCATCGCCGTTTTCGCCTGGCTGGGAATCGGCGAGACGTGGCGCGCGGCCTTCATCTTCCCCAGCTGCGTGGCGCTGCTGCTGGCCGTCTTCTGCTGGTGGGCGCTCCGCGACCGTCCGCAGGCCTGCGGTCTTCCACCCATCGACGAATACCGGCACGACTACTCCGCCAAGAAAGCCGCCAAAGGCGAGGAAAACAAAATCCCCTTCAAGCGGCTGTTCGTCGACTACATCTTCAAGAACAAGATCCTGTGGCTGATCGCTCTGGCCAACGCCTTCGTCTACCTGGTGCGCTACGGCATCAGCGACTGGGCGCCGGTCTACCTGCAGGAGATGAACATCATGGACGCCTCGCAGAGCAACCTGGCCTTCTCGCTGCACAACTACGCGGGTGTGCCGGGCACGATCATCTGCGGCTGGATCTCGGCCAAATTCTTCAAGGGACGCTGCGCCCCGGCCAACGTGATCTACATGATTTTGGTGATTCTGGGCATCCTGCTCTACTGGCAGGCTTCGGCCGTGTCGCAAAGTCTGGCCGCTTCGTTCGGAGGCGATCCGGCCGCCATCTGCCGCACGATCGTCTACATCGCCCTGTGCGAAATCGGCTTCTGCATCTACGGCCCCGTGGCGTTGATCGGCATCCAGGCCCTGAATCTCGTGCCGAAGAACGCCGCCGGAACCGCCGCCGGGTTCGTCGGGCTGTTCGGCTACCTGCTGGGCGACGCCGTGCTGGCGAAGATCATCATGGGAGCCGTGGCCGAAGACGCCTCGATGGGCTGGTCGGCCACCTTCTGGATGTTCATCGTCGCCAGCGTCCTGGCCACGATCTTCTGCGCAACCACCTGGAAAAAGGAGAAACTGGCAACCACTGCCGCCAAATAAACCGGCCATGAAACGATTCCTACTCGCTCTGACAGCCTGCAGCCTCTGGCTCGGGAGCGCCGCACGCCCCGTCCGGGGGACGGTGCTGTGCGACAACGAACCGCTCGGCGGCGTGCTCGTCACCGACGGCTACGGATTCGCCGCGACCGACGAAAACGGTGCATTCGCGTTCGATGCGAACGATGAAGCACTTTTCATCCAAATCGTGACGCCGGCAGGATATGTCGCCCCACTCGAAGGCGGCATTCCCCGTTTCTGGCAGCCTTACGCACCTAAAACCAAACATTACGACTTCCGGTTGAACCGCTGGCCGGAAAGCACGGGCTTCTACGAACTGCTCGCCATCGCCGACCCGCAGCCCAAGTCCGACACGCATTTCGAACGGCTCCGCACGGAGATTATTCCGCCCCTGCAGGCCGAAACCGCAGCCAAAACGACCGCAGGCACTCCGCAGGCTGCGCTGATCCTGGGCGACATCGTCTGGGACTCGCCGCAGCTGATGGGCAAAGTGAAGGAACAACTTGCTTTACTGTCCATCCCCGTTTATCCCGTGATCGGCAACCACGACCACGACCTGACGAAGTTTACCGACCGCGAAGCCACGGCCAACTACCGCACGCATTTCGGCCCCACGTATTACGCCTTCGATTTAGGCCGCACGCACTACATCGTGCTGGACGACATCATTTATTACGGAAAGAAAAAGTACGACGAACAGATCGACTCCGTGCAGACGGCCTGGGCCATCGACTACGCAAAACGCCTGCCCCGGGGCTCGCGCGTCTGCATCGCCATGCACGCCCCGCTGATGAAGTCGTGGCTCGGTTTCCGCGTCATGGAATCGGCCTCCGGGCTGCTCGATGCGCTCACCGGCCACGACGTACATTTCATCACGGGACATACCCACCTCAATTCGAACTACGACATCCGCGACGGCGTCATCGAACACAACGTCGCCCAAATCTGCGGCAACCTATGGTGGGACCCGCTCAACTGGGACGGCACTCCCAAAGGCTATCAGCTGTTCCGCGAGTGCGGCGACGGATTCGAGTGGCAGTACCGGACGCTCGGCGAGCCGGCGTCGAAACAGCTCAGGGTCTGGAAACCGGGCGAAGTGCCCGTCTGCGCGGACAAAGTCGTCGTCAAAGCCTGGAACTGGGATTCGCACTGGACGGTCGTCTGGTACGAGGACGGACGCTATCGCGGCGCCATGCAGCGCACGACGCTCGACGACCCCGACTACACGGCACACCTCGATTCGCTGAAGGCCGCCGGCCGGAAAATTTCGAAAGTGCAGCGCGTGCGCAACACGAACTTCTACTTCACGGCCCGGCCCTCGCCTCACGCCCGGGAAGTCACGATCGCGGCGACCGACCGCTTCGGACACCGCTACACGGAAACGATCCGGATCAGATAACGGAAAAACAAATACCACCAAAACCAATAATCTATGAAAAAACTCTTTACATTGCTTGCAGCAGCGTTGCTGCTTGTCTCACCGGCACTCATAGCCGGATGCGAAGACAGCGACAAAGAGGTCAACAGGCGCGACGGCGAACTCACCACGGAGGTCGTCATCCCCACCTCGATGCATGTCTTCAAAGGCATGGCGGTCAGGGTCGAAGGCAAGGGTTTTCAGGAGGGCGACCGCATCGCACTCCGCGCCGCGAAAGACCTGCCGGCAGAAACGACGATCCTCTCTCCCACGAGCCTTGCATTCAAGGTTCCCGAAGAGGTCGCGGATCAGACAACCTACAAAATCGTCCTCTTCCGTCAAGCGGGAAACGACTATCAGGTACTCGGCGCCAGCAAGTTGACCGTACGGCTGGCAGTCAATATCGACCTGAGCGCAAAAATCGAATCGACCTGGGGCGGGAACGTCACCATCGCCGGCAACGGATTCCAAGCTACCGACCGGCTCTTCCTGAAACAAGGGGGGGGGAGTTCAGAAGTCACCGTTAAGGGCGCCGACGCCAACTCACTGACCTTCGCCATTCCTTACGGCATGGCGGAAGACGCATACGAATTCATCCTTCAGCGCAACGGCGAAGAGGAATCGATCGGCACCGCGACTTTTGCACTCGAGTACGCTGATCCCATTCCCGACAAGGACGGCGCTTCGGTCAAAGGCATCGTCCACTGCCAGGGCATCGGCATAGCCGATGTACTGGTTTCCGACGGCGACAAGATCGTCAAAACCGACAAGGACGGTTTTTACTACATTCCTTCCGACAAACGCAACGGTCTGGTATTCGTGATCCAGCCCGCAGGCTACGAAGTACCGACCGAAAAAGCCATTCCCCGGTTCTGGGCGAAAACCGCCGAAGCGGCAGGCACGGTCGAAACGTTCAACTTCAAACTGCTGAAGAGCGAGAGCGACAACTACAAGCTGGTCGTAGCCACGGACATGCACCTGGCCAATCGCAATACGCCCAAAGACTACACCCAGTTCGCCGACGGCTTCGTCAAGGAGCTTATCACGGCTTACAACAACTCCCCCGAAAAAGTATACTGCCTCAACCTGGGCGATTTCGCCTGGGACGGCTATTGGTATACCAACAAATGGGCGCTTCCCGAGTGCAAGGAAGCCATTGCCAAATTCAAATTCCCCTTCTGGTCGGTCATGGGCAACCACGACAACGACCCCTACGTAGCCGACGATTTCGGAGCCGAGACCCCCTACCGCACCTTCATGGGGCCGGTTTACTACTCGATGAACATCGGTAAGATCCATTACCTGATGCTCGACAACACGGTTTATGTCAACAAGGGCGGCGCCGAGGGTGTGATCGGCGACCGGGAATACAACAAGTATTTCACCGCAGAACAGTTGGCATGGATAAAGGAAGACCTCAAACATGTCGACAAATCGACACCGGTCTTCGTCGCGTTCCATTGCCCGCTCTATTCCAACGGCTGGAACGTCGTTGCCAACAAACCCACCGTAACCAATTCCCTGTCGAGTTCGGCGGTCGCCGAACTGCTCGACTGCTTCGACGGCTACACCCATGTCAACGTACTTTCGGGCCACACCCACGTGAACCGCAACAACCAGTCGCCGGCTTACGCGAATGTCTACGAGCACAACGTAGCCGCCGTTTGCGGCACCTGGTGGTGGACGCAGCAGTACGGTAAGAACAACGTCTGCACCGACGGTTCTCCCGCAGGTTATAAAGTCTTCGACATCACGGGTACCGATATCAAATGGCAGTACAAGGCTACGGGCCTGAAAGAAGAACGGCAGTTCATGACCTACGACATGAACAACGTGAAAAAGTACTGGGAGACCGACAAGACGGCACTCGCTGCCTTCGCCGCCGGCAACAACCTCGCCGGACGCGACAAGGATTACAGCAGCGTGGGTGAAAACGAAGTATTCATCAACGTCTGGGCCTGGGAACCCGACCGTTGGACGATCGACGTCACGGAAGAGGGTAAAAAACTGAATGTCAATCAGGTATGGAAACGCGATCCGCTTCACAGCATCTCCTACGACATTCCGCGCGGTGCGGCCAACAACGGCGAACTGTCGTTCCCGTCGGGCTACGTTCCGCATATCTTCTCCGTCACGGCCTCTTCGGCCGAATCGACGCTCGAGGTCACCGTCACCGACCGCTTCGGCAGGGTTTACAGCGAAACGATGACCCGTCCCAAAGCGTTTACAACCGATCTGAGCAAATAACAAAAAACCGCTAAAACCATGAAACACATAACTCATAAATGGCTCTGGCCGTTTCTCTGCCTGACGTTGCTTCTTGCGGGCGCCTGCAGCGACGACGATACCGAGACCGGTTCGTCGGAACCCGTCCCGCCGACCCTGACCACGGAAAACCTGCCCGAAAACGGCTATCATTTCCTATATTTCAAACAGGAACCCCGCACCTTCAGCCTGAGCGTCGATGCTCCGTGGGAGATCACCAAGACGGACGGCTGGTTCGTCGTGACCCCCAAAGAGGGGAAAGCAGGCAAGAATATCCTCATCACCGTCGAAGGCGACTTCAATACGGGCGATGCCCGCACGGGCGAATTCACCATCCGCGCCAACAGCGGCAGCTACCGTTATCCCTGCATCACCGAAAAAACCGTCCGCCTTTCGCAGGACACCTATCTGGGCGCCGGTTTCGAAATCAAAGGACTGGAAGATTACACGGATAACGTGGTCAGCTTCCCGGCCGACGATCCGAAAGCGATGACCTTCTCCGTGACCGCGTCCTACGACTGGACGATGACCGTCAGCGACGACACCTGGGTAAGCGTCTCGCCCCGGCAGGGCACCGCAGGCCAGCAGACGACCGTGACCGTCACCCCGACACCCAACACGACCAAAGAGCCGAAAAGCTCCGAGTTGACGCTGGTATGCTTCGACCCGATCAATGAAGCAAACAAATCCGAAGCAACCATCACGCTGCGTCAGAGCCGCCTGGCCGACCTCCACGACGCTGGATACGTCTTCTTCGAGGACGACTTCAACTGGATCACCCCGCTCTGGGACTTCACCACCTATAACCAGCCCTACGGCTGGCCGACGGTCGACGCCTCCGACTTCCACTTCTATAAAAGCGGCGGCAATACGGCATTGGGCGAAAAGGCGGCGGAACTGGGATACACGTTCAACGGCTCGACCTACGGCCGTTACCTGGGCTTCGTCAAGCTGGGTAAAACCGATGAAAACGGCATGCTCGTCACTCCCGCCCTGAAAGAGATCGATAAAGACCGCAGCGCAACGCTCCTCGTGCAGTTCGACGGCGCTTACTACATGACCGCCGGGGGCAGCCCGGATACGGGCACCTCCATGTCGGTCACCGTGGCAAACGGCGGTACGATCGTCGCCGACGGAACCACCGATGAGGGCCGAACGCTGGTGATCCCGATGCGCAGAGGTTTCGCCTGGGACCGTTATTTCTTCCTGGTGAAGGATGCGACTTCCGTCACGAAGATTCAATTCTCCGACGGTATCGCCAAAGCGGCGATCAAAACCCGCCTGTATCTCGACAATGTGAAAATCACCCGGGCGGATGACGAGACGGCCGAAGCTCCCGCACCCGAGGCAATCGTGGAGCCGCTTTTGGCGGTTGTCGAACCGGTGATTCCGGCGGAAATCGGCCCTGAAGAGCAGACGATGGCCTACACGATCCGCGTCAACCGGGCGTGGGAAATTTCGACCGATTCCGATTGGCTTACGATCGCGGCCGTAACCAGCGGCGCAAAAAAAGCCGCCCAGGGCAGTAAGGTCGCCGCAGACAAACGCTCGGCAACGGCCCTCGCCACCGCACTGCTGTACGACGTAACGCTGCAGGCGGCAGAGAACACCGGCGAGGCCCGCACGGGAAAAGTCACGCTGAAAGCCGACGGACAGGCCATCGGTTCCATCGAGGTGAAGCAGGAAAAACGCGCTTCGACCCACAGCCTGACCATAACGGGACTCGAAAACAACACGACAGAGCTGGGATACGACAAATCGGGGGACGGCGCCTCCGTGGAATTCACCGTGAACAGCACGCTCGACTGGTCGATCGCATCCACCGATACGTGGTACGCAGCGACCCCTGCCTCGGGCAAGGCGGGAGAGGAGGTCAAAGTAACCCTTTCGGCGAGCGAAACCAACCGGGGTATGCGTCGTTTCGGTTCGTTTATCCTCTCGACGGCGAAACCGGAAGGGGAAGAAGCACTGAGCGAAACAATTACCGTCAGCCAGAAACCGGCAGCGGTGGGTTCGGCGCCGTGGAATCTCGCAACTCCGATCCAATGGAAATTCTCGGCGGACGACATGCCTAAATACACGCCGGAATTTTCCAACGCTACGGAGAACGACCTCGTGGGAAACACGGTTAATGCACTGCCTTCGGAAACGACGGACGGACCGGGTTATATCTCCTACATGCACAACTCCCTCGATCTGGACATCAACGGCAAATGCTTCCGCATCATCGGCGCCACGGGCGAACCCTATGTCACCGGGGCATGGCCGGGCGATTACTGGATGTTCACCGTTCCGGTGCAATCCCTGCCCGCAGGCACGAAAGTCCATTTCAAAGGCACCTCCAAAACTTCGGGCACCGGACAGAAATACTGGCTGATGGAATATAACGACGGCGGAACCTGGAAACCCGTCACGCAGACCAAAACGGCCACCGTAGGCGGGACAGAAATCGTTTACACGCAGGAACATATGAATACGACAGCCCTGTCGGTAGACTTTACCGTCACTTTCGAGAACGCTCTCACCGACGCAAACATCGAGTTCCGTTATACCTGCGCCGCAAATGCCCAGGCAAAAGCGGGCGATCCGTTGGCCGCTCCCAATGGCGGCACGCACCGTTGGCAGGAACCCCTCGCAATCGAAATCGCACAATAAGAAAGGCCGGAATGCAGGAAAGCATCCACACAGCGATTCCTGCCCCAAACGTACAATTACAAACAGACAACAAATATGAATCTGAAACCATATATACGGAAACTACTCGCAACCGTAGTTATGCTGCTGACCGCCACGGGAGCCTGGGCTCAGAGCCGCAGCGTGACGGGTATCGTGTTCGATAACGACGGAGCGACCCCCATGGTCGGCGCCACAATCCTCATCAAGGGAACCGCCACGGGTGTAATATCCAACATCGACGGCACCTACTCCATCAAAATCAATGGTAACGACGACGTGCTGATCTTCCAGTCGCTGGGTTACGACTCCCAGGAGATCACCGTCGGCACACGCACCAAGATCGACGTGACGCTCAAGCAGTCGGCTCAGAAGATCGACGAAGTGGTCGTCACGGCACTGGGTCTGACCCGTGCTCAGAAATCGGTCGGCTACGCCGTCACGAAGGTTTCGTCGGACGAACTCACCCGGTCGGTGCAGGCCAACTGGACCAACAGCCTCAACGGCAAAGTGGCCGGTTTGTCGATGTCCTCGGCCGGCACCGGCCCGGGCGGCGGTACCACGCGCGTCACGCTGCGCGGCGACTCGTCGCTCAACTACGGCAAGAACGAAGCCCTGGTGGTCATCGACGGTATTCCGATGATGAGCAACAATACGGTCGCTTCGGGATCGGGCGCCAACTACGCCAACGCCAACGCCCCCGTAGACTTCGGCAACCCCATTTCCGACATCAACCCGGAAGACATCGAGAATGTCTCGGTGCTCAAAGGCCCCGCCGCCGCCGCACTTTACGGCTCGATGGCCCAGAACGGCGTAATTCTCATCACCACCAAAAAAGGCCGGGAACAGAAGGGTCTGGGCGTCACCTACAACGGCAGCGTCACTTTCGAGAAGGCCGGTTTCTGGCCCGATTTTCAGGACGAATACGGCCCCTCGGCCGTCACCACTTCGCTGACCAACCGCGTTGCGTCGGCCTGGGGCCTTCCCGGCTCGATGACCGTCGACGGCCAACCCGTGCGCAAGCAGATCTCGCGCTACACGTACGGCGAGCGTTTCGACCCCAACAAGAAACGTTATCTCTACATGTCGAAAAACTGGGAGACCGGCGAGTTCACGCCCATGCCGTGGGTTTATGCCGACGACTGGTTCACCGGACTGTTCGAAACCGGTGTGACATGGACCAACACCGTCACCATCGACGGTTCGACAGGTAAAGGAACCAGCGCCCGCTTCATGTTCACCGACACGCGCAACGACTGGATCATGCCCAACACGGGTTACAACCAGCAGACATTCGCCCTTTCGGTAAATCAGAAGGTCAGCAAGTTCATCCAGATTTCGGGTAAAGTGACCTACATCCGCAAGGACAGCGACAACATGCCCATGTCGGGTTACAGCCAGGGTTCGCCCATGTACGGTCTGATCTGGGGCTACAACACCAACCCCATGTCAGCCTACCGCGACGAATACATGAAGGGCCGCTACACGCTGGCCAACTACACGGCCGGCACTTCGGACGACCCTTACAACGTCACATCCGGACTTATCTACAACAGTCTGGAGGGCCACAATCCCTATCGCACGCTCTATGAAGAGTTGAACAAACTCGACCGCGACCGCGTGTTCGGCAACATCAATATCAATATCGACATCCTCCCCGGGCTGTCGCTGGCACTGCGTGCGGGTCTGGACGCGAACATCGATTGGCGTTCGCAGCAAAAACCGTTCATGTCACTCGACAACCGTTACGGTATGTACCGCGAAAAGACGATCCGCCGTTACGATTACACCTCCGACTTCCTGCTGCGTTATACCAACACGTTCTGGGATCGCTTTACGCTTACCGCAGCATTCGGCGGCAGTTCGATGCGCAACAAATACTATTCGGTGACCAACACCGCTTCGGAACTGCTCGGCGAAGGCCCCGGCATGTACAAGTTTGCCAACTCGGCGGTTGCCGTGACCACGTCGCCCTACCGCAGCAACAAGGCGTTGCACAGCCTCTACGGCTTCGTCAACCTGGCCTGGGACGACACCTATTTCCTCGACATCACCGCTCGTAACGACTGGTCGTCGACGCTCCATCCCTCGCTGTGGTCCTACTTCTATCCCTCGGTAAGCGCCAGCGTGCTGCTCGACAAGGCCTTCAAGATCGAGCATCCGAACATCAACATGATCAAGGTGCGGGCCTCCTGGGCCAGCGTGGGTAACGACACCGATCCCTTCTCGCTCTATCCCGACTACACGACGAGCGCCTACCCGGGCGGTTACGTACTGCCGACGGAATACCCCAACGCCTTTATCAAACCAGAACGCACCAACAGTTGGGAGGTCGGCCTGGAGACCAAATTCTTCCAGAGCAGACTCAATGTCGACGTCGCCCTCTACAAGACCACGACCAGGGACCAGATCATCAGCGCCTCGCAGAGCGCCGAGATCGGAGCCACCTCGATGAAGATCAATGCCGGCAAGATCGAGAACAAAGGTATCGAGGTGTCGTTCCGTGCCACCCCCGTGAAGACCAAGAACTTCTCGTGGGACCTGTACGGCAACTGGTCGCTCAATAAGAACAAACTGTGCGAACTGCAGAAGGGCTGGGATCCCAGGACTCCGTTGAAAACCGATACATCGACATCCATCGGCAACCGTGTTTTCGTCTATTCCTACATCGGTCAGTCGATGCACCAACTTTACGGCAAGGACTGGGTACGCGCGCCCAAAGGTGCCACTTACGTCGACGAGAACGGCCAGACGATCAATTGCGAAGGGATGCCGATCATCAACGACAAGGGATACCCTTCCTTTACGGAGGCCGACCAGTACATCGCACAAATCCTTCCCGACTGGAAAGCGGGCTTCGGCACCACGCTGCGTTACAAGGGCGTGACGCTTTCGGCTAACTTCACGGCGCAGGTGGGCGGCAATGCCTACTCGGTGACCAACTTCGCACTCTCCTATCAGGGCAAGCTGAAAAACTCGCTGGCGGGACGTGACGACGGTTTGGTGGTACCGGGTGTGAATGCCATTAAAGGCGATGACGGAACCGTTACCTACAAGAAGAATACGAACATCACGGACAACATCTACACATACTACCAAACGTATAAGTGGAACCGCGACAATGGCCCGGCGAACACTTTCAGTACCGACTTCCTGAAACTCAAGGAGCTGCGCATCGACTACCAGCTTCCCAAGCAACTGGTCACCAAGACCCGTTTCCTGCAGGGCGCTTCGATCGGCTTCTTCGCCACCAACGTGTTCTGCATTACCAACTGGCCGCAGTTCGACCCCGAGGCGGCAGGTCTGGTCAACGGCACCAACATCTATCCCGGTATCGAAACCGTCACCTTCCCGATGACCCGTACCTACGGCGTCAACATCAAACTTCAATTCTAAACAGCGAACGCCATGAAATACGTAAAACATATCCTGTTTCTCGCATCGCTCGCTACGGCCACAGCCTGCACGGGAGATTTCGAGGACTACAACAACAATCCCAACAAACAGAGCCAGGGATCGATCACGCCGATTTCGATGTTGGAACCCCTGCTCTATTCTCCGTCGAACTCCTACGACAAATACATGCTGGAAATTGCCAACGAGATTTCGCAGGTCACCGTCGCCAAATCCAACCCGCGACGGGAGCACGCCTACAACCTCGGCGACGGAAATTTCCAGGCGATCTGGAACCTGTGCTACAAATGGGCGAACAACGCCCAGGAAATGTACAATCTGGCCGTAGCGCAGAACCAGCCGAACATGCAGGCGCTGGGGCTTACGCTCAAGGTGTATCACATGTCCATTCTGACCGACATGTTCGGATCGATCCCCTACCGGGAAGCGCTCAAGGTCAACGACGGCATTACCAAACCGCATGTGGACTCCCAGAAAGAGGTTTACGCTGCCATGCTGTCCGATCTGGAACGGGCCAACTCGCTCTACAACCTCAATATCGGGCTGGATACGCCCACAAAAGACGCTATCTATGGGGGCGACCTCTCCAAATGGAAAAAGTTCACCAACACGCTTCATTTGCGTCTGCTGATGCGTGTAAGCGGCCGCAGCAATGACTTCGCGCCCACGGTCGCCGAGCGTATCGCAACAATCGTCAACGATCCGGAAACCTATCCCGTCTTCGAATCGAACGACGACAGCGCCTCGGTCAAATTCTCGGGCACGGCGACCTATTATCGCAACTATTTCAACACGTCGGATTTCGCTAACGACGTGGCGCTTTCAAGCGACCACCATGTGGCAAGCCAATTTCTGGGAATGATTTACGACCGGGAAAAGGGTTTCGAAGATCCTCGCATGCAGATATGGATCAAACCGCGCTACATAAAGGAAACGGGAAGCGACCCGGCTACCATCCGCGAAATGATCGGTGCGATTTCGGGCTGCACCACCACCTACAACGAGTCCAATGTGAAAGATAACGAACCTTACCTGCACTATGAAACCCTGGTCGGCGACACACGGCCCAACCACATGCTCGATTACGACGAGTTGCTCTTCATCAAAGCCGAAGCGGCATTCAACGGTTGGATCGGCGGATCGGCGAAGGATTACTACGAGGCTGCCGTGAAGGCTTCCTGTGAGAAATGGAGCGAATACGGCGAATATGCCGCCTATCCGTCGGTCACCACGGACGGGAAACTCAAACTCAACGCAGTCACTCTCACCCAAAAACAGATCACGGCCCTGCTGGCGACCGATCAGGTAAAATGGGACGGAACCCTGCAACGAATCGCCGAACAAAAGTGGCTGGCACTGTTCTGGGTAGGCGGATTCCAGCAATACCATGAAATGCGTCGCACCGGGTATCCCGAATGCAAGACCGGTAAGGGCACCATCGACCTCAACCGCACCGACGGTAAATTCATCGCCCGCTATCCCTATCCGCTGATCGCCATCGCCAACAACCGCTCCAACTACGAGTCGGCTTTCGCCGAGCAGGGCGGAACGATCAGCGACAACACGATGATCTTCCCGGTTTGGTGGAGCGGTCAGGCCGTAGCCCGGGATTCGGGCAATCCGTGGCCCCACAGTTTCCGCCACAACGTAACCGCAGAGGAAAACCTGTAAACAGCAATCGATTATGAATACGAAAAACATATTCCGCACCATCTGGAGATCGGCAGGCACAGCGGCCCTGCTCCTCTCCGCAGCCGTCTTCGTCTCGTGCAGCGACGACGATACGGACACGGGCAGCCCTTATTTCCGGCTGGAGAATGCCGTGGTTATAAGCAAACACGTCACCAATGCCAGCGTGTTGGGATTCGATGTAAGCCAGAATCCCGTCGACGCGATCGCCCCGGACAAGGAACTGATCTGTTACGACATCCGGTCGAACTGCGACTGGACGGCGGAGTGCAACTCGGAAGACGCCGAACAGTGGCTCCAGGTTTACCCCAAAACGGGTAAGGGTGACGGCAGGATTCGTTTCCTCGTGATGGATAACGACGCGACCACACCCCGTGCAAGCACCGTCGTGTTCCGCTATGCGAACGGCCGCCAAACGGAGGCCACGCTGGCCGTGCATCAATCCGGCAGCGAACCTTATATCCGGTTCTACGTGGACGGAGCCGATACACTTCAGGTTTGGGGCGGACGTTTCGCGCAAACTTACAACATCCGCGTAGCATCGAACGTCGAACCTTTCTACACGATGCCCAAACTCGACTGGGCGACCTTCACCGAGACGGGCAACGGCACCTTCACGCTCGAGTTGAAGGATTACCCCACCGAACCCGAGGTATTGAAGAGGGAAACGGCCATCGACTTCAAGGGCAGCGGCGAATATGCCTCGATCGCCCAAACGCTGGAAGTTATTCAGGATATCACTCCTGTGATCAACGCCTCCAGTCCCGACCTGGCAGACGGTTCGTTCCCGCCGTTCCCGGCGGCCAAACCCGCTCAGATCGAATTCACGGTCAAATGTAACTGGGACTGGACGATCAGTCAGGACGAGTCGGACGATTGGTTCTCCGTGGTTCCGATGGCCGGAGAAGCGGGCAAGGAATACACGGTCAAAATCAAGGCTCAGGATAATACCGGGGATTCCCGTACCGCGACGATCACGATTCTTTCCGAAGAGGTGATCGGCACGACGGCCACCCTGCCGATCGAAGTCATGCAGGAGGGCAACAGCGGCGGAGGAGCGCCCATGACCGGACTCGAAGAACCCGTGAAATGGTTCTTCAACGGGGCCGAAGGCACCGACTACACGATCCCTACCCAGCAGTTCGTCGAAGACAACGACTTGAAAGCTCAGGAAGGTATCGGCAGCCTCTCCTACTTCCACACCTACAAGGAGCAGACCGGCATCGACGATCCCGACTGCCAGCGTTTCCTCGGCGGTACGGGACAGCCTTACGTCACCGGAGCATGGCCGGGCGACTATTGGCTCTTCTCGACACCGGTCAAGAACCTGAAGACCGGAACGAAGATCCGGTTCAGCGGATGCAGCCGGATTTCCGGCACCGGACAGAAGTACTGGAGGCTGGAATACCTGGAAGGTTCCTCGTGGAAAGCGGCCACAGAAACCCAAACCGTGAACTTCAACGGGCAGACGATCACGTACACGCATGCGCTGCCTACGGCGACCCCGAACCTCACAATCGAGGCTACGGTGACTTACAAACGTCCGATCGCCGACGGAGCCGTCCAGTTCCGCTTCATCTGCGCGGCAAACTGCACCGGTGGCAACGCGGCGCTGGAGAACCCCAACGGGGGCACGATGCGCTGGGCAAGTTCTAAAGAAACCGGCTACAAGGACAGCCCCATGATCGAGGTTGTGAACCAATAACTTCGCCGCACGCGGCAAACCAAAAGGGAATCCCGGTTTCGGGATTCCCTTTTTCATTCACGGTTGCAGGAGACTGCCCGCGCCGGCAAACACCTGCGGCGCTACTCCTATTCTTTGGCCTGGAATACGGCCTGGAGTTCGCCGTTATGCAGCAGCATCAGCATCGGGCCGTCCATTTCGTAATGGGTCGCAGACTCCAAAGCCCGCATATAAACATGCTCCCGATCCAGTCCCGGGCAAGCCATCATCGTCGAGGCCAGAGGGCCGATCTTTACGGCCCGGTTTTCGCCCAACGAGTAGGAACCCATAATCCGGTTACAGGCCCCTTTGCCGGCTATACGATTGTCTTCCCGCATAAAGATCAGGGTAAATTTACCCTCGTCAGGCACTACTTTTTCTCCCCGCAGCTGTACCAGCTCCCATTCGGTGCCGACCAACGGCCGGCGGGTTTTCTTCTGGTAACTCCTGCAGTTGCAGCAGCCGGACAGCAAAGCGGCAAGAGCTACGCAGACCGTCATTTTCAAAATCTTCGACATAAGTTTACATACATTTATTTTACACAAGGGGCAAAGATAGCCAATAAAATTTTAACTTTGTACAAAATTCCGGACACGCATTATGAAGAAGATCATCGCTTCGCCCCTGGCACCCAAAGCCGTGGGGCCTTATTCGCAGGCCGTAGAAGCCGGCGGTACGCTTTACATCTCGGGGCAACTGCCCATCGACGCGCAGACAGGCACCATGCCCGAAGGCATCGGAGCGCAGACGCGCCAGTCGCTCGCCAACCTGAAATTTATCCTCGAAGAGGCCGGATACGGGTTGGAGGACGTGGTAAAAACCACCGTTCTGCTTCAGGACATCGGCGACTTCGGGGCAATGAATGCCATCTATGCCGAGGTTTTCACCGACCGGATGCCGGCACGCGTCTGCTACGAGGCAGCCCGGCTGCCGATGGGAGCGCGGGTCGAGATCGACGCCGTCGCGGCGAAATAAACCGGATCGTACAACGACCGTTTTCTTCGTTTCTGTTCCATGTTTTCCACCCTTCGTCGCTGCGAGGAGTAACGGCGGAGAGTAACCGTGTGTGACAGAGCAGAGTGGGGATTTTGTAGATAACTTGTGCATAAATTTTTACTCCGTTTATTGGGTTTTCCCCGAAAAAAAACAGACATTTGTAGAACTGCAATTCCCTCCGGAAAACAATAAAAAATTGAAAAACAGATAGATCAACCATGTCAAAAGCCTCTCAGGCCGAAGTGCCGCAAAAAGTCGCCTATGCCGATGCCGTCGCCGAATCGAAGAAGTATTTCGACGGGGACGATCTGGCCGCGACCGTGTGGGTGAGCAAATACGCCCTCAAGGACTCGTTCGGAAACATCTACGAGACCTCGCCCCGGCAAATGCACGAACGCATCGCCGCCGAAATCGAACGCATCGAACGCAAATACCCCAACCCGATGTCGAAAGAGGAGGTGTTCGGCCTGCTCGACCATTTCCGTTACGTCATTCCGCAGGGCGGACCGATGACGGGTATCGGCAATAATTTCCAGGTGGCATCGCTGTCGAACTGTTTCGTGATCGGACACAAACATCCGGCCGACTCCTACGGAGGTATTTTCCGCATAGACGAGGAGCAGGTGCAGCTGATGAAGCGACGCGGCGGCGTGGGACACGACCTGTCGCACATCCGCCCCACGGGCAGTCCCGTGCTGAATTCGGCTCTCACCTCGACGGGCATCGTTCCGTTCATGGAGCGGTACTCGAACTCGACGCGCGAAGTAGCACAGGACGGCCGGCGGGGCGCCCTGATGCTGTCGCTGTCGATCAAGCATCCCGACGCCGAGCGTTTCATCGACGCCAAAGTCGACACGGGCAAGGTCACAGGTGCCAACGTCTCGATCAAGATCGACGACGACTTCATGCGCGCGGCCATTGCAGGCAAACACTACCACCAGCAGTTCCCGATCGACTCCCCGGCACCGATGTACCAACAGGATATCGACGCTAAAAAACTCTGGGAGAAGATCATCCACAATGCCTGGAAGTCGGCGGAACCGGGTGTGCTGTTCTGGGACACGATCCTCCGCGAAAGCGTGCCCGACTGCTACGCCGACGAGGGTTTCACGACGGTCTCGACCAACCCCTGCGGCGAAATTCCGCTCTGCCCCTACGACTCGTGCCGCCTGCTGGCCATCAACCTGCTGAGCTATGTGGACGCACCGTTCACCAAGCAGGCGAAGTTCAACTTCGAGAAGTTCAAAACCCACGTCGCGAAGGCCATGCGCATGATGGACGACATCATCGACCTCGAACTGGAGAAGGTCGAGCAGATCATCGCCAAGATCGCCGCCGACCCCGAGGATCAGGACATCCGCCGCGTGGAGCTGAACCTGTGGGAGAAAATCCGTGAAATGGCGCAGAAAGGCCGACGCACGGGTCTCGGCATCACAGCCGAAGGGGACATGCTGGCCGCCCTGGGATTGCGTTACGGCACACAGGAAGCCACGGATTTCGCCGTCGAAGTGCAGAAAACGCTGGCGGTCGAAGCCTACCGCGCGTCGGTGAAGATGGCCGCCGAGCGCGGCGCCTTCCTCGTGTTCGACGCCGAAAAGGAGAAAAACAACCCGATGATCCTGCGTCTCAAGGAGGCCGACCCCGCACTCTACGAAGAGATGGTAAAAACCGGCCGGCGCAACATCGCCATGCTGACCATCGCCCCGACGGGTACCACGTCGCTCATGTCGCAAACCACCTCGGGCATCGAACCCGTATTCCGCACGGTCTACAAACGGCGCCGCAAGATCAACCCCTCGGATATGGACACGCATGTGGACTACGAGGACGAAACGGGCGAAAAGTTCCAGGAGTACAACGTCTACCACCACAACTTCGTCAAGTGGCTGGAGGCGAACGGATACGACACATCGAAACTGGCGGACATTTCCGACCGGGAACTCGAAAAGTGGGTGGCCGCATCGCCCTACAACGGGGCCACGGCCAACGACATCGACTGGGTGGCCAAAGTCAAGATGCAGGGTGCGATCCAGAAATGGGTCGACCACTCGATCTCGGTGACGGTCAACCTGCCGAACGATGTATCGGAGGCGCTCGTGGCCGACGTCTACCGCACAGCCTGGGAATGCGGCTGCAAGGGTGTCACGGTTTACCGGGACGGCTGCCGCGACGGCGTACTGCTGGAGAAGGGTTCCAAAAACAAGAAGAAGTGCGAGGAGCACCCCGGACAGGTTTCGAAACGTCCGAAGTCGATCCCGGCGGACATCGTCCGCTTCAAAAACGGCACCGAAGACTGGATCGCCTTCGTCGGTCTGCAGGAGGGGCGCCCTTACGAGGTTTTCACGGGCAAGATCGAAGAGGACGCCATGTTCATTCCCCGCAAAATCACCAATGGCTATATTATTAAGGTACGCGAAGCCGACGGAACGAAACGTTACGATTTCCAATACACCGACCGGTATGGGTACACCAACACGATCGGCGGCATCTCGCGTCTGTTCGACGAGGAGTTCTGGAACTACGCCAAACTGATCTCGGGTGTGCTGCGTCACGGGATGCCCATCGAGAAAACCGTGTCGCTGATCGAATCGCTGCACCTGAACAGCGAATCGATCAACACCTGGAAAACGGGTGTCTGCCGCGCGCTGAAACAGTACATCCAGGACGGCACCAAATCCAAAGGCAAATGTCCGAGCTGCGGCCAAGAGAATATGGCCTATCAAAACGGATGCCTTACGTGCATGTCGTGCGGCTACTCCAAATGCGGATGAAATAAGCGACTATTTTTCTGAAATATACATTCAAAAAACACAAAGTGAGGGGCCGGAATCAAATTCGGCCCTTTTTTTGATACATACGAACTAATTCTTAGGCAATTCTCAGGAACGACGGATAATTATCCCTAAATTCTTGTACATTTGCACAACACGTTATTAACTAAATATCAAAACTATGAAAAGATTTTTCCTGACCTTAGCAGTGGCAGTATTCGCACTCGCCGCATCGGCAGGCGAAACGCCGAAAAGACCCAGCTGCGCGGGATTCGTATCGAACGGATTCTGGGACAATTGGGAAATTTCCGCAGCCGGAGGCGTTGGAACCGCGATTTCGAACGGCGACAACTTAGGAAAGTTCGGCAACCGCATCGGTTTCGAAGCGAACTTCTCCGTGACGAAATGGGTACATCCCATCGCAGGTCTGAGACTCCAGCTCCAGGGCGGGCAGTTTATCAACTATGACCCCACGATGGGTAAGATCAAATGGCCTTACATCTTCGTGCACACCGATTTCATGCTCAACTTTTCCAACTGGGCAGGGGGATACCGCGATGACCGCGCCTATTATGCCGTCCCGTTCGTCGGCTTCGGTTACATGGCCAACAACTTCACCGACAGTTTCCAAAAGGACTACAATGTCGGCACATCGCAGAACTTCGCCTTCACGTACGGTATACTCAACAAGTTCCGGCTCTCTCCGTCGGTGGATTTCAACATCGAACTGAAAGGCTTACTTGTGCCTTCCCGTATCAATGTGGCACAGATGGACGGCAGCTACCTCTTCGGATTCAGCGCCACGGCGGGTTTTACCTACCGCTTTAACAAACGCGGCTGGCAGCGCGGCGTAGCAGGTTATACGGCCGAAGACATCCAGGCTTTCCAGGATGCCGCAGCTATCGGCATGGCAGCCGCAGAAGCAGCCGAAATCGAGAATGCACAATTGGTTCAGCAACTTGCAGCAGCCCAGGCTCAGACCGAGGCGGCACGCAGGGCAGCCGCCGAGGCGAATGCAAAAGCAGCCAACGCAACCACCGTTGCCGAACAGGAGACCGTTCTGGCCGAGACTTCGATCATCCTCTTCAATTACAGCATGTCCACGCTGACCCCGCAGGAGAAGACGCGTCTGGAACTGATTGCCAATCAAATCAAGAGCGGTTCGAAGGATACGGTTTACCAGATCGTAGGTCACGCCGACCAGCAGACGGGTACCAAAGCCGGCAACAAACGGGTCGCCGAAAACCGTGCAAAACGCGTTTACGACTTCCTCGTATCGAAGGGTGTAAACCCCAACCAGCTCAACTACGAGGGCAAAGGCAACTCTCCCGACATTTACAAGAAGGTTCAGGCCGCCAACCGCGCCGCGATCATCAAGTAACAGAAAGAACAATTCTCACCGGGCCGTTCCTGACGGATCGGCTCAGACAAAAAGGATGCGCGTCGTGCGCATCCTTTTTTGTCAATCCATCCGGACTGTTTTGAAATTTACGATCCCTGCCAAAAGGGTTTGGCCATGTTTGAACGCCAACCGCAGACCGCATCGTAAACCGCCCGGCACATTTACCGGATAATCACGGCATTGACCAGCCGCACGCCCGACCGTGCATTGATCTCGTCTTTCAACGCCTCGCGCTGGTAGAAAAGCTCCGAACGCAGCACACTCGACTGAATCCGCACATGCAGAATGTGGTTTTCGAGCCGAAGTTCCGTAGTAAGGTCCGCCGCAGGATCTCCCACGACCGACCGCCACGTATCGGGCAGCTTCCCTTCGGCCACCTTCGCGGCAATATAAGGACGCCGGAAAAATTCGTCCAGCAGGTCGCCCATCAACATCGCTTTGGTCCGTCTCATCGTTTCACCTCCCCGTTTTCGACCGTGAAAAGCAGATAATCGCCACCCGCCTTGTCCAGAATTGCCTGCAGGCGCGTAGGATTGCAGTCGGTAATGAATATCTGTCCGAACGTGTCCCCCGACACCAACCGGATCAGTTGTTCGACACGCCCGGCATCGAGTTTGTCGAACAGGTCGTCGAGCAACAGGATCGGTTTTTCGCCTTTTCCGGCCGCGACCACCGCGTATTGTGCGAGCTTGAGCGCTATCAGGAACGATTTCTGCTGCCCCTGCGAACCGTATTTACGCAAAGGATAACCGCCGATCTCCAACACCAGATCGTCACGGTGAATGCCTGTTGTGGTAAACTGGTTGACCAGGTCTTTCTGCCGTGCAGCCAGCAGCAGCTCTTCGAACGGCCGTTCGTCCAGTTCCGAGCGGTAATGCAGCTCCACCTGTTCACGGTCTTCGGCCAGCAAACCGTAATAACCCGCGACGTGCGGCTGCAAACGCGCTACGGCTTCGCGGCGCCGCGCATAAATATACGTGCCGTGTTCGGCAAGCTGCCGGTCGTAGATTTGCAGCATCATCTCGTCGGACGACACTTTCAACAGTCGGTTCCGTTCGGCCAGCACGGCGTTATAACGCATCAGGGCCGCCAGGTAACTGCGGTCGAGCTGCGAAATAAAGGCGTTCAGGTAGCGGCGGCGCTCCTCGGCGGCATCGCAGATCAGAGCCGCATCCGCCGGCGAAACGATCACCACGGGAAGCAGTCCCACATGGTCGGACAGGCGGTCGTACTCCTTGCCGTTACGCTTGAGGGTCTTTCCGCCCTTGCGCGAGAAGGCGCAGGCTACCTGTTCGTTGCGCCCCGCATCGGTCTGATATTGTCCGTCGAGTACGAAAAACTCCTCTCCGTGGCGGATGCTCTGCGTGTCGGTCATCGTCAGCGACGACTTGCTGAGCGAGAGGTAGTACACCCCATCGATCACATTGGTCTTGCCCGCGCCGTTGTCTCCCACGAAGCAGTTGATCCCCGGCCCCGGCGCAAGATCCGCCTGGGCGATATTTTTAAAATTCAGGAGCGATATTTTCTTCAGGAACATCGTCCAAAGGTACAAATTTCACCGCAGAATTCACAATTCGTGACCGACAATTGTTTATTTCGGAATTTATTTCGTATTTTTGCAAACTACTTTACGCAAAGAAACTGAATAAAAATAAAACCGATTTTTCCTATGGCAAATCAGAAAGGTGCCCAGCAGCAGGAAACCCTGGGTACGGCAATGAACAAGACGGAGCTTTTCTTCGAGGAGAACGGCCGCAAGATGACCTACATCTTCCTGGGCCTGCTCGTACTTGCAGCGCTGATCTACGGCTACCGTGCCCTTATTTCGCAACCGCGCGTCCGGCACGCCGCCGAAATGATCTCGGAGGCACAGAACCGTTTCGATGCCGAAAACCCCGACTTCGAACTGGCACTCAACGGCGACGCCAACGGCGCAGGCTTCCTGGAGGTGATCGACAAATACGGTTCGACCCCTTCGGGCAATCTGGCCAAGCATTACGCCGGCATCAGCTACCTGCGTCTGGGCGATCTGGAAAACGCACAGAAATATCTGGCCAAATTTTCCCGCGTGAGGGGTCTCCCTGGAGCGATCATCAACGCGCAGAACCTGGGCCTGCAGGGCGACATCGCCGTAGAGAACCAGCAGTATGCGCAGGCCGTGAAGTTCTACAACAAAGCCGTGAAAGCCGCCGACAACAACTTCACCGCTCCGCTCTACCTGCGCAAAGCGGCTCTTGCCGAGCAGGCGCAGGGCAACAACGCAAAGGCCGCCGAGTATTTCCAGCAGATTCTCACCTCCTACCCCGCATCGCCGGAGGCGCGTGAGGCGGAGAAGTACCTGGGCGTGGTAAAGAAATAACGAGATTCAGACTCCTACATGGCAACTAAAAATCACAATCTTTCCCAGATCGATACGCCGCTGCCCTCGGCTGCCGACATGAAATTCGGCATCGTGGTAGCGGAATGGAACCGCGAAGTGACCGAAGCCCTTCTGGAAGGAGCCGTACGGACCTTGCGCAACGCGGGCTGTCCCGACCTGAACATCCAGATCAAATACGTTCCGGGGACGTTCGAGTTGGCCCTCGGCGCACAGTTTTTCGCCGAATATACCGATGTGGATGCGGTGATTGCGATCGGCTGCGTAATCCAGGGCGACACGCGCCACTTCGACTTCATCTGCGACGGCGTGACACAGGGCATCACCCAGTTGCAAATCCAGTGGAACATGCCCATCGCATTCGGCGTACTGACCGTAAACGACATGCAGCAGGCGCTCGACCGCGCAGGCGGTAAACTCGGCAACAAAGGCGACGAGGCCGCAGCTACTGCTATTCAGATGGTCAAGATTCAGAACGATATGGAGGCTGCTTCGCCCAACCACGAACCCGACCGCCGGAATATCAATTGAGAATCGTTCCCCGCGTTGGGATAAATCGAAAGGAGAGACCCGCATGAGGTCTCTCCTTTTTTTCAGGTAACGCCGCGTAAGGAATTCGGGCGGGGACAGCTTGCCATACAATCCGGAGAAATCACCCCGGTCGATCTGCCGGTCACATCGTTTCGTCGAGGCTCCCTGCATAGGACTTGTCCGACTTCGCATCCTCCCGCTTCCTGACACCGAACTCGCTGCGTAACATCTGCTCCTGCAACTCCTTGCGCAGTTTACGAAGAATCACGAGTTTCTCGTTCATCGCTTTCAGTTCGGGGCATTCATCGCGCACCAGCGACATTTCGGAGCTGTAATTCCCAATCACACCGGTCATCGGCATCTCCCGCCCCTGCTCCCGGTAATAATCCAGCAGATAGCGTGTCAGGGCCGCATTCCGTTCGCGGTAAGCCTTGCGTTTCGCATCGTTCGCCGCCGGATAGTCGGGGTTCGACGCCCGCATACGGCTGTACAACAAATTGTATCGCTGCATATTGGCGTCGTTCTTCGCCTTGTCCTTGACCCCTTTGAGCGAAATATATTCCCGGTGGATCGATTCGTACTCGGGATCGGTCTTGAGCAGTTCCGTCACCCGGGCCGAAGCCTCCCTGTATTGCTGCTGGAGGGCTTTGAGTTCGGGTACCGTGTCGAGCAGCGCCTGCCAGTCGGCGCCTTTGAACTTGTCGACCGGGATCGCCTGCCGCATACGGCAGGCATAATCGATGTAACATTCCCACGTCCCGTGGTTCAGCCGCAGAGAGAGATCGGCTATTTCGCGGTCGAGCCGCACGAGGCGCTGTTCATCGCTCTGCCTCGGACTTTTCGCGGAGGCAGGGGCTGCCGACATCAAAATTGCGGCGGCAAGCAGAAGAATTCCTGCAATTCGTTTCATGGTATTCGACGATTTTATCATGACAAAAATAATTTTTATTTGTGGATTTTACGCGCTTTCGACATCTAATGGATGCGTACGGGAAGCCGATTCCATAAAAACCGCACAAAAAAGTTAAATTTGCAGCAAACAGCCCCGTCATGCCGCTATCCGACAAAGACCGCTCGTCGCTCTCCGATGCCGAACTGCTCGACCGCCACCGCCGGACGGGCGGCAGCGACTGCATAGGCGCGCTCTACGGGCGCTATGCGGCGCTGGTTTACGGGATTTGCCTCAAATACCTGCGCAGCGTGCCGGATGCGGAAGACGCCGTGATGGAACTGTTCGAACTGCTGCCGGAGAAGTTGCGGCGAAGCGAAATACGCGAATTCCGCACATGGCTCTACTCCGTCACCCGCAACCACTGCCTCGGCCTGCTGCGCCGCGCGGGGCGGATGCCGACCGCAGAACTCGTCCGCGAACCCGGCGAGGAGGCACAGGTCATGCGACTGCTCTCCGGCGAAGAGTCGGATGAAGCACGGCTCAGCGCGCTGGAGCAGTGTATGGAGCGTCTGCCCGATCCGCAGCGCCGCAGCATCCGCCTCTTTTTCTGGGAACGGAAATCCTATGCCGACATCGCCGACATTACCTCGTGGCATAAGAAAAGTGTGAAAAGTTACATCCAGAACGGCAAGCGAAACCTGCGGCTGTGTCTCGAAAATAAAAAAGTATGAACCTGACCGACTATTTGGCAAGCAAGGGTCGCGGTCCCGAAGCCCGCGACTTCGAATTGCAGGCGATGCACGATCCCCTGCTTGCCGATGCACTCGACGGGGTGCTGGAGGTCGCAGGCGACCACCGGGCGGCCATCGAACGGCTGCAAAAGCAAATTGCAGCGGCCTCGAAGCCTCATCACCGCTCGCTGCGGCTGCGAATCGTGTGCGGCAGCGCCGCCGTGCTGCTGTTCGGCGCTGTCGGATGGCTGCTCCTGCTGCGTCCCGCCCCGACTACGCCCACGGTGAATCTTCCGACGCTCGCGGCAACGGTACCCGCCGCGCAGCCGGAGCAAACAAAGGTCACCCTTCCGCAGTCCGAAACCCAGACAGTCGCCGCACAAACGCCGGTCGCAATCCCTGTGCAACCGGCCGCTGCCACCTATTCCGACAAATCGCAACGGACGCAATCCCCAGCGGCCTCCATCGATACCGTTCGGATAACGGGTTACGAAGCCTTGCCGAAAACCGCGCTTACCGGATCAGTCTCCCCACGAAAACAGTCCGAAGAGGTGCTCCGACAGCAGTTCGGGAAAGAAACGCCCCTGCCACCGCCCGGCAAGAGCCGGCCCGCAGGGCCTGGTCCGGCATCCCACCCCCTCGCTCTTGCAGAACCTGCCGACGCAGCTGTAACCCGCATGCCGCCCGCCGATCGGGTGGAGCTGGAGTTCTGCGATCGTTTCGAAACCGATCTGTCGTTCGCCGGTCCGCAAACCGACGACCTTCCCGACGATCTCTACGGGGGGGGGTGACGCTGCCCACGCCGTTCGCCTGAGTTTACGTCGTTTTCTATCCGCGATTTCGAACGGATCGGTACGCATGGAAAAACCCCGGCGCCAGAGACAGGCGCCGGGGTTTCACTCGGAGAAGTCATTCCTTTTTGCGGAATCCCTACTTCAGGTTGGGATTGATCTCTTTCCACTTGTCGACTGCGGGGAGGATGCCCATGGCGATCACCTCGTCGCGCAGTTTGCAGAGGTGGCCGTAGCTGGCCTCCAGCTCCTTGTGCTCTTCCTCGGTCCCCTTCACGGCTTTGCAAGTCACGCCGTTGCAGTTGATCTCGGTCTCCATCGCCATCAGAATGTGCTTGAACTCGTCGGTATGGACGTACACCCCGGCAGGGTATTCGAAGGGTTTGCCGCCCATCGCCGCCGCAATCATCAGAATCGAAATGTAGGCCGGACTCTGGAACGACGAACGGCCGCGCAGTTCGATGATGTGTTTGCCGCCCTGGATCACACGCTGGCGCAGGTCGTTCCAGTCGCCCTCGGGCATTTCGTTGCCGATGAGCTTCGAGAGGGGACGTCCGTCGACCAACGTGGTCGAGGCGAACACGGCCATCTGCTCGCCGTGGCCGCCGTAGGTGCGGCAGTTGCGGATCGCGTCGGGCGAAATCTTGAAGTACTTGGCCAGCTCCGAGCGCAGACGGGTCGAATCCAGCGCGGCGAGCGTCGAAACCTGCGAGGGTTTCAGCCCGGAGTAGATCAGCGTGATCAGGCCCGTGATGTCGGCGGGGTTGAAGATCACCACCACGTGCTTCACATCCGGACAGTACTTCTTCAGGTTCTTGCCGAACTCGGCGGCGATCTCCGCATTGCCTTTCAGCAGGTCTTCGCGCGTCATGCCGGCCTTGCGCGCCGCGCCGCCCGACGAAACCACATACGAAGCACCCTTCAGGGCCTCGGCGATGTCCGACGTGTAGGTGATGTTCACCCCCTCGAAAGCGCAGTGGAACAACTCCTCGGCCACACCTTCCAGCGCCGGAGCGAAGGGGTCGTAAAGGCAGATGTTCGGCGTCAGACGCATCATCAGCGCGGTTTGCGCCATGTTCGAACCGATCATTCCGGCAGCGCCGACGATCGTCAATTTTTCATTGGTCAGAAATTCCATACTATTTTGTTTTAGTGTAACGTTCAATTCCGGACGCCTGCCCGAATCACTCCACTTCGCGTCGGTTCATCAGCGCGTGGGTGATGGTCAACTCGTCGACATACTCCAATTCGTCCCCGAAACCGATGCCCCGCGCAATCGAAGTCACCTTGACATTCGGAAACTGCCGCAGGCGGTTCATCAGGTAGAACAGCGTCGTCTCGCCCTCCACCGAAGTCGAGATGGCCAGAATCACCTCCTTCACGCCGCCCCGCGCGATGCGGTCGCACAGCAGGTCGATCTTCAGGTCGGAGGGAGCGATCCCCTGCATGGGTGAAATCACGCCGCCCAGCACATGATAAAGGCCCTTGTACTGATGCGTATTTTCGACCGACAAAACGTCGGCCACCTGCTCCACGACACAAATCGTCGCGTGATCACGCTCCCGGTCCGAACAGATGGGGCACACCTCCTCGTCCGAAAGGTTGTTGCATTGCGAGCAGTGTTTTATATCCAGGCGAAAGCGGTCGATGCTGCGCGTCATGTCGCCCACCGAGGCGGGTTCCATACGCAGGATATGCAGTGCCAGGCGCAGCGCCGTACGGCGGCCTACACCCGGCAGTTTCGAAAGCTCGCCCACGACATCCTGTAAAAGCTGAGACAAAATATGAAACAAAGATAAACGACCGTACCCCGATTCGTAAAAGCAACGATCTTTAATTTTTAATTCTTAATTTTTCAATTGTAAAAAGATGAAACTAAATCGTTTCAATCTTTTTACACTCCAACCACCCCTTCTTACCGTCGGCGATGACCACTTCGCACCAGTCGTCCAGGCGACCCGTCACGGTCACTTCCGTTCCCTCGTGCAGCACGAACAGGTCGGTCGCGGATTTGTCGGGCGAACTTTTCACCGCCGTCGAAGCCGCCATCACCACAGCATCGTTCTCGCTGAGCATTTCGCGCCGGTCGGATGCCGCAAACCATGTAGTCACGACACAGACGACGAACGCGCCCAGCGTTCCGTAGAACCCGGCCTTGCGAAGCCCCAGGCGGGGCGAGAGCAGGTAGAGCAGGAAGCAGGCGAACAGGACGACCAGTGCCGCGAGCGACACGATGCTCCAGGCTGTGCCCCCCATCGTGTGACGCAGCGACCGCACCCACGTGGTGAGGAAAAACTCGGGAATAGCCGCGATATTGTCTTTGGTGCGCGCTTGTGCGACCGCCAGGTTGTAACGAATATCCTCGTCCCCCGGAGCAAGCCGCAGGGCGCGTTTGTAACCGACGATCGCCGGGCCGAGACGGTCGTCCTTGAAGTAGGCGTTCGCCAGATTATAGTAGAGTTTGGCCGAAGCGACGCCGCGTTCCAGAATCCGGTTGTAAGCGTCGATCGCAGCATGGTAGTCCGCATTGATATAGGCCGTATTGGCACTGTCCCACAACTGATCGTTCGCAGGCTCGGCGACAGGCTGCACGGCCGTATCGGCCGCAACAGGTTGCGCCAGGCTGTCCGCAGGCTCCTGAGCCTGCACACGCCCCGCTCCTGCCATCAGAAGAAGGCAAACAAAAAGTGTTTTCATGCTGAAATTCATCTTTCTCCCTCCGTTTTTAGCGTTTGATGACCGACTCGATGCGTGAGATCAGATCGACGCCTTCGGCATAAACGTCGCACATCCTGGCCGAAGCCACGGGCGAATACTGCGCCTCGTCGCACTGTGTGATAATCTCCGTAAAACGCAGCGTGTCCTCCGACGCGACACCCCGTTTGTGCAACTCTTCGCGCACGTTCTCTTTGGTGAGATTCGCCACGGGAATGTTGAACTTGTCGCTCATGTAGCCCCACAGCGCCCGCAGCATCTCCTCGTAGAAGGCGTGCCGGTTCTGCTCGGTCATATACTTTTTGGCCATGCGGAAACGCTGCACGGCGATTTTGTTGGCCCTTTTACCGCGCAGCAGCGCCATGTTCTGCGAATCGCGGATTCGCTTGCGCAGCGAGGAATAGACTGCGGCAAACAGCAAGAGGATTGCCGCCAGCACCCCGAAGTAGGCCCCGCTGAAGACGAACGGCGAACGCTGCGCGCGCAGTTGCGCTCCGCCCAGTTTGATAAAGCGAATGTCCTGTCCCAGCATCCGCACCTCCTCCTTCGACATGCCGCGACCCTGCATCACGTAGGGTTCGCCGCTTCCGCCCTTTGCGTCGGGCGTGATCTCCAGCGCGAGCGGTTTGGTCTGCAGCGAAACGTATTGCATCCGGTCGGGATCGAAAAAGCTGAATTCGACGGGTTCGATGTCGTAAGAGCCTTCGGCCCGGGCGATGAACGGATATTCGAACTGCCGGTAACCGGTGGCTCCCGCCGCCGAAGTGTTGATCGACTCGGTCGTCTTTACGTTATACTGCTCGAACGATGCGGGCAGCGTCAGTTTGGGCGCCTGCACGAAGGTGAGGTTGCCCGTGCCGGCGATCTTTACGGTGTAGGTCGCTGCGGAGTTGGCCGACAGACGGTCGGCGGGTGGAGTTGCATTCATCGTGAACCGCCCCACAGCGCCGCTGAAACTTGCGGGAGCACCCGCAGGGAGCGCCTTGACCGTGATGTTGAGTTTCTGGCTCTGCACCTTGCGCGGCACATTATAGAACTCGGGACCTCCGCCGAACCCGAAGGGATCCATACTCCGGCTGCCCTGCACCACCACACGTGCTACGGCGGTCACCTCCGCCGGGTCGATCGTAAGCGTCCCGGCCTGCTGGGGATAAAGCAGATACTCTTTGACCACCATCGTGTCGTAGACCTTTCCGTTCAGGGTTTCGCGGCCCCGCTGCGGATTGTCCGCCGTCAGTTCCTGTGCCCAGAACCCGTTGAAGGAGGGAAATTTGGCACTTTCGAACCCGATAATGTCCACCCTTTGATAAAGTTTGAACACCACGCGCAGCGGCTCGCCCTTGTAGACCGACGAACGCGACACGCTCGCCCGCAGCAGGATGTCGTCGCCCGCCACACGCGACTGCACGTCGGCCTGCGGCTGCCGCTCCGCAGCCTGCGTCTGCTGCCGCCTGCCGCCTCCTGCGGCTCCTTCGTCGACTATTTCGATCAGCAGAGGGTTGGTGCGGTACGCCGTACCGTCGACCGACACCTGGGCTGCGCCGACCGTCACATTACCGGCCGACTGGGGCAGAAGAACATAGGTGATCGTATAATTGACGCTTTTGGACATCGACCCGTTGACGATCTGAATCGACGAACCCGACGACACGGCAGGCCCGGCAATCACGTCGAAACCCTCGAAATCGGGCGCGGTGAACGAGTCCTCATCGGGCTTGGCATTGAGCGCGAACTCCATGCGGAAAGGTTCGCCGACGGCCACCGTCAGCGGAGAGCTGGCCTCAAAAGTAACCTTCCCGGCAGCCGATGCCGAGAAGATCGCCAGCACACTGAGTGCGGTTAAGGTTATTTTCGCAATAAAATCTCTCATCGAGTCACTTTTCTCTCATCGATTTTACAACGCAAATTTCCGTCCGTTAGTATCTGACGGAACCGGTTTTAGTGTTTGAAATCGGCAAAAAAGTCGTTCCCTTTGTCATCCACGATGATGAACGCCGGGAAATTCTCCACATAAATCTTGCGCACGGCCTCCATGCCCAGTTCGGGGAAGTCTACGACCTCGACCGATTTGATCGAATTCTTAGCCAGGATCGCCGCCGGGCCGCCGATCGACCCGAGGTAGAAGCCGCCGTGCTTGCGGCAGGCGTCGGTCACCTGCTGCGTGCGGTTGCCTTTGGCCACCATCACCAGCGATCCGCCGTGCTCCTGGAACAGATCCACATAGGGGTCCATACGCCCGGCCGTCGTAGGCCCGAACGAACCAGAAGCCATGCCCTGCGGGGTTTTGGCCGGGCCTGCGTAATAAACGGGATGCTTCTTGAAGTACTCCGGCATGGGTTTGCCCTCGTCGAGCATCTGCTTGATCTTCGCATGGGCGATGTCACGGGCGACGATCAGCGTACCTTTCAAATTCAAACGCGTCTTGATCGGGTATTTCGTGAGGATCGCACGTACCTTGTCCATCCCCTCGTCCAGGTCGATGTTCACGGCGGGCGACATGGCCGGAGCCTCGGCGGGCAGGAACCGCGCGGGATTCTTCTCCAACTGCTCCAGGAAGATGCCTTCGGGCGTGATCTTCGCCTTGATGTTGCGGTCTGCCGAACAGCTCACACCGATCGCCACCGGGCACGAAGCCGCATGGCGCGGGGCACGGATCACACGCACGTCGTGCACCAGATACTTTCCGCCGAACTGCGCACCCACGCCGCTCTGCCGGCAGATTTCCAGCACCTTCTGCTCCCACTCCGGATCGCGGAAGCAGCGTCCGCCTTCGTTGCCCGAAGTGGGCAGCTCGTCCAGGTAACCGGCCGAAGCCTTCTTCACGGTCGAGAGGCACATCTCGGCCGACGTCCCGCCGATGCAGATCGCCAGGTGGTAGGGCGGGCAGGCCGACGTCCCGAGGTCTTTGATATGTTCGGTGATGAACTTCGTGAGCGACTCTTCGTTCAGCAGCGCTTTGGTCTGCTGATACAGGAAGGTCTTGTTGGCCGACCCGCCGCCTTTGGTGATGAACAGGAATTCGTACTCCATGCCGGGCTTGCCGCCGTAGATGTCGATCTGTGCGGGAAGGTTCGTGCCCGAATTCTTTTCCTCGGTCATGGAGAAGGGAACCACCTGCGAGTAACGCAGGTTGCGATCCTTATATGTCTCATAAACCCCTTTGGCGATACACTCGGCATCGTCGGCGCCCGTATAGACGTCCTCGCCCTTGTGACCGATACAGATGGCCGTGCCGGTATCCTGGCAGGTCGGGAGTTCGCCCTCGGCCGATACGACCTGATTCAGCAGCATCGTGTAAGCCACGAACTTGTCGTTGTCGGTGGCTTCGGGGTCTTCGAGGATGTCGCGCAGCTTCTGCAGATGGGCTGCGCGCAGGTAGAACGACACGTCGGCGTAAGCGGCCTTCGAAAGCTCCTCCAGCCCCTTCGGGTCGATTTTCAGCACTTTGCGGCCGTCGCACTCGACGACTTTTACGTAGTCTTCGGTCAAAAGACGATACTCGGTTTTGTCCTCCCCGAGGGGATACGGCTCCTGATAGATGAAATCTGCCATGATTTTGTGTATTTTTTACGTTTGTGTTCTGTTTTCAGGGGTTCTTCCCAGCTCTGCCGCAGCCCGAACCGCGTCCGCACAGAGCATCCGAACCGTGCAAAATTACAAAAACTATTTAGAATAAACAGCGAATTCCATCCGATTGTTATTTTTTTCACAAAATGTTGATCCTTCTATTAATTTTCCTATCTTTGTTTATGAGTAAATAAAATCTTTAACCCCTTAAATCCTTTATTGACCATGAAACAGATCATCGCCCTGCTCGTATTCGTCATCTGCCTGACCGCCAGTGCCAATGCGCAATTGAAATTCCAGAACGGCACTTTGAGGCTCAACACCGACGGCTACACGGTCGTTCGCCCCGGAGCAACCACTTACTTTCGCGGCGGAGAACACGTTTTTGCCGGAAATTACGGACGCGTTTTTTCGATAAGAATCGGTTCGAACGGCGGGTCTCCGGTACATATCGGTTCCGACGGCGGCTACCTCCAGATTACCGATCCCGTGTCCTACCAGCTTCAGGATCTGTATCTGGCAAATATCTATAACGACGCTTCGGTAAGCACGGACAGCCGGCCCGTCGAAAACGCAACCGCCACAATCCTGCGATTGAACCCGGTGACCTACCTGTCCGGAAACCAGTCGGGTACGACACGCCCGGAGGCTTCGGACGGCCGCCAAACCGGATTCCTGGCCCGGGAAATGATGCAGGTCATGCCCAATTCGGTCGCCATTACCCCCGACAGCAAATACATCATCAATTACATTTCGGTTATTCCCGTGCTTGTCAAGGCTATTCAGGAACAAAACGCCCGCATCGAGGCCCTCGAAGCGCAAATCGCAGCACTTAAAAACCAATAGCCATGAGAAAATTATTCCTGCTCCTGCTGATAGCGGCATTCTCGGGCTGCACAGACGAGTTCCGGGACGATGCCGAAGGAAAACAGACGCAAACCGACACCCGGTCCGCCTCCGACCCGAGATACGATACGGAAGCGCTGGCCAGCCTGTTCGAAGAAGACGTACGGCTTTTGGGTGATCCGACCCGGTCGTATGCCGACTACCGCTCCTCACGTGAATTCACGCCATTCGTCCACACGAAGGTAATGACGCTGAGCAGCAACCCCGGCAACCTTTCCGGGATTCATAAAATCCTGATCCTTGTCAACTCATCCGTATACGGCAGCTCAACGGCGGAAATTGAAAGATACGCGTGCGATATCAATTTCGCATATGGCTGCCAAATTGTCATGGAGACCGTGAGCGGCGGTGATCACACCCATATAAAAGACCTGATCCTGACCAATCAGACGAATCTGAACGGAGTGGTTTTTATCGGGGACATTCCCGCAGCCTGGTTCGAAACGGCGAACGACCACAACAAATACGGATACAGTTCCTGGCCTTGCGATTTGTACTACATGGACATGGACGGCACATGGGCCGATACCGACGGAAATTCGATTTACGACTCCCACACGGGGAATACCGATCCCGAAATTTTCATCGGTCGAATATCCACGAAAAACATGGGAACCCTGCTGTCGGAAGAAGCCGGGTTGAAACGGTATCTGGACAAAAATCACAGATTCTGGAACGGCAGCACGACGGTGAACCGCCGGTCGGCGCTCTCGTACGTCGACAAGGACTGGGTTCCTTTCGACTATTATAAAACGGACATCAGGCATTTGTACGGATCCTCGAACTACGAATCGAAAGGGTACGGCGATCCCGGATTCGGAAGGGCGGACTACCTGAGCCGGCTGAAAGACAAGACCTATGAATTCATCCAGCTCGCGAGTCACGCCTCCTATTCACGCCTGGCAATGTCCGACGGGTCGGTTTACGCCAACGAAATTTTCAACAACGGCGCCGAAGCCATCGGGTACAATCTGTTCTGCTGCAGCGCCTGCAACTGGACTGCCATATCTCCGTCCTCTGCCTATGGATTTGTGGCGGGCGCGCATGTTTACAACGCGAAAAACAAATCGCTGGTCGTGGTCGGCAGCACCAAAACAGGCTCGATGCTCGAGTTTGCAAACTTCTACACGCCGTTGGGACAGGGTAAAACCATCGGAGAGTCGCTGGAAACATGGTGGCGTGCAACCCAAAAGACAGGCACGAATAAAATATCGTGGTATTACGGCATGACCATTATCGGCGATCCTCTCGTAAATTTCTTTCACCGGGCCAATGACCGTGCGGAAAATCAGATAACCCTCAACGGATTCGATCTTTACAATACCGGTTCGCATCGCTATATTGCCGCCAGAGAGGTCATCACGGCAAACAATTACGCCATTCCCGCTGACAAACATGTGATATTCGACGCTCCGCAAATCATCCTGAATTCCGGATTCGAATGCCACGCACAGGGAAGTTTTGAAATCAACTGACGCAGATGTGATGAACAAACCATCGCATGATGGCGGATTTTTCCGGGCAGTTCCGCAGCCACAGACGCCCGGCAAGCTGCAGGAGAAAAAATTTCCAAAAGCGGAATTCCGGGCGTTTGCGTGCAATTATTTAGAATAATTACTAACTTTGTGCGGTTTTTCAATACAACAATTCATCACTAAACAAATAACATTATGGTATCGTACAAAGATTTAGGCCTCGTGAACACACGTGAAATGTTCGCCAAGGCCGTCAAGGGCGGATACGCAATTCCTGCGTTCAACTTCAACAACATGGAGCAGATGCAGGCGATCATCCAGGCCTGCGTCGAGGCGTCGTCGCCCGTGATCCTGCAGGTTTCGTCGGGTGCCCGCAAGTATGCCAACCAGACGCTGCTGCGCTACATGGCGCAGGGTGCCGTCGAGTATGCGAAGGAACTGGGCAAGAACATTCCCATCGTGCTGCACCTCGATCACGGCAACTCGTTCGAGTTATGCAAAGACTGCATCGACATGGGTTTCTCGTCCGTAATGATCGACGGTTCGCACCTGCCTTATGACGAGAACGTGGCCCTGACGAAGAAGGTCGTTGAATACGCACATCAGCACGACGTAACGGTCGAAGGCGAGCTGGGCGTACTGGCCGGCGTCGAGGACGAGGTTTCGGCCGAGCACCACACCTACACGCGTCCGGAAGAGGTCGTAGACTTCGTATCGAAGACCGGCGTGGATTCGCTGGCCATCTCGATCGGCACGTCGCACGGCGCCAACAAGTTCAAGCCCGAGCAGTGCACGCGCAACGCCGAAGGCATTCTCGTACCGCCCGCCCTGCGTTTCGACATCCTTAAGGAGATCGAAAAGCAGATCCCCGGATTCCCTATCGTGCTGCACGGATCGTCGTCGGTTCCCCAGGAGTATGTGAAGATCATCAACACGCACGGCGGCGCGCTGAAGGACGCCGTAGGTATCCCCGAGGAGCAGTTGCGCGAGGCAGCCAAAAGCGCCGTCTGCAAGATCAACATCGACTCCGACGGCCGTCTGGCCATGACCGCCGCCATTCGCACGGTCTTCGTCGATTCGCCCGCCGAGTTCGACCCCCGCAAGTATCTGGGTCCGGCACGCGACGAGCTGAAGAAGCTCTACAAGCACAAGTGCGAAAGCGTCCTGGGTTCGGCCGGCAAGGCTTAATCCGCTGTTTTCCAAAATACGAAAAGCCCGGGTTCTGAACCCGGGCTTTTTTCATACGCTATGTCCGGTTTCGGTTTCATCCGGCACATTTCCGTTCCGGCAAGCCGGTCCTCCTACCGAATTCGCCCCTCTTTGGCCTCTGCCGGAACGTCCGATCCGACACATCGCGGTCGCGCAGCCCCTCTGCACGACCGGTGCCGCCTGTCCGCGCTCCCGCAGACGTCAGTCGCAAATCTGCACCCCGAACAGCAGGGCGCGGCCGGTACGGTCGTCTTTCCTCTTGTCGAAAGAGGGGCTGGTCGAGAAGTCGATCACCGACCCCGGCTGCAGACCGGTCAGCGCCACTTCGTACCGGTCGGCATCGCCGACGTTCATCACGAACGGAGCCTGCCCCGTCGCGCCGTCATTGATCTTCAGGGGAACCGATGCCACCGAAGCCGAGCCGCCGCCCGCGACGCGCAGGTAGAGCGTCCCCGCGCCGTGGTCGCCCTCCTTCCATCCGGTCGCGTAGAACACCAGCTTCTTGTCACCCACGGCACCCGTGGGATCGGAGGTGTAGTGGCCCGTATAATTGCCCGAACCGAGCTTCATCGCTTTGGTCGGAAAGCCGTTCACCACGGCTTCATGCACCGACGACAATTCGCCGTCATTGGCCTGAATCAGGGCGGGAATCGATTCGTAGGCATTGGAGAGTTGCGTAAGGCGGATCGTTGCGACCGCCTCGCGGCGGCCCTCCTTCGAGTCGGCCAGGTAGAGATAACAGTTCGTGTAGTCTGCGGTCGTGCCTGTGATGTTGGGTCGGGCGGACACACGGACACGGTCGCCTTCGATGTCGACCGCATAGCGCGACGCGTCGATGTGGCGCATGTCGGCATAAAGTCGCTGTCCCGCACGGGCGGTCACGCGGCAATCGACCGTGCGCGTACCGCCCTCGGGCGCGAATTCATAGTACTCCGTGTTGCGGATTTCGATCGCAGGCTCGCCTTCCGCAATTCCGCCGTCGCCCGTGAACGCGGCCACGTCGGCAGCCCGGAGCGGCCACACCTGCGGCTCGCCGTCGTAGGAGCAGATGCCGCAGAGGGTTCCCGTAGCGGCGTTCTGCGTCAGGCGGCCCACTTCGCCCGCAGCGTCGGCCCGCACCGCGAAAGCGGTTTCGCCGTCGGTGAAGCGGTTCCCGGAAGCGGAAAAGAGCACGCCCGGCGTCACGGCATAGACGCGGCTGATGCGGACCGGAGCGCAGACATAGTCTGCAGGCCCGGCGATCAACTGCGCGGGCGTCGCCCATACCGGGTCGATCGCATTCCCGCGACTGACGCCCTTGACCCCGTTACGGGCAAGCCCGCCGTATTGGGGTATCAGGGTACCGTAAACTCCCGGCACGGCGCCCGAGAGCGACACCTCCAGCAGATCGCCTTCGGCAAAATCATCCGCCGTGATGCCTTCGATCGAAAGCAGGATAGCCGAAGCGGGCGCCCCAGCGTTGTCGTAAAGCAGGATCGTTCCCTGTCCGAAACCGGCGACCGTTCCCGACGGCACTCCCAGCACGACGTATCCCCGCACGCTCCGCGCGGAAACATCCTCTCCGGCGGCGTGCTTCGCCCGCAGCTCGGCCACCGTCAGCGGCGCGGGAAGGGGTTCGACTCCCGAAGGTGGCGTGGTAAACGACTTGACACCGCCCCAATAGCACGTACCCGACACCTCCGCGAACGCACGGAAAGCATAGGCCGCGTCGGCAGCGAGATTTTCGGTCGGCAGGCTCCACGTCGATGCCGGTTTTTCAGCCGAGAGTTCGACCGCTGCCGCCCAGTCGGGCGACCCGGGGACCGCCGCGTCGCCGCATGCGACATACTGCACGCCGACCCGGCTCACGGCCGCAACCTCCGCCCCTGCGACAGAGCCGCCCAGCAGATAATCGCCCGAACCGGACACGGCGGCATCGGCCGTCGTCACGCGTGGCGTCTGCGCCCCGCCCTTCCCGCCGTCGGAATCGCTCTTGCTGCAACCGACGGCAAAGACCATCAAGGCAGCCAATAGAATAAAAAAACGTTTCATAAATTGAATTAGGTAAATGATTTCGAATCAGAAAGCCGGGAAACCGTTCCCGTCAGAGGATATATTTCCCGGTGAAAGCCGCGACGCGGGCCGTATAGGCTTCGCGGTTATCGCGGTAGGACATGGCGTGCGAAGCGCCGGGCACCACCCACAGCTCCTTGTCGCCCGTTTTGGCTTCGTAAAGCGGACGGACCATTCCGGTAGGCACATAATCGTCGGCGTCGCCGTGGATGAAAAGCATCGGAAGGCGGCATCGGCGCACCTGCTCCAGCGACGACGCCTCGCGGAAATTCCAGCCATACCTCCAGTCGCACAGCAGACTGGCAATATATAACAAAGGAAACGGCGGCAGTCCGAACTCCGCCTTCAGCTCCCTGGCGAACTGGTCCCACACGCCCGTATAGCCGCAATCCTCGACGAAGCACTTCACATACGGGGGCTGCCGCTCGCCCGCCGCCATCATCGCGGCGGCGGCCCCCATCGAAATGCCGTGGACGACCTGCTGCGTCCCGCCGCCGAACAGGCCGTCGGCGAACTTCGTCCATTGCAGTACGTCCCGACGGTCGAGCCACCCCATCCGGATCGCCCGGCCTCCGCTCTGCCCGTGGTAGTGCAGATCGGGCAGCAGGATGTTGTAGCGAAGATCGTGGTTGTAAAGATAGCCGATCATCAGCATCCGCACGGCGCAATCCGTATAGCCGTGTACGATGACCGCCGTGCGCGGGGTCGGCTCGGGTGCTGCGGCGTACAGGGCGTGGAGCCGTACGCCGTCGGGATCGACGATCACCGTATCCCGAAGCGCATCCGCCTGCCTCAGGCTGTCCGCCCAGGGCTTCACAAACGGGTAGTCTGCATAAAGGTCCGCCCAGGCCGAAGCGTTCTTGGCCGCGATCTTCGCATCCGGCCGCAGCGCGTACGAAAGCATATAAAAACTGCCGCCGGCGACGACCGCCGCCAGCAGGATAAGGACAAGGACAACCGCCCCGAAAACTTTCTTCATCGGCTCGGACGCTTTTACTTTTCGGACAGGGGCATCCCCTCCGCTCCGGCGTAGAACATCACAAGATCGACGGTCTCGCCGCCCCGGTTTTCACCGTAATGCCGCCTGCCGACCAGCTCGACGATCCCCTCGCCGGCGCGGAACATCCGCTCCCGGCCCTCTTCCACCACCACCGTCAGCTCCCCGCGCAGCACCAGGCCCGCATTGATAAGCGGGTGCCGATGCATCTCCAGTTTTGCATGGGGCGGAATCGCGGCCCGCAGAATCGTCACCCGGGGAACTCCCTCAGGATAGGCGGGCAGGGGCGCTCCGTCCCAGCTCGCGGACGACTCGACGACCCGCGTCATCACGACGCCGTGTTTCGTTTCGGACATAAAAGAATCATTATTTCAGCGCCCCGGCCTCCTGCTTCTGCCGGATGTGGGCCAGCATGTCGTCGGTCATGCGCGACAGGTCCCACTCGGGTTTCCAGCCCCACTCTTCGCGGGCGCAGGTGTCGTCGAGCGAATTGGGCCAGCTTTCGGCGATCTCCTTCTTCACCGGGTCGATGTCGTAATCCATCCGGAACTCGGGCATCCGCTTGCGGATCTCGGCGTAAATGATCTCGGGCGTGAAACTCATCGAAGCGATGTTGAAACTGTTGCGGTGGACGAGTTTTGCGGGATCGGCTTCCATCAGTTCCACGCAGGCGCGCAGGGCATCGGGCATGTAGATCATATCCATGTAGACGTCCGCAGGCACGGGGCAGGTGAATTTGCCCGACTTCACGGCTTCGTAGTAAATCTCCACCGCATAGTCCGTCGTGCCGCCGCCGGGCAGCGTGACGTTCGATATGATCCCCGGGAAACGCACCGAGCGCGTATCGACCCCGAACCGGTGGTTGTAATAGTTGCTCAGCAGCTCGCCTGTCACCTTGCAGACGCCGTAGATCGTCGTGGGCTGCATGACCGTGTCCTGCGGCGTGCGGTCTTTGGGCGACGTGGGGCCGAACGCACCGATCGAACTGGGCGTGAAGAGCGCGCAGTGATGCTGGCGCGCCACTTCGAGCGAGTTCATCAGCGCCCCCATGTTCACACCCCAGGCCATCTGGGGATTCCGCTCGCCGACGGCCGACAACAGCGCCACGAGGTTGAAGATCGTGTCGATCTTGTGACGGCCCACGCACGAAGCCATCGCCGTCGCATCGAGGGCGTTCAGCACCTCGAACGGCCCGTGTTCGGAAAGTTGCCGGCACTCGCGCACATCGGTGGCGACCACGTGGCTGTTGCCGTAAATCTTACGTAAATAAGTCGTCAGCTCCGAGCCGATCTGCCCGCCGGCGCCTACTATCAGGATACGTTTCATCTGGTTTAGGTTATAATCCGAAAGTAAAGGTAAGAAATAATTGGAAAAATTGTTCGGAGAGCGGATTTTTTTTGATTTCCCGTCCGTTTGCCTCCGAAAAAAAATCCGCTTTCCAAAGAATAACGGACTAATTTTCACCTTATATTTGTAAAAACATCCCGTAAAGTCCGGATTCCGTCGCAAACGGACAGTTCCGGGATCGAATCATCAAAAACCTCAGCAAATGAAAACAACACTACTCCGGTTCGCAGCGATGGCAGTCTGCCTCACAGGCACGCTGACCGCCTGCAACGACGACGACACGAGGGGGGGGGAAATCCGTCCCTGAAAGAGATCGGCATCCGCATCGCGGAAACGACAAAAACGACCGTTAAAGTCGAATTCACACCCTCGAACAACAAGTCCGGTTACTATTCCAACGTAATCGAAAAGACGGTTTTCGACAGCTATGCTTCCGATGACGCCTTTATCGAAAGTGTCCTCGACTACTTCCGCCAGACCGCAGGCCCCGGCGATGCCGCACTGGCCGAGTTTATCGAACAACAGATAAAGACCGGCACACAGCCCTACACTTTCGACGAACTGAAGGCCGGGACGCCGTATATCGTCTATGCGTTCGGGCTGACGACGCAGGGGAAGGCTACCACCAGTCTTTTTAAAGAGTCCGTCACCACGGTGGTGCAGTCGCCGTCGGACAATGAAATCACACTGAGCGTCGGGGAAATCACAGCCGACGGCATCACAGCCGTCGCCACCGTTACAAACGACGATCCGTACGTTTTCCTCCTCCGGGAAGCCTCGGAATTCGAAGGCATGACCGACGCGGAAATTCTCGCAAAAATCCTGGAGTCCTGTACCGGCGAAGAACTTGCCGAAGCGACGTTTACCGGAAACAAGACCTTCCCCCGAAGCAATCTGAAGCCCGACACCGATTACCTCGCCCTGACCTTCGGCTACGAATCGGGCACGGCCACCACCGGCATCACGATAAAGCGTTGTTTCACCATGCCCGAACCGTGGACAATCGGCGTGGAAATCGATGCCGCCGCGCTGACGAAAAACTCCGTCACCGTCCATTTCACACCCTCGAGCGACAAGCCGACCTACTACGGCATCATCATCGACAAAGCCTACTTCGACGATTTCCCCACCGACGAGGAGTACATCAAGGATGACATCGAGTTTTTCAAGCTGCTGGCCGAAAACGGCAACAAATCGCTCGAAGAGATCATCGCCGAACGCACCGTCAAAGGCGAACAGCAGCTCCCCTTCAAAGACCTCAAACCCAACACGGAGTATGTCGCCTACGCCTTCGGCGTGAACCTCGACGGCACGGTGACCAGCGGTCTTTTCAAGAAGTTCTTCTCGACGCCCAAACCCGAACCTTCGACCAACCGGCTGACGCTGACCGTCTCGAAGATCGGCATCGACGGCGCCCTGATCCAGGCCGGCACGACCAACGACGATCCCTACATCCTCGACGTCTGGGAAGCCTCGAAACTCGCCGGTAAGAGCGACCAGCAGATCATGGAGGCCGTCGTGGCAGCCTACGGTGACGAGGATCTGGACGAGATCACCGTCACGGGCGACACGCCGCTCGATGTGACCGGCCGGCTCGAATCCGACACCGAATACATCGCCCTGGCCTTCGGCTACGAAGCCGGTGTGCTGACCACCGATCTGGTGAAAGAGCCGTTCGCCACCAAGCCCGGCGACTGGGTGGAATGCACGTTCACGATCACGAAGGATGCGCTCACCAGCCGCACCGCCTCCTTCACCGTCCGGGCTTCGGACGACACGACGCCCTTCTTCTTCTCGCGAATTGCGGAGCAGAAGCTGACCGAAATCGGCACCACGGACGAAGCCCTCTTCGGCTTTCTTATGGAAAAAATTCAGGAGGAGGCCGACGAATTCGGCTATCCGCTCGAAACCTACCTCAAACTGCTCCTGTTCCGTGAGTCGAAGACCGAGCCTTATCTGGATATCACTCCGAAAAGCGAATTCCGCATCGTCGCAGGCGGCATCAGCCAGCAGGGGAAACTCATCACCGACATCGCCCTGAGCGACAAGTATACGGCACCCGACGCATCGGCCGCCACGGTGGTCTTCGGGGAGCCGGTCATCAGCGGCAAGACGGTCACGGTTTCCGTAACCTCCGGCACGAGCACTCCCAAGTGGAAAGGCGCCGGAATGGGCGTTTCGTCCACGTACATGAGCGACGAAGACCTTTATGGTCACCTGCTTTCCGAATACGTGGGTGAAAACAGGGAAACGCTGTCGTTCTCCTTCACCGACTACGACGACGATGTCTATTTCTACGCAGTCGGAATCGACGACACCGGCAATCCGGGCGCTTTGGTCAAGCTGACGGTTCCGGTCCGTTAACACGGGACCTGCGTTTTGCAAAGCCGGATTCATTTCTGAATCCGGCTTTTTTTACCTGCGCAAAGTCCCCCATCAGCGGCGACCGTACCCCGCCCATCGAGGTCCGATCCAGCGTGTACGTGAACTTCAGCCTCAAAAAATAATGGTCGAAATCGTCCGTTTTTTTTGGTCGTTTCATTTTTCTTATGTACTTTTGCACCACTCCAAACGGAGAAGTTGCTGTTTTAGCTCAGTGGTAGAGCACTTCCTTGGTAAGGAAGAGGTCACGAGTTCAAGTCTCGTAAACAGCTCGAAGAAGAAATCCGGAAAAACGCTGCCCATAGAGGCGGCGTTTGTCGTTAAAGCAGGGTGGTCATACCTGCGGCAGGTTTTTTTACAACAAACACAGGACATATCATGCCGTTTCATTCGGCTGCTCCTACTCCCGCCTTCCCGGCACCGAGAAGAGGCAGACACCGGGCAGCTCCGCAAGTTCAGGAATCACATAAGCCCGTGCCGGGCTTTTGCGCGCTGAATTCCGGCAATGGCCGTACACCAAAAAGGCAGCGACCGTCCCGCAGCGAAGAAACCGTAAAAAACCGGAATTTTCGCATCATTGTCCGAAAAAAACCTTATCTTTACTCCGTATATACATCAAAAGCACCCACCCCATGAAAAAAATCATCCTGCTCTTGTGTTGTCTGCTGGCGACAGGGACGCTTTTTTTCGCCTGCAGCAAAGATGAAGGCGGAAAACCCGATTTCAAAAAAATGCTCACCCGGGAACATATCGCCGTCACACCCGAGATACTTGTCATAAAAGGGGGAACGTTGATTCCGATGGATTTCACGGTGCAGATTCCCGCCCGGTTTTTACCCCACAAAGCGCTTCTGACGCTTACACCCGTTCTGCTATGCGGCGACAAGGAATATAAAGGCATGGTCAAAACCTGGGAAGGCGACGGGGTGAACGGCGGGAACGACGTGATTCCCTACGACAAAGCAAGTACGATCACCCTGTGGAATTCCTTTGTTTACAATGAAGCGATGAAGAATTCGTACGAGTTATACCTCGAAATCAATATCATCGACGGCCCGCTCACTTCATTCCGCATTTTTGTGGGTAAAGGGGACTTCCAGAAAAGCGTCCTCTGAGTTTTCCCGTCGCATTTGACCGCAAGCAGTTCCTCCGGGGGCTGCTTTTTCATTGCCTGCCGACAGGCGTTTCCGACCATAGAAACCAATTCCGGTTCCAAATTGAACTGTCGGAATCATTTCCGCGCCTTATCTTTGCAGAGAATAAATTCCCGCCCGACGGGATGCGCCCGGCCTAACCCGAAATTTTCGATTCCGTGCCCGTCCCGCACGCGTCGGCAGCGACAACTACCGCCCGAATATGAAAATCACGATCCATCCGCAAACGCGCTCGCTCCACCCTTTTGTCCAACGGCTCCCCGGCTGCTTCGACCGCTCCGGAGAAATACTTCACGTCGGACGCAACACGATCCGGGCATTCGACACCGAAGAGGGCCGCGTCGTCGTAAAAAAATACAAACGCCCCGGCCTTTTCAACCGCATCGTCTACACCTTCTTCAGAAAGAGCAAGGCCCGCCGGGCCTATGAACATGCCCTGCGGCTGCGGGCACTCGGCATCGGCTCGCCGGAACCGCTGGCCTGGGCCGAAACCCGGCGCCACGGCCTGCTCGAAGACGCTTACTTCGTCTGTCGGCACACCGATTACACCCCGCTGTGCGACGCGACGCGGCGTTTTCCGCAGGCCGACACGCTGCCCCTGCTGGCGGCTTTCGCCCGCTTCGCCGCCACGCTCCACGAAAAAGGCGTACTGCACGAAGATTTCAACCACAGCAACATCCTCTACCGGGCCGACCCCCACACCGGGGCGTATCATTTCGAACTCATCGACGCCAACCGGATGACGTTCCGCCGCCGGGTCGGCGAACGGGCCTCGCTCGTCAACCTGCGGCGGCTGAGCTGTCCCGGGGCCGCCTATCTCTACATCCTCGACGCTTATTCGGAGGCACGGGGTTGGAACGTCAACGACACCATTCTGCGCGGTGCGGTCTTCCGCCTGCTTTTCGGCCGCAGGCAGCGTTTCAAAGCCGAATTGAAAAAGCACCGTCCCGGCACCGCTCAAAAAAAGCGGAGCCGGAATTTGGATTCGTAAATTATTTCGCTAATTTTGTCCCCGGCAACACACCGAAATGAAGTCACAGGGTTTCGCATACTTTTTTTATTATTTTTTCTTTTATGCTAAAAGGAAAAACGGGATCGTGTGCATTTAATCGATACAGAACCAAGTAACGTAAAATTACGAAATCCCGTTCTTCACAGAGCGGGATTTTTTGTTTGCAGAAATCCATGAAACGCATAACGATCCAGGGAGAAGCAGGTTGTTTCCATGAAACGGCCGCACGCAGCTATTTCGCCGGCGAGCGGATCGAAACCATCGCCTGCGCCACATTCGCCGCCCAGTTCGAACGAATGCGCGACGACCGGGAACTGCTTGGCGTCACGGCCATCGAGAACACGATCGCCGGAAGCCTGCTGCCCAACCACGAACTGCTGCGGCAAAGCACGCTGCGCATCGTCGGGGAGCAGCGGCTGCGCATCTCGCATGTGCTGGCGGCGCTGCCCGGACAGCGGACGGGCGACATCCGCGAGGTACACTCCCACCCCATCGCCCTGATGCAGTGCGGCGAATACCTTGCGGCCCATCCGGCGATGAAGGCGGTCGAACGCGACGACACGGCCGGCAGCGCCCGCGAAATCGCCGAACAGAGGCTTGCGGGACACGCGGCCATCTGCGGCGAGCAGGCGGCCCGCCTTTACGGACTGGAGATTCTCGCGCGGGGCATCGAGACCGACAAGCACAACTTCACACGCTTTCTGGTGCTTGCCCACACGGACTGCGCCGCAACCCTCACCGCCACGCGTCCCGTAGACAAAGCCTCGCTGGTTTTCACGCTGCCCCACACGCAGGGCAGTCTCTCGAAGGTGCTGGCCGTGCTTTCGTTCTACGACATGAATCTCACCCGGATTCAGTCGCTGCCCATAATCGGACACGAATGGGAGTATCGCTTCTATGCCGACCTTACCTTCCGCGATCCGATACGCTACCGGCAGGCCGTCAAAGCGGTGCGGCCGCTCGTGAGCGAACTGTGCATCCTCGGAGAGTACAACGCCGCAACCGGTTCCGGGGCGGAGACAGAACCATGAGAAACAAAAAACAGGATACGATGAAAGACTTACAACCGATCCGATTCCCGGGCATCGACCCCCGTCGGCCCCTGCTGATCGCAGGTCCCTGCAGCGCCGAAACCGAAGAACAAATGCTGGATTCGGCGCACCAACTGGCCGCCGAAGGAGTGCGGATCTTCCGCGCCGGGGTCTGGAAACCCCGCACCAAACCCGGCGGCTTCGAAGGCGTCGGCACCGAAGGACTCGCCTGGCTGCAGGAGGTGAAGCGGCAGACGGGGATGTACACCGCCACGGAGGTCGCCACGCGCGAGCACGTCGCAGCAGCACTGGCAGCAGGTATCGACCTGCTGTGGATCGGCGCGCGCACCTCGGCCAACCCCTTCGCCATGCAGGAGGTCGCCGACGCCCTGCGCGGACACGACATTCCGGTGCTGGTGAAAAATCCGGTCAGCCCCGACCTGGAGCTTTGGATCGGCGCCGTCGAACGCATCTACAACGCGGGAATCCGCCGTCTGGGCGTGATCCACCGGGGGTTCACGTCGATCGACAGAAGCCTCTACCGCAACCATCCGATGTGGGCCATCCCCATCGAGCTGCACCGCCGCCTGCCCGAGTTGCCGATCTTCTGCGACCCGAGCCACATCGGCGGCAAACGCGAATTGATCGCGCCCCTTTCGCAGCAGGCGATGGACGTGGGTTTCGACGGGCTGATCGTCGAAGCGCACTGCAATCCCGAATGCGCCTGGAGCGACAAGGCGCAGCAGATCACTCCGCAAACACTTGCCTACATCGTCCGCAATCTGGTCATCCGCGAAAGGAACACTTCGACCGAAAGCCTTAACGAACTGCGCGCCGAGATCGACAAGATCGATGACACGCTGCTGGAACTGCTCTCCCGCCGCATGCGCGTCTCGCGCGAGATCGGACAGTATAAAAAGGAACACGACATGCCGATCTTCCAGGCGCAGCGCTACGAGGAGGTACTCGCCCGCCGTGCGGCGCAGGCGGTTGCGATGGGCATGAGCCGCGAATTCATGCGCACCGTCTGGCAGGCGATCCACGAGGAGTCGGTGCATCAGCAGATGGAGATTCTGGGGGAGTAATTTTTTCTCACCCCGAACATCCTGCGACCGAACAAACGCCCGCACTGCTAAAATGCGAATCGAGATACGAATCCCGCCCGCAAAAAAAGGCGTAAAAAAGGGATCGACTGAAAGCGATAAGAAACGGAGTCCCTTTGTTTACAAGGTGCGAACAGGCGCCCGTTTCGCGCGGAGGCGGTTCCTTCAGCTTTTTTGTCTGCAAGCCTATTTTTGAGGCACCTTTTGCCGGCTCGAAAAGTGCCAAAGTACCCGTAAATATTACGTTTCGGTTAAATCTCCGTGCGGCATACGTGACATCCGCCGATGTTGCGTATTTTTGCGACGGAACCAAATCCGTTCGTATGGAGAAATACAAAATCCTGGTGGTCGACGACGAAGAGTCGCTGTGCGAAATCCTGCAGTTCAACCTCGAAGTCGAAGGATACGAGGCCGACGTGGCGTACAGCGCCGAGCAAGCCCTGCAACTCGATCTGAGACAATATGCGCTGATCCTGCTCGACGTGATGATGGGCGAAACGAGCGGCTTCCGCATGGCGCGGCAGCTCAAATCCGACCCCGAAACGGCCGGCATCCCGATCATCTTCTGCACGGCGAAGGATAGCGAGGACGACACCGTCGCGGGGCTGAACCTCGGTGCGGACGACTACATCGCCAAGCCCTTCTCCCTGCGCGAGGTGCTGGCCCGCGTCAAAAGCGTGCTGCGGCGCACGGCGAAAGCCGCCGAACCCGCCGAAACGCTCTCGTTCGGCACCCTGCGGATGGATCTGCGGCGCAAGACCTGCACGCTGGGCGGACAGCCCGTGCAACTTACCAAGAAGGAGTTCGAAATCCTGGCCCTGCTGCTCACGCACCCCGGCGTCATTTTCTCGCGCGAAGAGATTCTCCGCCGCGTATGGCCCGACGAGGTGATCGTCCTCGACCGCACAATCGACGTCAACATCACCCGTCTGCGCCGCAAAATCGGCCCCTGCGGGGAACACATCGTCACACGACTGGGCTATGGCTACGGATTTGAGGCATAAACTCACCTACCACCGCCGGTTGTTCCTGCTGCTGCTCGGGTTCTCGTGGCTGCTGGTGGGGTGCTTCATCGCTTTCCAGTACGGCCGCGAGAAGCATTTCAAGGCCGACAGCCTCGACGCGCGGCTCCAACTGGTGAACCTGCGCCTGCTCGACGCACTCGACGAAGGAGTCGCCCCGGCCCGCCTCGTCGCCGAACACCGCGAGCGGTTCGACAGTCTGCGCGTCACGGTGCTCGATCTGGAGGGGAATGTCGTCTACGACTCTTCGGGCGACAGCCTGCCCAACCACCTCGGCCGCCCCGAAGTCGGGAAAGCACGGACGCGCGGCACAGGTTACACCATCGCCCGCCTCTCTCAAAGCACCCACCAGCGCTACTTCTACTCCGCGATGCGGGGCGACAGCCTTATCGTCCGCACGGCGGTGCCCTACACCGTATCGCTCGGCACACTCCTGGCCGCCGACCGCGAATTCCTGTGGTTCATGCTGGGCATCACGCTCGTGATGAGCGTCGCGGGCTACTTCGCCACCCGCCGCCTGGGGCACAATATCCTGCGGCTGCGGCGCTTCGCCGAGCAGGCCGAACGCGGCGAGGAGATCGGCGACGGCGAACCCTTCCCGCACGACGAACTGGGCGACATCTCGAACCACATCATCCGCCTCTACGCCCGGCTGCAGAAAACCACCGCCGACCGCGACCGAGAACACGCACTGGCCCTGCACGAGGAGCAGGAGAAAATCCGCATCAAAAAACAGTTGACCAACAACATCAACCACGAGCTGAAAACCCCCGTGGCGGCGATTCAGGGCTACCTGGAGACCCTGCTGGCCAATCCGGACATCGAGGCGCCGAAACGCCGGGCATTCCTGGAAAAGAGCCTCGCACAGACCGCACGGCTCAGCCAGTTGCTCACCGACATCGCCACCGTCACGCGTATGGACGAGGCGAGCCACCTGATCCGCCGGGAACGGGTCGTGCTGAACGATCTGGTCGCCGACATCGCCGCCGACATCGCCCTGCTGCCGCCCGAGCGGCGGATGCGGGTGAACTGCGACTTTCCGCGACCGGTCGAGATCGAAGGCAACCCCCAACTGCTGCTCTCCGTGTTCCGCAACCTCGCGGACAACGCCACCGCCTACTCATCGGGCCGGGACATCTTCATCCGCCTCGTGGGAGAGGATGACGAGCGTTACACCTTCTCGTTCGCCGACAACGGCATCGGCGTCGAGCAGGAACACCTGCCGCATCTGTTCGAACGATTCTACCGCGTAGACAAGGGCCGCTCACGCAAACTGGGCGGCACGGGGCTGGGCCTCTCGATCGTCAAAAACGCAGTTCTGTTGCACGGCGGCACGATCGAAGTGCGCAACCGCCCGCAGGGCGGACTGGAGTTCATCTTCACGCTGTGCAAACATTCGTAGCGACGTAACGGCGGCGTAACGGTTTTGTCACATCCGTTTCGTTCCTTTGCGGCGGAATCGATCCGCTAAACGCAAAAAAAGCCATGAGTCCTCTGTTCCTTTTTATCGTCATCGTGCTGGCCGCACTCGCGGTCATGGGCATCGTCGTCGGCGTGGCCAACGACGCCGTCAACTTCCTCAATTCGGCCCTCGGCTCGAAGGTCGCCCCACGGCGGGTGATCCTCACCGTGGCGGCCGCCGGCATCCTCGTGGGCACGCTTACCTCGTCGGGCATGATGGAGGTCGCCCGCAGCGGCGTCTTCTACCCCGCGCAATTCACCTTCCCGGAGATCATGATGCTCTTCCTGGGCATGATGCTGGGCAATGTGCTGCTCCTGGACCTCTTCAACACGCTGGGGCTTCCTACTTCGACCACCGTATCGATGGTCTTCGGGCTGCTGGGCGCCGCAGTCGCCGCAGCCCTGCACCGCATCGCCGTCGATCCGGCCTTCACGCTGAGCGACCTCTCGCAATTCATCAACTCGGGAAGCGCGATGGTCATCATCGCGGCCATCCTGCTGTCGGTGGTGCTGGCTTTCGCTTCGGGCGTGGGGTTCATGTACCTCTCGCGCCTGATCTTCTCGTTCCGTTACAGTAACGTGTTTCGTCGCTACGGCGCCGTGTGGTGCGGCATCTCCTTCGCCGGGATCATCTACTTCGCCCTGTTCAAGGGGCTGAAAAACTCGGGATTGATCCCTGCGGAGATCACCGCCTGGGTCGGCGACCATGTTTTCCCTACCCTCATGGGACTGTGGGCCGTTTCGTCGGTGCTGCTGGCGCTGTGCCAGCAATACCGGCTCAACATCCTGCGCCTCACGATCCTCACGGGCACCTTCTCGCTGGCCCTCGCCTTCGCGGGCAACGACCTGGTGAACTTCATCGGGGTGCCGCTCGCGGGGTACGACTCCTACCGGCTCGCACAGGAGGCCGGCAGCGAAGCGATCCGCATGGGTGCGCTGGAAGCCCCCGCCCGCGCGAACTTCCTGCTGCTGGCGGCGGCAGGCGTCATCATGGTGCTGACGCTCTTCTTCTCCAAAAAGTCGCGCCACGTCACCGAAACGGAGTTGGCGCTTGCCTCGCAGCACGAGCAGGAGGAGCGTTTCGGCTCGACCTTCCTTTCGCGCAGCCTCGTGCGCACGACGCTGCTGCTGAACAATCTCTGGACGGGCATGATTCCCGTCGGGGTACGCCGCGCCGTCGACCGGCGTTTCGCCCCCCTGCCCGTCGAAGAACGCAGTTCGGCGCCCTACGACATGATCCGCGCCGTGGTGAACCTCACGGCCGCCTCGGTGCTCATTGCCATTGCCACGTCGTACAAGCTGCCGCTCTCGACCACCTATGTCGTCTTCATGGTGGCGATGGGTTCGTCTCTGGCCGACCGTTCGTGGGGCCGCGAAAGCGCCGTATACCGTATTACGGGCGTCATGGCGGTTATCTCGGGCTGGTTTGTCACGGCGCTGGGAGGCTTCGTGATCGCCCTGGCCGTCACCCTGCTGCTGCTCTGGGGCGGCTGGATCGCCGCCGTCGCGCTGACAGCGCTCTGCGCCTGGCTGCTCGTCCGCAGCCACCGCACCAAACCGGAAAAGAAACAGGAGGAGGAAAAACGTGCGCTGGGGCTGGAACACATCGAGAATCCCGACCGGGTGCTCTACACCTGCGTCGAAGAGGTCTGCATGACGATGGAGCAGGTAACCCGCCTCTACAACCGCACGCTGGTCGCTGTTTTCAAGGAGAACCGCAAGGTGCTCAGGGAGATGGTGCAAACTTCCGACGCCCTTTTCCGGGAAGCCCGTGCCCGCAAATACGGCATCACGCCCACACTGAAACGATTGCAGCAATGCGACATCGACACGGGACACTTTTACGTGCAGGTGGCCGACTACCTCTCGGAAGTGACCAAAGCCCTGCTGCACATCACCCGCCCGGCATTCGAACACATCGACAACAACCACGAGGGACTCACCAAAGAGCAGATCGTCGACCTGATGCGCGTAAACGACGATGTGGAGGCGATTTTCGTCAAAATCAACGAGATGCTCCACACCGAAGACTTCTCCGACTTCGACAGAATACTCGCCATGCGCGACCGGCTGTTCGACACGATCGTGGAAGCCATCAAACACCAACTGCGGCGCATCACCACCGACACCTCGGCCAGCACCAAATCGAGCGTACTCTACCTGACGATTCTCAGCGAGACCAAAACGATGGTTCTCCAGGCCCGCAACCTTTTGAAATCGCAGCGTCTGTTCCTGGAGGTGAAAAGCACCCCGGCGGAACCCGCGACCGAAAACGGCAAGGAGTCGGCATAGACTTTTTTCCGCAGGCTTATACGCAGGATCGCCGCCTTTTTCGGAGGGCGGCGATCCGCATTTCAGATTTTCTGACGGCCTATTTCTCCATGTTTTTCAGATGGATCTCCAGCGCCCGCACCGAAATCTGTATCTCCCAGATTGAGACCCCCAGCGAGCCGATCAGCAGCAGCAGGGCCGCACCGAAAACGTAGGCCGAGAAGAGGAACAGGCCCACATAGATCAGAAACATCGTCACCACGCACAGGAAAAGGCTCGTGACACCCAGAATCTGCATCGTGCGCGTCAGGTGCAGACGGCGGCGAAGGTTGTCGATCTGCGCCCGCGTCACCTTCGTGGGGTTTTGCAGGTGCTGATCCTTGAGCGTGCGCACCAGTTGGGCGTAGGACAAAAAGCGGTTGGTGTAGGCCAGCAGAATCAGCGAAACGGCCGAGAACAGCAGGGCCGGCGTGGTAAGCGTAAGTTCTTCCATAGCGAATCGGATTTTTCGAACAGCGAAGGTAGGCAATAATTCCCGCACCCGCAAACCGGACACCCAAATCCGTTGCGTTGTGTTCATTGCGGATCGATGCCTGTCATCGGAGTACCAATCCTCCTTTTTCAAGTCGTTAAGCAGCTGTTCGGTGGTGGTAAAACATACAAATTCGGAGCCAAACAAAACAGAATTCCATCGGGCCGCTCTATTGTCCGCACCGATTATTCGGGGTATCTTTGCAAAAGTTTCACTTTGGCTTAGACAGGCGGCGCCTCGGTATAATCGAGAACTTGCTTCTGCCCTCGTCTTGCACTGTCTTTGCCGAAGATAAACCCCGACTGCGAAAAGCTACATGCAACAACATGATGAAAAAACTCTTTCTGGCACTTGCGGCCCTTGTACTCGTGCTTTGCGCCGATGCGCGAAATTTGAAAATCATGTCCTTCAACATCCGCTTCGGCGAACGGGCGGACATGGAGCGCATCGCCGAAGTTATCCGGCGCGAGAGGCCCGATCTGGTTGCCCTGCAGGAGGTAGACGTATTCACCCGCCGCAAAGGTCACGTCGCCGCCGGTCGCTCGGACTACCCGGCGCAACTGGCTAAATACACCCGGATGAACGCCGCTTTCGGCCGCGCGATCTACTTCCGGGGAGGCCAATACGGCGTGGCGATTCTGTCGGATTTCGAGATTCTGGAGAGTTCGAACGATCTTTACAAACACCAGGGAGAAGAGGCCCGCACGGCGCTTTCGGTCGTGGTCGACACGGGGAAGGACGGCCCGGTGCGTTTCGTCTGCACCCACCTCGACGCCTATTCGCAGGCCGTCAGGCTGCAACAGATCGACGAATTGTGTACCCGCTATGCCGATCCGGCGATTCCGACCATCGTGGCGGGCGACTTCAACGAAACGCCCGACGGAGCGGCGATCGCCCGTTTCGACGCATCATTCACACGCGTCTGCGGCGACAAACCCACCTTCCCGGCGGAGGAGCCAGCAGAGAAAATCGACTACATCGGCTTCGCTCCGGCGGATGCCTTTCGTCCGGGCCGCGTGCGGGTGCTCGACACCTCGGAGGTCTCCGACCACCGCGCTCTCGTGGTACGGCTCCGCTTCGGGCGCGACTGATCCCGGTCCGCCTTACCAGCAGTCCGCCTTGTCTTTCAATTCGGGTATCCGGTCGCGGGTGTAGACCGGGCTTTTGACGCCTGCGCGCTTTTGCGCCGTATAATCCGCCAGCAGCAGGAACGCCTGGCGGCCCAGCAGCACGATCGCCGCCAGGTTGAAGAGCGTCATCAGGGCCATCGTCACATCGGCCAGGCTCCACGCAAGGTCGAGCGACGAGAGCGCTCCGAAGAGCACCATTCCCCCGACCAGCAGACGGTAGAGCGTCAGCACGCCGCGTTTCGCGGTAATGAAACGAATATTGGCCTCGCCGTAATAATAGTTGCCGATGATGCTGCTGAAGGCGAACAGGAAGATCGCCACGGCGATGAAGATGCCGCCCGCAGGCCCGATCTCGTGCACCAGCGCGTGCTGCGTGAGCTGAATACCCGAGAGCGACGAGTCGATATGCGTCTCGCCGAAAAGGATGATGAAAGCCGTGCACGAGCAGATGACGAGCGTGTCGGTGAAAACGCCCAACGTCTGAATCAGTCCCTGTTTCACCGGATGCGACACGTAGGCCGTCGCCGCCACGTTCGGAGCCGAACCCATGCCGGCCTCGTTGCTGAAAAGTCCCCGTTTGATTCCCTGCATCAGCGCCGCACCGACCGTGCCGCCCAACGCTTGTTCCCAGCCGAAGGCGTTGGCGACGATCAGTTCCAGCACGCCGGGCAGCTGCCGGATGTTGAACAGCACCACCCCCAGCGCCAGGACGATATACCCCAGGGCCATGACGGGCACCAGCACGCCGCTTACGCGCGCGATGCGGCGGATGCCGCCGAAGATCACCAGCAGCGTAAGTACGGTCAATCCGATTCCGACCAGATGATGATCGAACCCGAAAGCGCGCTCCCACGCGGCACAGATCGTATTGCTCTGCACCGAGTTGAAGGCGAAGCCGAACGTCACCGAGATCAGCACGGCGAAACAAACGCCCATCCAGCGCCGTCCCAATCCGCGCTCCATGTAGTAAGCCGGACCGCCGATGAACGAATCCCGGCCTTTGCGTTTGTACAACTGTGCGAGGGTCGATTCCACGAAGGCGCTCGAAGCCCCCAGAAGGGCGATTACCCACATCCAAAATATAGCGCCCGGCCCTCCGACGGCGATGGCCGTAGCCACGCCCGCCAGATTTCCCGTACCGACGCGGCTGGCCAGCGACACGGCGAAAGCCTGAAACGAGGAGACGTGTTTTCCGTTTCCGGCGCCGGTTCCCGTCGATTCTCCCAGCAGGCGGAGCATCTCGCCCAGCATGCGGAACTGCACGAAACGCGTGCGGAAAGTGAACCACACCGCACAACCCAGCAGCAGGGCCACCAACAAGTATGTCCACAGGATGTCGTTCACCCCTCCGATCCAGGTGTAGAGCGTCTGCATAGCCTCCGAAGTTTCGCACAAAGATAATACAATCGTGCGGCATAGTTGCAAAGGGTATGCCCGGCGGCGGCGCTCCGGGAAAATTCCCGGGGACACGATGCATTGACAGAACCCGCACCGCCCCTGGCACGGTTTTTACCTTCTCTGCGACCCTTATTTCCGGCTGGATGCGTTCACGGCCCTGCCGGAACCGCTTGTAACGAAACCCTTACGCACCACCGTCCGCCATCAGGTCATCCCGATTCCGGCATCATAATTGTTCCCGGGAACGCAAGATTCGTGTTTATAATTGCACACTTGCACGCACCCTATCGAAATAAAACGCATGGAGCCGACCTTCTGCGAAAACCCGTATACGTCACTTCCCGTCCCGAAGAAATTTATCTTCCACTAACATAAAATGCGAAACATGAAAATCAGAGCGTTTCTCCTGCTGCTTCTGGGCGGCACGGCTCCGCTATGTGCGGTACAATCCCAAACGGCAGACAGTCTGGGCCAAGACAAAACCCACCCGATCGGCGAAGTCGTCGTGACGGGCAAACGCCACCAAACCGACATCCGCCACCTGCCGATGACCATCTCGGTCGTCGACCGGCAGAAGATCGAAAGCGACATGCAACCTTCGCTGCTGCCTACCCTGTCCGAGCAGGTTCCCGGGCTGTTCATCACCTCGCGCGGCATCATGGGCTACGGCGTATCGACCGGCGCGGCGGGCGGCATGACGCTGCGCGGCGTGGGCAACAGCCCCACCACGGGCCTGCTGGTGCTGATCGACGGCCACCCGCAGTACATGGGCCTGATGGGGCACCCGATCGCCGACGCCTATCAGTCGATGCTGGCCGACCGGGTCGAAGTCGTGCGCGGCCCGGCGTCGGTGCTCTACGGGTCGAACGCAATGGGCGGCGTGATCAACATCGTCACGCGCAAGATGCAGCAGAACGGCGTGAAGACCAACCTCCATGCGGGCTATGGCTCCTACAACACGCTGGAGACCGAAGCAACCAACCAGATCAAGGCCGGGCGCTTCACCAGCACCGTCACGGGATCGTACAACCGCACCGACGGCCACCGCAAGGACATGGGTTTCGAGCAGTACGGCGGTTACGCCAAGCTGGGCTACCAGATCAGCAAAGCGTGGGACATCTACGCCGACGTGAACCTCACCCACTTCAACGCCTCGAACCCCGGACCCGTGTCGAAACCCCTCATAGACAACGACTCGCGCATCACGCGCGGCATGACCTCGTTCGCCCTGCGCAACGATTACGGCAAGACCTCCGGCGCCCTGAGCGTCTTCTACAACTGGGGACGGCACAAGATCAACGACGGCTATACGGCCGGACAGGAGCCTCAAACCTCCCGCTTCAACTCGCGCGACGACATGCTGGGCGTCTCGTGGTACCAGAGCGTTGCGCTCTTCACGGGCAACCGCCTGACCGTCGGCGTCGACTGGCAGCACTTCGGCGGCAAGGCGTGGAACACCTTTATCAACGGCGATCCGGACAAGACCACGGCCGACAAGACGATGGACGAGGTGGCCGGGTATGTCGATTTCCGCCAGAGCCTCGCCCACTGGCTGACGATCGACGCCGGAATCCGCCTCGACCACCACTCGCATGCCGGCACGGAATGGGTGCCGCAGGGCGGCCTGTCGCTGCTGCTGCCGCACAACGCCCAGATCAAAGCGATGGTCAGCAAGGGTTTCCGCTTCCCGACCATCCGCGAGATGTATATGTTCCCGCCGCAGAATCCCGACCTGAAGCCCGAGAAACTGATGAATTACGAGCTGTCGTTCAAGCAGAGCATCCTCAAAGGGGCTCTCTCCTACGGGGTCAACGTCTTCTACATCGACGGCGACAACATCATCCAGGCCATCCCGGTCGACGGCCGTATGAAGAACGTCAACACGGGCAAGATCGAGAACTGGGGCGTCGAGGGCGACATCGCCTGGCGCATCTGCCGCTCGTGGTCGCTTACGGCCAATTACAGCTACCTGCACATGAAATACCCGGTCGTCGCGGCGCCGGAGCACAAACTCTACGCCGGGGCCAGCTTCTCGCACGGCCGCTGGAACGCATCGACCGGCGTGCAGTATGTCAAAGGGCTTATCACGCAGGTGAAACCCACCGTCCTGAAAGATCACTTCGTGCTGTGGAACGCCAACGTGAGTTTCCGCATGACCCGGTGGCTCGACGTGTTCGTGCGCGGCGAGAACCTGCTGGCGCAGCGTTATGAAATCAACGCCGGATTCCCCATGCCCAAAGCCACAGCGCTGGGCGGCATCAACCTCAATTTCTAAATCCAGCCTATGAAACTTCCGCTTTTACGCACACTCTTCGCCGCACTGCTCCTGTGCACAGGCATCCTGGACGGTCATGCCCATTCGGGCAAGGCGCGCTTCCACGCGATCATCGACACCGACGCGGCGGCCGACGACCTGCGCACGCTCTGCATGCTGCTGGGCAACCGCGAGATCGAAATGCTCGCCGTCACTACTTCGGAAGGAGCCCTGATGCCCCGGCAGGGTACCGAGCGGGTTCGGGCGCTGCTCGACGGTTTCTATCACGAGGGTGTACCGGTGGGAGCCGGCCGGCCCGTGGGAGCGCCCGCACCCGCATGGCGCGCCCATTCGGAGCAGATCGGCTGGGGCGACAGCACGGCGTCCCTGCGCAGTTATCCCTTCGCACAGGAACTGATCGCCGAGACGATCGACAACGAGGAGGAGAAAATCGTTTTCATCGCCTTGGGCGCGCTGACCAACCTCGACGACGTGCTGCAGGCGCGGCCGGAGCTGAAGGAGCGCATCGCAGAGGTGGTCTGGTACAACGACCGGGCGAAACCGCTGGCGGGGGCCAATTATAAAACGGACAAGGCCGCCGCCAAACGGGTGCTGGCCAGCGGCGTTCCCGTGACCGTCGTCGGAGCGAATCCGGCAATTCCGATCTCCGTAACCCCGGCCCTGCTCGATTCCATCGCGGCCGTTCCGACCGCATACGCGCAGAAGATCGCCGCCACGCACCGCACGACGCCGCTCGCGCAACTCGTCGACGAAGGGCACCTGGAGGCCTGGGACGAACTGGTCGCCGTTTACCTGTTCGCACCTGAACTCTTCACCTCGCAGCAAATCAGTCCGACGGTCGAATTCCGCACGCTGCGCGATCCCGCCGCCGCAGCGCAGGCCCGGACGCAGCTGGTCGCCATCCTGCGAGGCAAGCCCGACAGCGAAAGCCGGGTGTTTTACGGTTTTCCGGAGCAGCACAACCTCTACGCTGCGGAGGTCGTCCCGATCATCGACCAGACGATCGAACGCTACGGCCCGGGTGAGTGGCGCGCCGGCGTGCTGACCAACGAACTGCACGGACACCTGGGTATTTATGCGACCATCGGGGTGAAGATGGGTATCCGGGCCCGTGAGTATTTCAACATCGGGGTGGACGACATCGCGGTCGAAACATTCGCCGGGCACCGTCCGCCCGTGAGCTGCATGAACGACGGCCTGCAGGTGAGCACCGGGGGCACCGTGGGCCACGGCCTGATTACGGTAGCCGAGGGGGAACCCGTGCGGCCGGAGGCACGGTTCCGTTTCAAGGGAAAAACCATCCGTCTGAAACTCAAGCCCGAATACGCGGCACAGATCCGCCGCGACGTGCAGCGCGGCATCGAACTTTACGGCGACCTGACCGAACCCTACTGGAACTATGTCAAAGCACTGGCTCTGCAATACTGGCGCGACTTCGACCGCCACGAGATTTTCGAAATGTATGTCGAAGACAGGGACGGCACCCCGCACCGGATTTAACCTCCACGCCCGAAACGCGCCCCGATTCCTGTTCGGAAAATCCGGGATACGGCATAGCCGTATCCCGGATTTTCGGTATCGGTTCCGCCCATCTCCGTTGCCGGACAACCCGGTCGAGAACGGCGGCGAAGTACACGCGATCGGACACCGGGTCGATCTCACGTAAACCGGTATCCTTTCAGCAGTTCGCGCCTTCCCTGCTGATCCGCCTGCTTCATCTTCCGGACGAGGGCGACCAACTGCATTGAATTGACCTCCAGCCCCATCGTGCGGATATAGACCGCCTTCACACCCTGAGATTCATACAGACGGTCGAACCGCCAGAACCAGGCCGGCCGGATGAGCTGCGGCTTGTAAGCGCGGTCGAGCAGGAGCCGGACCCAATATTGGCCCCGGAAATAAAAATCGTCCGCATACCGAATAGCCTCCCATTCGATCGGCTCGCGGATCGAAAACAGTTCGGTAATGCCCTCTGCGGTAAGGACGATATACGGCCGGCGGTCGAACAGCGAACCGATGCCGTAAAGCAGGGTGAAAACTGCCGTCAGCACGAAGCACCACCCCAGCACCCGATCGCGGACATAAAAAAGAATCAGTCCTCCGGCTACACCCGCAAGGACTCCTGCGACAGTGATACACACCGCTTTCTTCCTGGATTTACGAATTATCACCTTCATCCCCGATCGGCTTTTTAGTCCCCGAACATGCAAATTTTTCTCCAAAGGCATAAAAATTGAAGTCCCCCATACAAAATAAACCGCATCGTGTGCTACCGTGAAAAGCCGGATGACAGCACAGCGGCAGAAAAAACCGAATGAATTCATCGATAAAAAGCGAGTGGAAAAATGTGGGAATACGAAATTTTGGGTAATACCGTCCAGACATGGATTGTTTCCATACTTATAGTAATAGGGGCGTTCGTCGTCGTGAAACTCCTCTCCCTGCTGGGCAGGAAGGTCATAAAACCGTTTACCGAGCGCACAAGCAACCGAGTGGACGACATCATTTATTACTCGCTCGAATCACCCCTGAAATTCGCCGTGATGCTGCTGGGTATCTGGATCGCCATTCACCGACTGGTTTATCCCGACGATCTGGTGAAGTATGTGGACAACGCCTACCGGATACTGATCGTGCTGGACATCACGTGGATTCTCGCCCGTCTGTCCACAGCCCTGCTCGAAAGATACTGGGGGCTAAAGTCCAACGTACACGTGCAGAAAATGATGCCGGTCGTCCGGCGGACGGTGCTGGTGCTGGTATGGATCATCGGCATCGTGACGGCGCTGAGCAACGCTGGGGTCGACATCAACGCCCTGTGGGGTACGCTGGGAATCGGCGGCATCGCTTTCGCACTGGCCGCCCAGGATACGGTGAAAAACGTGTTCGGAGCCGTGACCATCTTTACCGACAAACCGTTCGGCATCGGCGATACGATCAACGTGAACGGCATCGAGGGAACGGTGATCGACGTGGGGATGCGCAGCACGCGGATCAGGGGTTACGATCAGCGTATCACCAGCATTCCGAACTACAAGATCACGGATGCCAACATCGTGGACATCTCCTCCGAGCCGATGCGCCGCGTGATGGTCAAACTGGGCCTGACCTACGACACGGATGCCCGGAAAATGCAGGAGGCGCTCCGGCTGCTGAAATCGCTGCCGGCGAAAGTGAAGGATGTGTCGAAAGACCCGTCGAACGTGATTGCCGTTTTTTCCGAGTACGCCGATTGGGCGCTGGTGCTGAATTTTTATTATTACATCGAAAAACAGGGGGATATTCTGAACGTCATGTCGGAAATGAACCTGGCGATTCTCGAATCCTTCGATGACGCCGGACTCGAATTCGCCTTCCCGACCCGCACGGTGCTCATGCACCGGGACGATGGCGGCGATACGTCCGGCAGCGAAATGCCGGACGGCGGAAAGCCGCAGAATCAAAATTCCTAAAAAACACGCTATGGCAACTCAAAACAATCCCGCAGCCGGGAAACCGGATTCGTACGATACATATCCGCCTTATTACGGGCAGGATCTGGAATTGACCTATACCCCGCAACGCTCCCTTTTTACGCTCTGGGCACCTACGGCGGACAAAGCCCGGGTGAATCTCTACGCTTCGGGCGAGGGCGGCGAGCCGGACGAGCGGCTGGAGATGGCGGCTTCCGACAACGGAACCTGGCGCGTGGCCGTCGAGCGCGACCTGAAAGGCGCGTTTTACACCTTCCAGATCGAAACGGAGGGTGAATGGCTGGCCGAAACGCCGGGTATCTGGGCGAAAGCGGTCGGCGTAAACGGTGACCGGGCCGCCGTCATCGACCTGCGGGAAACCGATCCCGAAGGCTGGGACGAGGATCGTGCGCCCGAGCAGAAGATGTATTCCGACATCATTCTCTACGAACTGCACCACCGCGATTTCAGCATCGCCCCGGATTCGGGCGTCGGGAACAAGGGCAAGTTCCTGGCCCTGACCGAAACCGGAACCAAAACCCCCGAAGGCCAAACATCCGGCCTGGACCACCTCAAAGAGCTGGGAGTTACGCATATCCACATACTGCCCTCCTTCGATTATGCGACGGTGGACGAAACCAGGCTCTCGGACAAAACCTACAACTGGGGATACGATCCGAAGAACTACAACGTTCCGGAAGGCAGCTACTCCACCGACCCCGCCAACCCCGCAACGCGCATCCGCGAATTCAAGCAGATGGTGCAAAGTCTGCACCGGAACGGGATGCGGGTGGTTCTCGACGTCGTCTACAACCACACGGCCACGGTCGATCACTCGAATTTTACCCTCACCGTCCCCGGCTATTTTTACCGCCACAATCCCGACGGCTCCTACTCGGACGCCTCCGGCTGCGGCAATGAAACGGCTTCGGAACGCGAGATGGTGCGGCACTACATCATCGAATCGGTCAAATACTGGGCGAAGGAGTACCACATCGACGGCTTCCGCTTCGACCTGATGGGCATACACGACATCGAAACGATGAACCGCCTGAGGGAGGAGTTGTCGAAGATCGACCCGACCATTTTCATCTACGGGGAGGGCTGGCTGGCGGCGGACTCTCCGCTGCCGCCGGAGAAACGGGCCGTGCGGGATCATGTCGGAGAAATGGAAGGGATCGCCGTTTTTTGCGACGACTTCCGGGATGCCGTGCGCGGCAGCACCTTCGATGAACAGGCTGCCGGATACGCCTCCGGAAACATCGACGGACACTACGAACCCGTGAAATTCGGGGTCGTCGGCGCCACGCAGCATCCTCAGGTGGACTACAACGGCCTGCTTTACAGCTCCCTGCCGTATGCGGCGGCCCCTTCGCAGGCCGTCAATTTCGTCGCCAGCCACGACGGCTACACGGTCATCGACAAACTGAAACTCTCCGTCAAAGGCGACGGGGCCGATGACGAACTGCTTCCGATCGACAAACTGATACACACCATCCTGCTCACGGCACAGGGGGTTCCCTTCATCCGCGCCGGCGAGGAGATGATGCAGGACAAACAGGGGGAGCCGAACAGTTTCCGTTCGCCCGACGCCGTCAACCGGATCGACTGGTCGCTGAAAGCCAAAAACCGGGAACTGTTCGACTATATCCGGGGACTGATCGCACTTCGGAAAGCACATCCGGCGTTCCGCATCCCGACGTCCGACGGGGTTCGGCAATGGCTCCGGTTCCTCGACACGGGCGATTCCGGAATCATTGCCTACACGTTGGGCGAATATGCGAACGGCGATGCGTGGAAAGAGATTCTGGTGGCCTACAACGGCAACCGTCATGCGGCCGAGTTCCAAATACCCGAAGCGGAATGGACGGTGGTTTGCCGCGACGGACGGATCGATCCCGAAAGTCGTGATCATCTCTCCGGGGGAACGGTTCAGATAGCCCCCTCGTCGGCTCTTATTGCATACCGCGCATAAATTCTCCTTGAGTTCAACCTCACGGGTATAAATTTTGTATTATATTGATTGTCAACCAAAATTATAAAAATATGTATTTCTTATGGTATTTACTCATTGGCCTGGCGGCCGGATGGATCGCCAGCCTGATTTTTAAAGGAAGCGGCTCCGGATTGCTGGTCAATCTGATCGTCGGTCTCATCGGCGGCCTTCTGGGCGGCTGGCTCGTGTCGCTGTTCGGATGGGTGCCCACCGGCACATGGGGCACACTCATCTCTTCCATCATCGGAGCCATCGTCCTGCTGTGGATCGTCTCGCTGTTCACACGGCACAAAACTGTTAAAACAATGTAATTATGGAAAAGTATTCGACCAAAGACAACGGAACGTACGATGAACATGCTCAAAAAGCGGTTCATAAGGCGGAAGAACACGGCCAGGAGGCCAAGCATAACCTTCAGGAAGACATGCAGAAGATGAAGGACGATGCTAAGGAAGCCGCCATCGATGCGAAAAACGAAACCCGGACGGGTTTTCACAAGATGGCGGGCAAAATCGAACATGCCGGCACGAAGGCTATGGACGCTACCAAAGAGGGCGTAACCGAAGCCGCGCACAAGGTTCAGGAGACGGCCACTCAGGCCGGAAACCGGATCAAGGAGAAGATGTAATCCCGTTCTCCGCCAACGAAAACAGGGCTGTCCGCATTTGTCGGACAGCCCTGTTTGTCGTATCGCACGCCCAAACGGCATCAGACTGCACGGATCGGCCGCACCGGCATCCGGTGTTTCGCTCGCTCAACAAACCCTACCATGCGGGGATGTGTGCCACCTGCAGAACCCCGGACACGATACGGACAGCACCGCCGGCGGGAATCCGGAACAATGTGTCGGCCCAGGCCGACCGATCTGAACGGTGCAGGCACGGCGCGGAGAGCACGAATCCCGTAGCGGACACAACCTGGTGCCCCGCCCGTCCGGCGGCAAGGCAAGGATGACACGCCCGGCAAACGGGACTGAACATGAAAAAGCAGGGAGCGATCCTTGTCATGCCCCCTGCTTTTTCCTGTTGCAAAATTTATTTCACAGCCTTGACGAAGTTGCCGTCCTTGTCGAAATCGACAGCCGTCTTATCGGCAAGCATTACCTTGTAGCCGTCGGCAGTCGTCTCCATCATGACGATTCGCTGGCCCGGGTAGTTGATGCCCGCATAGGTCTTGATCTTGGCGGGAATAACCGACATGGGCACAGAGCCGTTCTTCATGATGATCTGCGAGCAGTCGCCGCTGCCGCCCTCGAAGGAGACCTGATTGCCGCTGTTGAAATAAACGGTGTACTTGTCCCACGACGCCTCACGGTCCATCTCCACGGATTTGATTTTCTCACCGGGGAAATTCTTCTGGATGAATTCCTGCGAGTTTTTCGGCAGTTTACCGAAATCGACCTTTTGGGGAGCAGCGCTCACGGCGAAAGCCATTACCGCAGCTGCGATGAGTAAAAGAAACTTTTTCATAATTTAAAAAATTAAATGATAAATAACATCCGTAGTTATGCAAATCGTATTCCATGCAGGATGAAATCCTTTAAAAAATGATCCGAACAGCGGATTATCTTTTTTACGACGCTCCTCGGCTCCCGACGCAGAGCGCTGACTGCTCTGGGTTTCCTCTATATATCCACCCCTGTAAACAGCTTGAGCAGATAACCGATCAAAAAACTGATGCCGGCGATACCGAAACTCACCAAAGCCATCTCGACAAAACGCTGCCTGAAACTTTCGTGCCGGACGACGGCATAATAATAATTGAACAGGGCGATCACGGTCAGGGCGGCGAGCAGCATGACCCCCAGTGCCGGAAGCGCGCCCGAAAAGAGCAGATAGGGAATGATAAGAATGGCAACCGTGACCAGATAGGCTATCCCGGTACAGACGGCGGCACGCAACGGGTGTTTCTCCATCCCCTTTTCCGATTTGGTCGCAAGGTATTCGGAGGCGGCCATCGAAAGAGCTGCGGCAATCCCCGTGATAGCACCCGTAAGCGCAACGACCCGAGGCTCGCCGAGCGCCAGCGTGAAACCCGCCAGCGCTCCGGTGAACTCCACCAGCGCATCGTTCAGACCCAGAACGACCGAACTGATGTAACACAATCGCATTCCCCCTGCCAGCGTGGTCAACTCCTCCCCGTGTCGTCTTTCCTCCGAAGCTATCCGAGCGAATTCCTCGCGTTCGGGATAGCGGGAATAACTCGCCTCCGTACTTTTTTCACGCAGCTCCATCTGCCGGACGGCAAAGGCCGCACCCAGCACCCGGGCCATCCCCACATACCAGAAAACCCGTTTCGGATCGGGAGCCATCGTGTGACCGGTACGGCTGCTCAGGACTTCGCAATGCCGTCTTTCGTCGTACATGATACGCAGCAGCGTCCCCCGGCGAACCGGATCCTTTTCCAGTCCGGCCAGCCGTCGGTAGACTTCACACATAGTGGTCTCGTCCCGTTGAAGGTTCAATAGGTCTTTTGTCATTGCAGTTGTATTCGCAGGGTAATTCCGCCCGGGGACCCCGAAGCCGGAGCAAATCCGGGGGTCACACCGGAATCCGCAAAAAATTTGCCGAAAAGCACCTGAACCTGCGGAGGAAGAAGGTTTTATCTCAACGGAAGCCGCCTGAAAAAAATCCATCGGTTCCTTACTGCGTGTTTTGCAGGAATATCCATCCTCCTGAAGTTTTCAATCCGTCCAAAAGTATTTTTCGTGGCATAAATGATGCAGGCAACTGCATCGAAAAGGGTGCCTCACAACAAAAACGAGCTTATACCTTACTATAAATAGCAAAAACGGTTTAACCGAGTATTAATTAATTAAATTACCAAATCAGCTATGAAAAAAAAGTACTTTTCCTCCGCATTCGCTGCGGTTTTGCTTCTGGCAGGCCTTGCCTTCACCGCCTGCGACGACGATGACGACAAGGGAGCACCCGGCACAAAGCCGACGATCAAGTTCGAGAACGTGATCCCGACGAAGAATTACGTGCAGAGCGGCAGTTTCGCCGCCGCCGCTCCCGGAGCGACGACTTCGTTCACATTCCATGCGGCCAAAGGCCAGCGCCTGATGTTCGCCACCATGTATTCCTATTCCAACGACCTGTTCTTCGCACCGGAGAATCCGGGTATCGAACTTTTCAACGATTCGGGAGTCCCCAACACGGGCATCATTACCGATGCCGTGAAACTGTGGGATAACGGAACCCGCGTAAACGAGCAGCCCGGGCCCGCCGTCAATCATCCGGGCGTAGCCCAGGTCGGCGTAGTGAGCGAAGTGAACGGTACGGACACGGAAGGTCACAATTACATTGCGGCTTCGAGCCTGCTTCAGGTAAGCCTGGCTTTCGATGCCGTTCAGTCGCTGTTCACCTGCACCATCACCAACATCTCGAACGGCACGGCGAACGAGACTCCGTTCTCGGGCGGTGTTTTCGTCGTATCGAACCTGCTCGACGGCGATCTCGTGATGGAGAAGCCGTTCTTCAGCGTAGATCAGAAATCGGGTGCAGAGTTGACCAAACTGGCCGAGGCGGGCAATGTCGAGCCTCTCAAATCGCTCGTCGCCGACCAAACGGGGATCATCACCACGCTGCACGGCGCCATTGTAGTGGTTTACACGGGCAACACCAACCCGATCTACCAGCTGGGGCAGAAAGATGCACAGTTGGGGCTGGCGGCGCTCGCACAGCGCGGTGACCCGGCACAGTTGAAGGCTTCGCTCGAAAAGGTTCCGCAGGTGCGCAAGATCTATACGATCACGGAGACGGCCGAGCCGGGCGAGAGCATGCAGTGCACTTATGAGGCTGCCGCCAACGAGAAAGTAGCGTTCGCAACGATGTTCGGCTATTCGAACGACTGGTTCTTCGCAAACGGCCCCGAGCTCAATGCCCTGACCAAAGGCGACGTGACGAGCAAGACCGTCCTGCTGGACGACGGTACGGCCGTAAGCCAGTATCCCGGTGCCGGTAATGCCCAGTTCGTATTCGGCGGAACGCTGATGCCCGAGGACAAAGCAATCAGCGCCGTAGGCGATGCTTTCCCGGTTCCCGCCGTCGACGGAATTGTCAAAATTACGATCTACTAAAGATCGGTGTGCGTATTAATTGCATCCGGAGCAGGAAACTGCTCCGGTTTTTAAACCTATTAAAACCATGTTTACCGACAAATCACAAGAAGGCAAAGCTACCGTTGCCGTAGAAAAAAAGACTTCCAAAATTCCCTCGATGATCTATCTGGGCGCCGGCCTGGGTGCCTTGGCGGCTTCGGCCTGCATGATGATGCGCGGCCGCAAATCCGAAGCACTGCTGGTCGGCCAATGGGCCGCCCCCCTGCTGATCATGGGACTTTACAACAAAATCGTCAAAACCGAAGGTCATGACTGACCCCGTTTCGAGTCATACAAATCAATACGAATCATTTAAAAAATTACAATTATGGACAAGACATACAACATGCACGACAAGGATCGTGAGCAGCAAAACGACACACAGAAAGGCCGGATCAATAACGACAATTCCTACGGCTCGGACAACAGCAACTACGGCAGCGAAAAAAATCGCGAGCAGCAGGGCGGCACGCAGTCGGGTTCGATGAATTCCGGCAAATCCTACGAATCGGGCAGCCACAGCTACGGCAGCGACGACAGCCGCGAGCAGCAGAACGACACGCAGAAAGGCCAGATGAAAAACGGCAATACGAATGATCTGGACAGCCGCAGCCACAGCGGCGATAACAGCGGCATGCACGCAGGCGGCACCGAAGGGAGTTCCTATCGGCAGAAGCAACAGCCGGATAGTGCGGGACAATACGGCTCGAAAACGGGTTCGTACTGGGAGCAAAAAGGTTCGGACCGGGAACAGAGCATCGGAAGCCGGATGAACGAAGAGTGCCTGGACAAAAAAGAGCGGTAGTTCCGTCCGTTCAGCGGCCGGAACCGATATGTTCAATCTAAAAAAGAAAAAATATGTTTTACCATTCCAAAGAACTCCAGTTCAAAGCGCGGGTATCGAAACCCGATCCCCGGTTCGCCCGGTTGCTGCTCGAACAGTTCGGCGGCGGTAACGGCGAATTGAAAGCCGCGATGCAGTATTTCGTACAGGCATTCGCCTGCCACAACCCTTATCCGGACAAATACGACATGCTGATGGATATTGCCACCGAAGAACTGGGACACCTCGAAATCGTCGGTGCCACGATTCAGATGCTTCTCGCGGGCGTCAACGGCCGCCTGAAGGATGCGGTCGATCGCAGCGACGTCTTCGGCGAAGGCATTTCGAAAGACGACTTCATCCACACGGCTTTTTCCATCAATCCGCAGTTCGGCGTACTGACGGGCGGAGGGCCACGTCTTACCGACAGCAACGGTGTCCCCTGGCAAGGCTCCTATGTCAATGCCAACGGCGACCTGACGGTCGATCTGCGTTCGGACATCGCTGCCGAATCGCGTGCCAAGATCGTCTACGAATACCTGATGCAGTTCACCGACGACAAGGACGTGCTCGCCACGCTCAACTTCCTGATGACACGCGAAGTGGCGCACTTCCAGCAATTCGAGGCGGCGTTGGACACCATCCAGCCCAACTTCCCGCCCGGAGTGCTGCAAAGCGACCCCCGTTACAGCAACCTCTACTCCAATCACTCGATGGGAGAGGATGCACGCGGACCGTGGAACGAAGGCGAAAGCACGGGGCTGGGCGAAGAGTGGCAGTATGTAGAGGATCCGCGCATACAAGTGCTCGAATCCGACGGCCTCACGCAGCTCAAACCGCAGGGGACACCCCGAACGGAGGCTTCGGTGCGCAGCGCGGACAAGAAACTCAGCAAGGAACGCAGCAGCGAGATCCGAAAGGCGACACCGGAGAAAAACATCCAGTGGAGCGATTACGACTGGCAGGACACTCCGAATTCCCGGCGTCAGCCGGTCGAACAGGACTAAGCGTACTGCAGCCTTGAAGGGAAAGAACGCTCCGGAATTTAACCGGGGCGTTCTTCCTGTTTTGCATGCGCTTTGCTACTGAATAGGGCAAACATCAAATCAGTATCGGCTTTATGAAAAACGGAGTAATGATGCAGTATTTCGAATGGAATCTGCCCAATGACGGAAAATTATGGACGCACCTGAAAGAAGACGCCAAACACCTGCACGACATCGGCGTCACCTCGGTCTGGACGCCGCCGGCTTACAAGGCCGACGAGCAGCAGGACGAAGGATACGCCGTGTACGATCTTTACGACCTGGGAGAGTTCGACCAGAAGGGTACCGTCCGCACCAAATACGGAACAAAGCAGGAGCTGGAGGAGGCGATCGCGGCGCTGCATGACAACGGCATTTCGGTCTACCTCGACACGGTGATGAATCAGAAGACCGGCGCCGACTATACCGAGAAATTCATGGCCTGCGAAGTCGATCCCGAGAACCGCGAGCAGGTGATCGGCCCTCCCGTCGAGGTCGAGGGCTGGACCGGGTACACATTTCCGGGACGCGGCGACACCTATTCCCCCTTCAAATGGCACTGGTACCACTTTTCGGGTACCGACCAGGTTTACGAGACCGGCAAACGGGCCATCTACCTCATTCAGGGCGAAGGCAAGAAATGGAGCGAAGGCGTCGACGGAGAGAACGGAAACTACGATTTCCTGATCTTCAACGACGTCGATTTCGACCATCCCGAAGTGATCGATCAGATGAAACGCTGGGGCGTTTGGATTGCGGAGACCCTCCATGCCGACGGTATGCGGCTCGATGCGCTCAAGCACATTAAAAACACCTTCATCGCCGACTTCATGCGCACCGTCCGAGCTTCGCGGGGCAAGGAATTCTACGCCGTCGGCGAGTACTGGAGCGGCGACTTCGAGTCGCTGGAAGCCTACCTCGAAGCCGTTGATCATCAGGTCGATCTGTTCGACGCCCCGCTCCACTTCAAACTTTTCTCCGCTTCGCAGCAGGGGCGCGATTTCGACATGCGGACGCTGTTGGACGACACGCTCGTGCGAAAATATCCGACGCTCGCCGTGACGTTCGTGGACAACCACGACTCGCAGCGCGGCAGTTCGCTCGAATCGCAGGTCAAATCGTGGTTCAAACCTCTGGCTTACGGTCTGATCCTGCTGATGAAAGAGGGGTATCCCTGCGTCTTCTACGGCGACTATTACAGCATGAAGGGCGAGGCGTCGCCCCATCGGGCCATCCTCGATATTCTGCTCGACGCTCGTCGCACGCGGGCCTTCGGCGAACAGACCGACTATTTCGACCATCCCAATACGGTGGGCTTCACCCGCACAGGAGACGAACAGCATCCCGGTTCCGGACTGGCTCTGTTACTCTCGAACGGCGAAGACGGCGAAAAGGTGATGTCCGTAGGCACAACCCATGCACACGAAACGTGGCATGAGATCACAGGAAGCTACGACGATGAAATTACCATCGGCGAAGACGGGAAGGCCACTTTCAAGGTACACGGCGGAAAACTGGCCGTATGGGTCAGAAAATAAGGCGTCCCGCTTAGCCTGCTACGGTCAAACACCGGTTGAACGGACCAAATGGTATATGATTTGTACTCTTTGCAGCAACCCCGCACATTGCGTAAACCGTGCGGGGTTGAAAACGTGCTTTCGGTCGGAAAAACCTTTTCGGCAAGACCGGCAGCATAATGTCAAATTAAATTCTTTATCATCCATGAAAGAGTCTACAAAAAAGACCGAGGGCCGCACGCAGGCCGGGCAAACCAAATCGGGGGAGAAATCGTCCCGCACGACCACTTCGCACACCGGTTCGACGAGCCGGGGAACGGCGAAGAGCCAGTCTTCCTCAACGGGACGCGTTTCGCGCAGCAACAACCCCGAAGGTCACAACCAGTACACGAAAAATCGGAAGTAGTTGTCATCGGCATAATCCGATTTCAGTCGGATTGCCGTACGGGACTGCCTGACCGTTGCAGGCAGTCCCGTTTTTAGAAATCGCTTACGAAGAAAAGGGTTGTACCCCGTTCTGCGACCGCGAGTGGCAGACCGCCAAACCTTTTTCGACTCGGGCGGAAAAGGTCACCGATAAGGTCGTCGAAACCTGCTTTTCGTTGCTTTTTACTGCTCCGACCCAAATACGAAAAAACCTTACATATCATTGATACATAAGGTTTTTGCTCTTAATTTCGGCCTCTTTCTCAAGGCTCCCGGAGCGGAAAACGGAAACC
>DBFWKV010000004.1:0-63014 GCA_048465795.1 Alistipes sp.
TAATACGTTTACAGCATAGAAATGTTGCGGAGTAAAATACTGAAACAGAATGCAATGACCTGTATCGGTGACCTATTTTCGGTGCGAGCGGAAAAGGTCACCGTTAAGGTCGTCGAAACATGCTTTTCGTTGCTTTTTACTGCTCCGACCCAAATACGAAAAAACCTTACATATCATTGATACATAAGGTTTTTGCTCTTAATTTCAGCCTCTTTCTCAAGGCTTCCGGAGCGGAAAACGGGACTCGGACCCGCGACCTCAACCTTGGCAAGGTTGCGCTCTACCAACTGAGCTATTTCCGCAGAATGGCTTTCGGATTTCGTTCATTTTCCCGATTGCGAGTGCAAAGGTAGCGAAAAAAATCGAAAAACCAAATTATCCGGACTTTTTCTTGCGGGAACGGGTTTCTCTCATATCAACCGAATATTTTAACCCGTTCGTCGAGCGGTTTAAACTCTTTAGGCCCTGGTTCGGCTGCCGGTTTGCCGAAAGGCATCTGGGCTATCAACTTCCAAGACTCCGGCAATTCCCATTGTGTGCGGATCCGGTCGTCGATCAACGGATTGTAATGCTGGAGCGAAGCGCCGAATCCTGCGTCCTCCAACATGCTCCAGACGGCCAGTTGATGCATGCCGGAAGTTTGCTGTGACCATACGGGGAAGTTGTCGGCATAAAGCGGAAAGTTCAACTGCAGCTGATCGACCACCGACTGATCCTCGAAAAAGAGAATGGTGCCGTAGCCCGAAGCAAAACTTCGTTCGATTTTTGTTTCCGTGCGTGCAAAAGCCTCGGCCGGGAGGATGGTATGCAACACTTCCTTGACGATTTGCCACAAGTCGGTATGATGCTCGTGCAACAACAGGACGGCCCGCGTGGACTGCGAGTTGAACGCCGAAGGGACGTGTTTGACGGCAAAACGGACGATGTCGGCGATTTTCGAATCCGACACGGGAGATTCGGAGGTCAGTTCGTAGTAACTGCGGCGGTGGCGCAAAGCCTCCTTGAAACTTCTTTCCATAAAAAGGGATTTTAAGAAAAGCCTCTGCAAAAATAGCACAAATTTTAAATTTCAGCGAGTATTATTCGATTTTGGCCCGGATGTGTTATCTTTGTCTGTGTGAAAAGTGCCGTAGAAATTTTTTCGACGTTGGGTGAATGTCTGCGTGGGTTCGGAAATGATTCACCGACACAGGAGGTCATTGCGTACGCTTGCGCGGAAAACGGATGGTTTCGGCCGGCGGAAGTCGTCCGGGCAGTCGAAGCGATCCGGAAGGATATGCTCTGTCCGGATAAACTGGAAAGGTGGCTGAAAGCCTACCCGGTGCCTGTTGCTGCGCCGCGCCGGGTGCTCGTTATTATGGCGGGCAATATTCCTCTGGTCGGTTTTTTCGACCTGCTGTGCGTTGTCGCGGCCGGACACCGGTGTTTGGTCAAACCTTCGGGGAAAGACCGCGTGTTGATGGAATATATAATCGGTTTACTGCGGGAAATCGAACCGGCCATTCGTTTGGAACGCTATGACGGAATAACTAAGCCGGAAGCCGTGATTGCTACCGGCAGTAATAATGCGAACCGTTATTTCCGGGCACGGTATACTGGAATTCCGGCCTTGTTGCGGGGCAGCCGTCAGTCTGTGGCGGTGTTGTCCGGGCATGAATCCGAAGCGCAGCTTGCCGGTCTGGCAGACGATATTTTCGCCTATTCCGGATTGGGATGCCGGAACGTGTCGTTGCTGTTCCTGCCCCGGGGCATGCGGCCGGAGCTTCGTATGCCCCAGATGAATGCCAAATACCGCAATAATTACAGGCAGGTACGGGCTTTGTTGGAGATGGAGAAGGTGCCTTTTACCGATTTGGGGGAGGCTGTAATCGTTGCTGATACCGATTTCCCGGGGACATTGAGCCGGATCTCCTGTGTGTATTACGATGATTTAAAGGAGGTCGAACTGTGGCTTGCAGCCCACGATGGGGAGTTGCAGTGTGTGGTTTGCGAATGTATCGACCATCCCCGGCGGACAGCGTTCGGAAAGGCGCAGTCCCCTGCTTTGACGGATTATCCCGATGCGGTGGATGTATTGGAGTTCCTGTCTGAACTCGGTTAATCCACGACATAATTGTTGAAATCCGGTCGAATTAGTGTCTAACTTATAGAATTTAACAGTATAAATTATGTCGATGGTGTTTCGATTCCGTATGCTGAGTGACGAAAATGACAATTTCGTCCGCGATTATGAAGTGATGTACGATACGTCGCTGCTGGAATTTCATAATTTCATTCTGCGCTCGCTCGAATACGAAGATTGTATGGCTTCGTTCTTTACGGCGGACGAACGCTGGGAGAAACTGCAGGAGTTCACGCTGGTTGACATGGGTAACGACCCCGAATCGGAGGCTCCTCAACTTATGGAGCAGGTGACGCTCGGTCGGATTATCCACAATAACCGTGACCGGCTGATCTACCTGTTCGATCTGTTCGGAAACCGGGCCTATTTCCTCGAACTTACAGGTTCGTATGAAGCCGAACCGGGGGCTGTCTACCCGCGTGAAATTTTCGCACGGGCGGAGGCGCCCGATCAGTACGATCCTTCCAAAATAATAGCTGGGGATGACGGTTCGATCTTCGACGAAGTGATGGAGGATTTCAACGATTTTGAAGGCGACGACAATTACGACGATGAATGACAAAAGGTTGATCGTCATTGTCGGGCCGACGGGTTCCGGAAAGACCGATGTGAGCATTTCCCTGGCACGGCATTTCACGGCGCCCGTTTTATCCACCGATTCGCGCCAGTTGTACCGGGGGATGCCGATCGGTACGGCACAGCCGACCGAGGAACAACTCAAGGCTGCTGAACATCACTTTATTGCCTCTCATGCCGTTACGGATAACCTGAGTTGCGGTGCCTATGAATCGCAGGCACTCGCATTGCTCGAAAACCTTTTTTTGCAGCACGATTATGTGGTGGCGGTCGGTGGTTCGGGACTCTATGTGCGTGCGCTATGCGAAGGGATGGACGATTTGCCTCAAGCGGATGAAGCACTGCGTACTACCCTTTCCGCACGTTTGATGCGTGAAGGAGTGGCTGCGCTGGCCGATGAACTCCGGACGCTTGATCCGCTATATTATGACAAGGTTGACCGGAGCAATCCGGCCCGGGTGCTGCGGGCGCTTGAAGTGTGTCTGCAGACAGGACGTCCCTATTCCGAATTGAGAACGGGAACGACACATAAGCGTGATTTCGGGATCATAAAGATCGGGATCGATATGCCGCGCGATGTGCTTTACGAACGGATCGACCGCCGGGTCGACCAAATGCTGGCCGACGGTCTCGAGGCGGAGGCGCGGGCCTTGTATCCCTGCCGGGAATTAAATGCCCTGCAAACGGTGGGTTATAAGGAGCTTTTCGATTACTTCGACGGGAAAACGAGTTTCAAGGAGGCTGTGACGCTGATCAAACGAAATTCGCGGCGTTATGCCAAACGGCAGCTGACCTGGTTTCGGCGGGATCCGGAAATTCGTTGGTTTCGGCCCGAGCAGATCGAAGAGATGATATGTTATGCCGGGTTTGGCGGTTCGTAAATAATTTCGTACTTTTGCCTCGCCTTCGTGAAAAGGCGGCTGCCCGGATGGTGGAATCGGTAGACACGCCGGACTTAAAATCCTGTGGCCAGCAATGGCCGTGCCGGTTCGATCCCGGCTCCGGGTACAGCGATATGTAAAGCCCTGAAATCATTATTTTCAGGGCTTTTTATTTTAGATTTTCATCGGTTTGATATAACCGATTGAAGAATAAACTTATAGTGGAGTTTTTTGAGACAGAGGTTACAAGTTAGTACCCGTGCGTACCCTTGTGTTCAGTTAAATAAAGGATCGTTCATCTGTTCTGATCAGAATTGACAGAGTTCTGGATAAAAACCTGGATCTTCGCAATTGACGGTTGGCACTTGGCACAATGGTGGATTTTCATCACGAATGTTCTATCGAAAAACTGAGTTTGAACTTGGCGCTGAACTGTCATAGAACCTATAACCCGTCATTACCGCCGAATTGCCTGTTTGCAACTAAGTTTCTTAATTAATTCATTACCGATCAGATTTGCTAACTTCACTGGAACTGCATTTCCTAACTGCCGCATTCCTTCTGTCCATGAGCCTGTTATCAAATAATCAACGGGAAAAGTCTGAATTTTTTTTGCTTCAAAAATGGTTAAGTATCTTACTTCACCGTTTTCAAACCGGATCATGTTCTCGCCCCCCGGAACGCCATGACCTCCAGCTTTAATTGTTTTTGAAGGCTCATCGATGTAACTACCTGTATGTCCCGAATAAGCCCTTGCGCCATCCCTGAAAATGTGCTCGGAGTTAAATTCCACAGTTCTCGGGTCGGGAACACCTGCCAAAGCTTCTCTTATAGTTATCCAAGGATTAGTGTCAGGAGAAAAAAAAACATATTGATTTTTTAATTTATCGACACTTTTCCTCATAGTGTCGTCTAACACTTCTCTTTTTGACTTGGCAACTCTATTTCTTTCCCAGTACTCTCCGGTAACAAACTTATCCCAAAGTAACTTTTCCTCCGAATGTGTTTCTTTCGGGAATGACCAGTCAATTCCTAAATCATCACGAATACCTACTATTATAACTCTCTCTCTTTTGAGGAATTCCATAATTTGCAGCATTGATTAATCTGTAAACGACATTGTATCTAAGGCCTGCGTAAATTCCTGCCGTATGGATTTTCTCAAGTCTGTCTAAATGATTCTTCCAATCTTCATTCTCCGATAATCCGATTTCAGGATAAGTAAGTTGTAGTATGATATAGTTGAAATATGAAGCAAAAGATTGACGAAGAAGCCCCTTGACGTTTTCAAAAATAAATGCCTTTGGCATTAACTCTCGTATCCCTTGTATTGCATAGGGAAACATGTCTCTGCTATCATCAAAACCCCTTGCCTTTCCACCTAAAGAAAATGGCTGACAGGGTGGCCCACCTCCGATAATATCAATAGGCTCCAAATCCTTAAACTTGAAATTCTTGATGTCTATCTCGAAAATTTTTGACTTGGGAAAATTTAATCTGAGAGTATTGCAGGCATCTTTATTGTATTCAAGTAATCCGATATGCTCAAAGCCTGAAAGTCGCAAACCTTCGGCTAAACCGCCTGCTCCGGAAAATATCTCAAGTGATTTCATTTTGATTTCCATTTAGTGAAGTATTCAGTAGCCTTTTCTTCAACTCGATGAATGTCTGGTTCTTGACCGATGCATTTATCAGCCCAGGGTCTCCCCGGGTGTAAAACATCCCATTCAGATTTTGCTTGGTTGTACCGTCCTTTGCCAGGGTCATGGTTGCCAAAGCCATCGATCTGAGTATTCCAAATTGGTTTGTAGAATCGAATTAGCGCAGCCTCTACTGTACTAATTAGGCTGCTTGCAGCATTTTCTAAAATCATAAACCTGCAATAAAAATCTTCCGTTAGCAAATCTGTCGCATGGTCAAGACTTTTTGCATGTTCGTTTAATCTACTGTTCAGTTCAAATGATTTTTTATCTCCTAAAGCTTCAACCCTTGCTTGTCTCCAACCGCGTGGTACAGCCTTACCGACATAAATTGGCATAGCAAACTCTATTCTGTTCTTTGCTGCTAATTCTTGATAAATTTTACTTTTTCCCGTATAATAAATTGCATAAACTCCTGTCCCTTGAAATTTGACGGGTGGAGGTAGTTTGATTACAGGAGTGCCATTAAAAAACCGTATGGTGTCTTTGATAATTTCTTCAAAGGCATCTGACGTGTAAACGTGCTCATTTCTGTTGAATCTCTATTCATTTCAATTGATGTCAGTCATTCTTAAGCTGTGCTGCCAATTCTAAAACATACGCATAAATTACCCGTAATTGTACGCTCAAAATGGATGATTCATGCTAAAGCGTTTACTCTTTCTGCCAACAAAAATACTAATTCTTTGGCAAACAGTCATCAATTACCTCTTATAACCTTTGTTTTTACCTGTTTCCGGCTTTGCCGGAGGCTTGATATACATGCTTAACTTCCTGATATTTTGTTAGAACCAGTCGGTAACATTCTTATTAAGACGTTCAGTTTATTTCATTGATGAATTGAATAAATTTGTTCCAATCGATTTCCCCACCCCACGCCCGTCCAGATATGCGGACCGCCGTCTGACAAATGTGTCAAACGGCGGTCTGCATATCGGTTGCTGCGTGTTATTTGCCCAGGCTTACGAAAAAGTCCACGGTTTGCGGATCGTAATGGGAGAAGAAAAGGCTTTTTCCCCGGTCTAAGGCAGTGATTGCCGACATATCTTCGTCGGAGAGTTCAAAGTCGAAAACATCGAAGTTTTCTTTCATCCGTTCGAAATGGGTGGATTTCGGAATAACGATCACATTTCGTTGAATAAGGAATCGCAGTGCCGTCTGGGCCACCGATTTTCCATATCGGATGCCGATGTTTTTCAGCGTTTCGTTGGTAAAGAAGTCGTGACGACCCTCGGCGAACGGACCCCACGACATAAGCTGGGTGCCGTATTTCCGCATGATCTTCTGCAGTTCGGTATGTTGGTTGAAAACGTGTGTTTCGACCTGATTGACCGCAGGCTTCACTTCGTTGAATTCCGCGATGTCGATGAAACGGTCGGCAAAGAAGTTCGACACCCCGATGGCGCGCGCCTTGCCGACGCGGTAGGCATCCTCCATCGCACGGTAGGTGCCGTAATAGTCGCCGAAGGGCTGATGGATCAGCAGCAGATCGACGTAATCGGTCTGGAGCTTGCGCAGGGATTCGTCGATCGAGGCCTTTGCCTTTTCGTAACCGGCGTTGGAAATCCACACCTTTGTGGTGATGAAAAACTCATCGCGCGGTACGCCGGATTTGCGGATGGCGTTGCCTACGCCTTCTTCATTGTGGTAGGCTTGTGCGGTGTCGATCGAGCGGTAACCTATCCCGATCGCATCCGTCACGCAGCGTTCGCACTCCTCGGGAGTGATCTGATAGACGCCGTAGCCCAGAATCGGCATGTCGATGCCGTTATTTAATTTTACGTGTTGCATATTGTCTTTTTTCAGTTATTTGTCGAGGCTGACCAGTTCGTATTGCTGGCTGCCTACGCCGATTGCCTCCGCATGTTCGAGCGTATGGATGCCGTGCCGCGATTCCATCCGCTCGATCAAATGCACCTTGCCCGGATCGGACGATGCATAAACCAGGTCGACGCACGCTTTGTCCAGCGCCACGGGATCGATTGACGCGAGGATGCCGATGTCTCCCATCTGCGGCGCTTCGGGCTGTGCGCTGCAATCGCAGTCCACCGAGAGATTGTTCATCACGCTGATGTAGAGAATTCGCCCGTCGCAATGGTCCGCCACCGCTTTGGCGGCTTCGGCCATCGATTCGAGGAAGTCGTCCTGTTCGGGAAGATTGTTCCACAAGTCGGTTTTGGTCTTGCCTGCGGTGTGTATCCAGGCTTTTCCGGCCGAAGAGGCGATTCCGATCGAGATATTCTTGATCGCACCGCCGAAACCGCCCATCGCATGCCCCTTGAAGTGGGACAGCACGACGGTAAAATCGTAGTTCAGGTAATGTGAGCCGACGAAATCCTCCTTCAGGTGTTTGCCGCCTTCGACCGGAAGCGCCGCGTCCCCTTCGGCATCCATGATGTCCACCGGAGCGATGGCCGTAAAACCGTGCGCTTCGGCTGCTTTGAGGTGATCGGCCGTTTTGGCGCGACCGCCTCCGTAAGCCGTATTGCACTCAACGATCGTGCCGCCGATCTTTTGTACCAACGGAGCGATCAGGGCGGGCTGCAGGAAGTTATGTCCGCCCGGTTCGCCTGTCGAGAGTTTCACGGCGACCCTGCCTGTCGCTTCGCGGCCGAGCGCTTCGTAAATTCCGACCAGCGCCTCCGGGGTGATTTCCCGTGTGAAGAAAACTTTCGGGGTGGTCGATGCCAGCGAGTCGGCTGGTGTCTGTGCCTGTTTTGCCTTGCGCGAAGCGCAACCCGTGCCGCAGGCCAGCAAAGTTATTGCCGTAGCCAACGATAAAATACGGAGTGTTTTCATGGAATGAAATCGTTTTGATTGTTACAAATATACGAATCTTCGTCGGAAGCGGAAAATCCGGCGGTGGAAATGTGAGCTATTCGTTTTCCGGAAGAACTTCGTTCAGACAGGCAATGGCGTTCAGCGTGCGCGGATAGCCGATGTAAGGCAGTAATTGCGTTACGACGGCCAGCAGCGTCGCTTTATCGTTGCCGACATTCACATTGCCCCGAATGTGTCCCTTGATCTGAGGTTCGCATCCGCCCAGCGACACGAGTATCGAGAACGTCAGCAGTTCGCGGGTTTTCATATCCAGTCCCGAGCGGGTTTGGTAGTCGCCGAAACAGTTGGCAGACAGGTATTTTTGGATATGCAGCTGATTGGCAGGAGCCGTTTGGTACATCCGGTCGATCTGTTCGCCGAAGATTGCTTTTTGAAGGGCCAGTCCTTTCTTGAAACGGTTTTCTGCCGTTGTTGCCGATTGCGGTTCGAGCGGAAGCCTTACCCCGTTCTCCGTCAGAAATTCGTTCGTTGCCCGGATAAAGTCGGTTACTTTGGCAATTCCCGCATAGGGCACCGCCTGGTACAGCACTTCTTTGATCTCGACGGGGGTGATGCCATTGGCCCATGCCGCACGAAGTATTGCCCCATAGGTGCTGATCGTATGCTGTGCGACCGCCGAAGCCATTGTCACCAGGATACGGGTTTTCAGGTCGAGGTCGCCGTATTGCTGCGTCTCGCCGAATGCGAAATTACCGAACACTTCCGCCAGTTCGGGATCGGTCGTATCGAGCAGCGAAACACCGTCCGGAAACCAGGCCGCGCGGTTTCCGGCAGCGTTTTCCGACAAATGGAGCACAACTGCCGGTTTGGCTGTTGCTGCGGCGTATTGTGTGTCGTCTACCGCTTCGAACCAGGTGTTGCGGTTGTTAGCCGGGTTGCATTCGACGGCCAGATGTGAAAACCAACTGTCGGGCGCCGCCCCGTGCCAGTGTACGACATCCGGGGCGATTTCCACCGTGTCCCCGGGGTGCAGTTCGCGGGCAGGTGTTCCTTTCTGCTGGTAGAAACCGCGTCCCGCCGTGCAGATCAGCAATTGTCCGCCGGTGTGGCTGTGCCAGTTGTTACGGCATCCAGGTTCGAAGGTGACATTCGAAACGTGTGTGCCGAGTGTCGCGTTGTCGCTCACCGGAGCCAGATAGGCCTGTCCGGTAAAGTAGCGGGCGAATTGTTCGGGCAGTTTTTCTCCCCGGGGGAAAATCTGCTGAAAAGTCATCGTGTGTCTCATTTCCGTTTTTTGTGCATATAACCTGCTGCCCGGTAAGCCCACTGCCAGGCATAGCAGGAACAGACTCCTGATACTCATGCGTTTTTCGTCAGACGTTTAAATATGCCGGCCGGCTTCATAGGCTTCCCGCATGGCGGGTGTGCCCACGACCTCACCTGCATGCCAGGCGCCGACTCCATAAACCACGCCGCGCTCCTTCGGGTCATTCAGACAGTCGAGAAAGCCCCTGAAACACTCCACGGTGCGTTCCATCGCCGGAATGCTCTCTTCGGCTGCTGTCACGATGAAGTAGAATTCCTTGCCCGTCATTTCCAGATAACGGGCGCAGGCACGGTCGATGAGCGTCTTCATCTGGGCGCAGACCGTGTAGAAATAGACAGGGGAAGCCATAACGATCACGTCCGCCTCCACCATTTTCGTCAGGATTCCGGCTGCATCGTCGCGCTGCGGACAGGGTTTGGCGCCGTTGAAACAGGTGTTGCATCCGGTGCAGTAGTTGATTTTGAAGTCCCGCAGGAACAGTTTTTCGACTTCATGACCCGCTTCGCGGGCGCCGTCCATAAAACGGTCGCACAGCCGGTCGGAATTTCCGCCCCGCCTGGGGCTTGACGAAAGGATCAATACTTTTTTGCTCATTGTTCTTTATTGTTATTTGTAAGCTGTTTCGTATATTGCTGCACTGTCCGCATCCGAGAGTGGAGCGCGGTCGCAGGCGAAGAGGAATCCCATCGTTCCTCTGGCATTGCGCGCCAGCGTCGGAAGCTCGCCGGGGATGATCCCGTAATCCGACATCTTGAGGTCACCCACGCCGCACGCCTCCTGTAATCGGGTCAGTGCTTCGATACCGTGCGGAAGGGCCTGATTGCGGCCCGGCATCGGCTGGGCGTGCCGTTTGCCGGGTATTCCGCCCCGAAAAGGGTGTGTGTCGGTACGTACATGTCGTAGTTGAAATCGGTATTCATGATTCATCCTGTGTTTTAAAAGTTTTTCGTTGACTTGACAGGACAAAATTAGACATTGCTGCGGCCGAACCGGTAGACGGATTACCGGAGAAATTACCCGGATTACGGATTGTGTTTGTCCCGATGCTTCCGGGCCGCGAACGGATGATACGGATTACGGGATTCCCTACCCCGATTACGGTTTTTAGGGCCGGAGGTATGTGCGACAACGATAAAACGTTTATCTTTGTCGTACATGAAAATTTGACCCGGTTATGGAAAAGAACGTAATGCATATCGAAAGCGTCTGCCAATATAATAAATTGTTGGGAGTCGAGACGCTGCATCCGCAGGTGAGCGTGATCGATCTTTCGAAAGCCCATCCGATGAAACACATGCGGCACACGTTCGGCATGTACGTGATTTTCCTCAAAGAGGTGAAATGCGGCAATCTGATCTACGGCCGGCATCATTACGATTACCAGGAGGGTACGCTCGTCTGCCTTGCTCCGGGGCAGGTGATCGGCGTGGAGGATAACGGCGAAGTGTACCAGCCCAAAGGGTGGGCGCTGGTTTTCCATCCCGATTTGATCCGGGGGACCTCGCTCGGACAGCATATCCGGGACTACACGTTTTTCTCCTACGAGGTAAACGAAGCGCTCCATCTTTCCGAACGCGAACGCGGGATGGTGATCGACTGCCTGCTGAAAATCCGGCATGAGCTGGAGCACGCCATCGATCGCCACAGCAAGCGGCTTATTGCAATCAATATCGAAATGCTGCTTGACTATTGCCTGCGTTTTTACGAGCGGCAGTTCATCACGCGTTCGAACGCCAACCGCGACGTGTTGACCCGCTTCGAGAAGTTGCTCGATGACTATTTTTCCGGTGACCGGGCACAGAGGGAGGGGTTGCCTTCGGTGAAGCAATGTGCCGGCGAGTTATTCCTCTCGGCCAACTATTTCGGCGATCTGGTGAAGAAGGAGACCGGCAAAACGGCCCAGGAATACATTCAGCCCAAACTGATCGAGATGGCTAAAGAGCGGGTGTTCGATCCGGGAAAGACGATCGGACAGGTGGCTTACGAACTCGGTTTCCAGTATCCGCAACATTTCACGCGGCTGTTCAAAAGGATCGTCGGCCGCACGCCTGCCGAATACCGGATGCAGGGCAGTTGAGCGGTTGTGCCCGTTGCCGGAACAGGTGACCGAGGGCTTTCCCGCAGGTGATTTTAAGACCTCTTGTTTTGAAATTCAAAATAATGCATTATCTTTGCGGCAGAAGAAAATGCCGCTTAGACAGGCTGTGCCCTTTTGCAAAATCGCAAACGTGTTTGCTTTTGTTTCGGGCTTGCACTATCTTTGCACGCGAATTCCTTAAAGCCGGGCGACCGTCCGGTGTTGAAAAATCACTTTGAAATTAAACATTCTTTATGCAGGATTTAAAAGCGCTCGAGGGTAAAAGCCTTGCTGAATTGCGTGAAATAGGCAAAGTGCTCGGCATTGCCGATGTGATGGTGAAGAAGCGCGAACTGATCGAAAAAATTGCAGGTCTCCCGCTTGCCGGGGTACCCGAATCCGATAATTCCGAACCCGAAGCAGCTCCCAGGCAGCAGCGCGGGCGCCGTCCACGTATTGCAAAGGTCGAAGCAGGCGAACCGCTTACCCGTACCGAACCGGCTCCTTTCGCAGGCGAAATGCCCGTAGTGGCGGAACAGGCGGAGATGCAAAGCGCCGAGCCGGAACCTACCAAGAGCGAACCCAAACGCCGGGGGCGCAAGCCCAAGGCGCAGCAGCCGGAAACGTCCGCCCAGGAGACGGAGGCTTCTTCCGTTGCTCCCGCTGCCGAACAGCCGCAGACCGAAGAACCGGTCAACTACGATGCGATCACGAAAGACGATTTTGACGGGGAGATCGAAGGCGAAGGCGTGCTGGAGGTAATGCCCGACGGGTACGGATTCCTTCGCTCGGCCGATTATAATTACCTGAATTCCCCGGACGACATCTACGTGTCGCCCTCGCAGATCAAACTTTTCGGTCTCAAACCGGGTGATACGGTCAGCGGTGCCATCCGTCCGCCCAAAGAGGGCGAGAAGTATTTCCCGCTGGTGCGTGTCAACGAGATCAACGGCCTGGCGCCGGAATACATCCGCGACCGCGTGCAGTTCGAATTCATGACGCCTCTGTTCCCCAGCGAAAAGTTCTGCCTGACGGGCAACGGACACAACAATATGTCGACCCGGATCGTCGATCTCTTCTCCCCGATCGGCAAAGGCCAGCGCGGCCTGATCGTGGCACAGCCCAAGACCGGTAAAACCATGCTCCTGCAGGCGATTGCCAATGCCATTGCCGACAATCACCCGGAGGTCTACATGATCGTGCTGCTGATCGACGAACGTCCCGAGGAGGTGACGGAAATGGCCCGCAACGTGAAGGCTGAGGTCGTGGCTTCGACTTTCGACGAACAGGCTGCCCGCCATGTCAAGGTAGCCGAAATGGTGTTGGACAAAGCCAAACGTATGGTCGAATGCGGACACGACGTCGTGATTTTCCTCGATTCGATCACCCGTCTGGCGCGGGCCTACAACTCCGTGCAGCCCGCTTCGGGCAAGGTGCTGTCGGGCGGTGTCGACGCCAACGCTCTGCATAAACCCAAACGCTTCTTCGGCGCAGCGCGAAATACGGAAGAAAAGGGTTCGCTGACCATCATCGCCACAGCGCTGATCGACACCGGGTCGAAGATGGACGAAGTGATCTTCGAGGAGTTCAAGGGCACGGGTAACATGGAGTTGCAGCTCGATCGCAAGCTGGCCAACAAACGCGTCTACCCTGCCGTCGATGTGACGGCGTCGGGTACGCGCCGCGAAGACTTGTTGCTGCCGCGCGAGTTGTTGAACCGTACCTGGGTCCTGCGCAAATACCTGTCGGACATGACTGCCGTGGAGTCGATGGAGTTCCTGCAAAAACAGATGGGGCTTACGTCGACCAACGAGGAGTTCCTGGCTACGATGAACCATTGACCGAACTATAGATAACTGCATAACCGATGAAAAAACTTTTTATTCTGATCCTGTTCGTCCTCGCCGCGCGCAATGTGCTGGCATGGGGTCAGAAAGGGCATGACGTGACGGCTTACATAGCCGAAAACCATCTGACGCCCGAAGCTGCCGAGAAAATCGACAAAATCCTCAGCGGCCATTCGCTGGTTTATTATGCCAACTGGATGGACATTGCCAGCCATACGCCCGCCTATGCCTATTCGAGTACATGGCATTACCTGAACATCGACGAAGAGGAGACGCTCGACACGATGACCCGCAATCCGGATGGCGACGTGCTGACTGCCGTGACAACGATCGTCGCAAGGCTGAAACAGGGCGGGCTTACCGAGAAGGAGGAGTTCGACTACCTGCGGATGCTGATTCATCTGGTCGGGGACATGCACTGCCCGATGCATCTGGGGCGGCTGAGCGATCTGGGCGGCAACCGCGTTCCGGTGACGCTTTTTGGCCGTTCCACTTCGCTGCACACTTCGTGGGATACGGGGATCGTCGAGGCTGCCCGTAAGTGGGGGTACAGCGAGTGGCAGGATCAGATCGACCGCATTACGGACGATGAGGCGGTTCTCGTCGCGGCCGGCGAACCGCGCGACTGGCTGCTCGAAACCCACGAAATCTGCAAACAGGTCTATGCCGATACCCCCGAAGGTACGAAGATCTCCTACGATTACGTCGACAAATACACTCCCGTTATCGAGCTGCAATTCGTGCGCGGCGGCCATCGGCTCGCCCGGTTGCTGAACGAAATTTATCGTTAATGCCTCCTGTCCCGAAATATGGGGAGCGGGATGAACTGAAAATACCCACAAACAGCGATTGCGCGGCAAGGGGTTTTAGCCGACCTTTGTACACGGAAACAATGAGAGCAAAGCCATTGCAATCTTGTTTGTATTGTGAATGTTTGTGTGTGGAAAACCTTCCGGCCTTACGTCGGAAGGTTTTTTGTTTTAAATTGCTCCCTTCCGTTGTAAATCAGTTCATGTTGCGGATTTTTCCGGGATTTTTATTAACTTTGTCTGAACATTATCTTAAACCGCTTTATGAAAAAACTTCTTTCTACCCTGATGGGGGCTTTGTGTTTTCAAACGCTGTGCGCCGGGGAGGTGCTGACCTCCCCCGGGGGAAATCTGTCGCTCTCGTTCGACGTGAAGGACGGCAGACCCACCTACTCGCTCTCTTTTGAAGGCCGCGAAGTGATCCGTCCCAGCCGCCTGGGATTCGTTTTGTCGGACGCGCCCGCTTTGCAGGCCGGTTTTGTGCAGACCGATGCCGTTCGCAGCACCTTCGACGAGACGTGGGAACCCGTGTGGGGCGAAACCAAAACCATTCGCAATCATTATAACGAGCTGGCCGTAACGCTCAGGCAGGGCGACCGAACAATGATCGTGCGGTTCCGCCTCTACGACGACGGTCTGGGTTTCCGCTACGAGTTCCCCGAGCAGCCGGCATTGACCTACTTCAATATCGAGGACGAATGTACCGAATTCGCCATGACGGGCAACCATACGGCTTACTGGATTCCGGGCGACTACGGTACGCAGGAGTTCGAGTACACCGTGTCGAAACTCTCCGAAATCCGCGACCGGATGCCGGAAGCGGCAGCTACGACCAATTCCCACGAACGCTTTTCGCCCACCGGCGTGCAGACCGCCCTGCAACTGAAAACCGACGACGGGCTTTACATCAACCTGCACGAAGCGGCGTTGGTCGATTATTCGTGCATGCACCTCGATCTGAATGACAGCACGTTTGTTTTCACTTCGCACCTGACGCCCGATGCCGAGGGGATCAAAGGCCGTTTGCAGGCCCCTTGCGTGTCGCCGTGGCGGACGGTGAAGGTGAGCGACGATGCGCGGGAAATCCTCGCGTCGAACCTGATTCTCAATCTCAACGAACCCTGCGCTTACGAAGATACGTCCTGGATCAAGCCTGTCAAATACATGGGTGTCTGGTGGGAGATGATCACCGGCAAGAGCACGTGGTCTTACACCGACCTTCCTGCCGTGCAGTTGGATAAACTCGATTATAGCAAATGTAAGCCCAACGGTCGTCACGGCGCCAACAATGACAATGTGAAGCGCGTGATCGACTTCGCCGCTGAGCACGGTTTCGATCAGGTGCTGGTCGAGGGCTGGAACATCGGTTGGGAGGACTGGGCCGGCAAGCGGAAAGATTATGTGTTCGACTTCGTTACGCCCTACCCCGATTTCGACCTCAAAATGCTGAACGATTATGCCCACGACAAGGGTATCCGTCTGATGATGCATCACGAAACCTCCAGTTCGACGCGCAATTACGAACGACACATGGAGGCGGCCTATCAGTTGATGAACGATTACGGCTACAATGCCGTTAAAAGCGGTTATGTCGGCGATATACTTCCGGTCGGGGAACATCATTTCGGCCAGTGGTGCAACAACCACTACCTCTATGCCGTGAAAAAAGCGGCGGAGCACAAAATCATGGTCAATGCCCACGAGGCGGTTCGTCCGACGGGCTTGTGCCGCACCTACCCCAACCTGATCGGCAACGAATCGGCCCGCGGCACGGAGTATCAGGCTTTCGGCGGTTCACGGCCGCACCATGTGACGATCCTTCCCTTCACCCGCCTGCAGGGCGGCCCGATGGACTACACGCCGGGTATCTTCTGCATGGATCTTTCGAGCTTCAATCCCGGCAACGGCTCGAAAGTCAACTCGACGCTCTGCAACCAGTTGGCGCTTTACGTGACGATGTACTCGCCCCTGCAGATGGCGGCCGATTTCCCGGAGCACTACGAAAAATATATGGACGCTTTCCGGTTTATCAAGGATGTGGCCGTGGATTGGGATGACAGCCGATACCTGGCGGCGGAACCGGGCGAGTATATCGTCGTGGCCCGCAAGGCGAAAGGTGCGAACGAATGGTTCGTGGGCGGCGTAACCAATGAGGATGCCCGGACGACGCGGCTGAATTTCGACTTCCTCGACCCCGATAAAAAATATGTAGCCACGCTTTACGCCGATGCCGACGATGCGGACTATGCCGGAAACCCCGAGGCTTACCGGATTCGCAGCGGTATCGTGGACAGCCGCAGTGCGATCGATGTGTGGATGGCGCGTGGCGGCGGCTTTGCCGTCAGCATCCGGGAGGCGGCTTCGGCGGACAAAAAATTGAAACGGCTGAAATAAGCGGTAAGAAGGCAGTGCTTTATGCCCGTCCGGATCATAACTACTAACTCCTATTCTATGAAATCTCTCAAATTTTTGCCGGCATTGCTCGGTATCGCTTTGGCCATTAATGTGTTTCAAGCCTGTTCGGACGATACGTCGGAAGAGTCGACGAAGCCGTATCTTACCGTTTCGCCGGCAGCGTTCACGCCCGATGCCGGTGTGCAGACACTTTATGCGACGGTGACTTCCAACAAGGAAGTATCCGTCGGATCCCGGCCGGCCTGGTGCGGGGTCGAACTGCTTTCGGGGGAGAAAACCGACAATTTGCGAATCAACGTCGAAGCCAATCCCGACGATCGGGAACGGACGGCTGTGATCGTGTTGTCGGCTTCGGGTTGCAAGGATGCCGAAGTGCGTGTGACACAGGCTGCCGCCGGTCGGTCGGGTGCCTGCGAACTGCTGACTTTCCGGATCGAGGGCTACCGAAACGGTCTTGAAAACGACGTTCTGTTCGATTTCGATACGAAGAACCGGCATCTGAAGGCCATGTACCTGAAGTGGATTAACCGGGACGATCCCGCTATGATGATTCCGACCTTCACTGTCAATGGAAAGCAAGTGCTCGTGAACGATATTCCCGTGGTATCGAACGAGACGAAAATTTCCTTTGCCGACGATATCTCGCTGGTGGTCGTGGCCGAAAACGGAGATTCGGAGACTTATACGCTTTCGCTCAATTGTCCGCAGATCAATACCGAACTGCCCGTGCTGCGTATGCAGCCCGACGCTCCGATCACCGGAAAGGATACCTATGTTCCGACTTCCATCGAATTGTACAGTCCCTCGACGTCGGAGGGGTGGTGGAACAGTGCTCCGGACGGTAAGATCGAAATGCGCGGGCGCGGTAATTCGACATGGGTGCTGCCCAAGAAACCGTACCGGATGAAATTCCCTGCGAAATTCAGCCCGATCGGTCTCAACCATGCCAAAGCCAAGAGTTGGGTGATTCTTGCGCATGATATGGACAAGTCGCTGCTTCGCAATCACCTCGCTTTCGAATTGTCGCGCGTGTTGTTCAATGCGGCGGAGGGCTATCACGATTCGTCAGCCGTGATGTTCACGCCTTGTTCGCAATATGTCAATGTCTACATGGATGACACTTATCATGGCCTTTACCAGATGAGCGACCAAATGGAGCAGGCGGAAGGACGTATAGCGGTGGAAAAACTGACGGACAAAGACGGAGCCGATCCCGAAAAAATTACAGGTGGACATATCATCGAGACCGATATTCACGAAGCCTATCCCCCGGAACGGTTCAGCAGCAGTCGCGGTATTCAGATGAACCATAAATACCCCAAAGACGACGAGTGCGATCCCGCCCAGTACGAGTACATCGAAAATTTCATACGGACTGCGGAAGCGGTGCTTTATGGAAACGACTTCAAAGATCCCGTCAACGGCTGGCGGAAGTATTTCGACGAAAAGACGCTGGCGGATTTCATCATCGTCAAGGAATTCGCCGGGGACATGGACGGTTACACGAGCACCTATATGTACAAAAGGCGCGGTGTGGACAAAATCTTCTTCGGCCCGATCTGGGATTGCGACAAAGGATGGGATAACGACAAACGGGTACCCCACTCCTCCTACCAGCCGCTTTCGAGTCTGATGATGTTTGCCGGATTCTACATGCCGTCGAATATCTATCCCGATTGGTTCCACCGCTTTTGGCAGGACGAAACCTTCCGCACGTTCGTAGCGGCACGCTGGGCTGCGAAAAAAGCGCAGCTTACGGCAACGATCCGGAAGGAGTTGGATGAAAAAACCGTCGGGATGGCGAAAGCTATCGAAGCCAATTACACGGTCTGGCCGTTTTATTACCAGGCCAGCGACGAGGCGAAAATGCCCGCTGAAACCTATGAAAAAGAGATCGAGCGGATTCGTACGCTGACCGATTCGCGTGCGGAGCTGCTCGATGGACTGTTTAAATAACACCTGCCTTAAATAGGCAAATTTATAAGCCGGTGTAATTCTTTACACCGGCTTATAGTTTCTACATACCTTTGAGCCTCTGATCCGGACAACTTTTTTACTCTTTTATGCTTTCCGCTTTAGTGGGAACGGGCCGGTTATTCCCTGTTAAAGTCATCTGTGCCGTGGAGCGTTGACCCGTCGTTGTCGGGCTGTAACTCTATATGCCGGACTACCTGCCGGCTGCTCCTGGAAGCGCCCACCTTACGTGAGAAATTCGCATCCGCTCTCCGTCCCGGCCCACCGTCCGCCATTTTGCTTCTTTTTTCCCGCTTTGCAGGCAATAACGTTTGTATGGCCGGGCGCCCGGCCATGCGTACCCCGGTGTACCGGGCGTGAAGATTCTTAGGAAACGGCCTTTTTTTGGCAAATAATTTGCACGATTGGGCGACATTCGCGCCTTTATGGCGTGGTGTCGTAAAGATAATTGCCGGAGGTGTCATGTCCCCCGGCTCTTTTAGGCGTTACAAAAAAGCATTGAAATGAAGCGAATTTATTTTATACTGGCCATACTGCTTGCATCGGTTACAACGACGCAAGCCCAACGCTGGGCTGTGAAGAGCAACCTGCTCTACGATGTCACGGCCACGATCAGTCTGGGTGCCGAGGCGGCGCTGGGTGCGCGCGTAACGCTCGATGTGTCGGGAAATTACAACCCGTGGAAATTCGGCGACGCCCGATGGAAGCACTGGCTTATCCAGCCGGAGGTGCGCTACTGGCTCTGCGAGGCCTTCAACGGCCACTTTTTCGGACTGCACGCCCATTATGCCGAATACAATGTGGGCGGCATCAATTTCAACGCTAACTTCCGTCACAACCGTTACCAGGGGCATCTGTACGGCGCCGGCATCTCATACGGGTACCAATGGCTGATCGGCAAGCGTTGGAACCTGGAGGCTACCGTAGGTGTCGGTTATGCCCGTTTGTGGGATCGCAAATATCCGATCGCAGCGTGCGGCGAACAGCTCCGCACCCGCTCACGTAACTACTTCGGCCCGACCAAGATCGGACTGACACTGATATTCATCATTAAATAGCCGACCGGATATGAAACTTAGACCGATATTCCGTATGTGGGGCCTTCTGGCCGTATGTCTGACCGTTACCGTTCATTCTTTCGGCCGGGAAGAAAAACCCGTTGCCCGGCGCGACGGCGAATACCTCGTCGTGGAGCTTCCGCTCGGAACGGACGGGAATCCGCTTTCGGCCAATGAGCAGCTGACCGTGACGCCGGTGGTGGTAAACGGCGGACACAGGATGCAGTTTGCCCCTGTGGTCTGGACCGGGCGAATTCGGCAGAAGGTCAATCTCCGGCGCGAACGGCTTTACGGAACACCCGTCACGGATGAAAGCGCTTACAGTGAAATTATCGTCCGTAACCGCCGCAAACAACATGCTGACAGCCTTTTCTACACCGGACGGGTTCCCTACCGGGAATGGATGGCCGGCGGACGTGTCGTGCTGGAACGCCGTTTGAGCGGCTGTGCCGGACACACGGTCGAGTTACAGACTCTGGCCGTCGCTTCGGTTCCCGCTGCCCTGCATCCGCACCTCTCTTTCGTCGTACCTGCTTTCGAACCGGAGAAACGGCGCAGCGAGCAGATCACCACCGTGGTTCATTTTCCGCAGGGACGTTCGGTGTTACTGCGGGATTTCGCGGACAACAGACATCAACTCGCGCGTATCGACAGCCTCACCGGAGGATTGTTGTCCACCGACAGCCTGACGATCGAAAGTGTCTTTCTGAAAGGATACGCCTCTCCCGAAGACACTTATGCATACAACACCCGCCTGTCGGCCAACCGTGTCCGTTCGCTGCGCAATTACCTTGTACAGCGCTTCGGACTCCCGGAAACGATTTTCCGAACCGCAACCGAGCCTGAGGATTGGGACAGCCTGCGGCGATGGGTCTTCGCTTCCGAGCTGCCTGTGCGGGAAGATGTACTCGCTGCCATCGATGCGACGGCCGACCCCGATGCGCGGGATGCCGCGATCTGGAGGATCGACGATGGAAAGACCTACCTCGATTTGCTCCGCAGGGTCTATCCCCAACTGCGGCGGGTGGATTACCGCATCGCCTATCTCCTTCCCGCCTTTACGGTCGATCAGTCCCGGGAGCTGATCAGCTCGAGGCCCGAGTGGCTGAGTGTGGGTGAATTGTGCCGGCTTGCCGAAACCTATCCGATCGATTCGCCCGAGCGCGCCTATGTCTGCGCCGTGGCAATGGCGTATTATCCCGACGATCCTTGCGCCTGCAACAACATGGCGACCCTCGCCCTGCGACGGGGCGACGTGCAAACGGCTCGTCAGTGTCTTGATCGTGTCGACGACGATCCGCTCGTACAGAACAATCTGGGGGTACTCTGCCTGATCGACGGCGATCGGGAAAAGGCCCGCCGCTGTTTTGCTCTCGCCGCACGCAACGGTTCCGAGGAAGGTGCTTACAACCTCGAACACCTCGACGAACTCTATGCTTTCGGACAACCGCTCAATAACCTGTGATTTAACCATTTAAATTATAAACACATGAAAAAAAATTACACTTTACTGCTTTTCACGGTCTTGGCGGCCGTAACCTCGGCTTGCTCCGAAGGAAACACCGGTGCGTCTTCTTCGCCGGTCGACGGAAATGTCCGGATAGCCGCCGCAATCCCCACCAGCAGCCGGGGACCGGTTTTTACGGCCGATGAATTCCGTATCCTCGTTTTTAGAAACACCGCAACCGATTACGCCTATGCAGGGGATATCCCTTCCGAAAGGCTCCGATACGATGGAACGACGCTTTCCGGTACGGCCCAACTGCCCGCCGGGGAGTATAAATTCCTGCCCTCGTACGGTTTGATGAGTCCGGGCAACTATGCCTGGCCCGAGCTGTCGGGCGCAACGCTCGGCGACGACCTTTATATAACGCACACCGGTGAGAGCTTTCCTGAAGCGTTCATGCTCAACAGCACGCTCGATGCGGTTCCCTCCTATCCGGTATTGCTCGACGGCCCGAAACAGACTGTCAGCACCAAGTTACGCCGTGCGGTATCGCGCGTGGACGTGCTGTTCCTCCGCGCCGACAAAGACCCCTCTACGGGAAACTATACGGAAAAACAGGGCGACGACGTATTCGGTCCTGAAAAACTGTCCGGCGTGAAATTCACCTACACGGATGCCAACAGCCGCCTGGGACTTTCGGGCGAGAAAGTTCAGGGTGTGTTCGATGCGGAGCATACGCTGGCATCTGCCGCCGAAGCGGTGACGATGGGTACGGGGACTTCGACAACCGTGGGTACCGATGGATACGACTTCGGCCATGTGCTGCCCGCCGACATCGTGGCCGGTTCGGCGCACCTGAAAGGGACTTACCTGATTCCGAACGCCGACAATACGGCTACGACCGGTTTCAGCATGGAACTTACATCGGGCGAAGGAACGACTCGCACCATCGCTTTGGACGAAAAGATTCCCGTCGAACGCAACAAAGCGACCTTGATACGGATTTATGTGCTCGGCGACAACGTCTTTACGACAGGGGTGGATTTCGAGGTCACGGTCGATACCGTATGGGACGGTTCGACTTTCGTGGACGGCGAAATCGATTGATGAACAGAAAATTCCGATGGCGATGAAATTCAGGAAATATACGCTGTTCGCACTCTCGGCTGCGCTGTTAGCAGCCTGCACCAGGCCCGAAAACGAGGCGGTACCCGACAGGCATCCCGCACGAATCACCCTACTCGGGCAGGGGGCACAGGAGGTCACGGCCTATGCCTTCCGCAGGCAGGGAGATCGCTTCCTCTTCGACACCGTGTTTCGTGAAGGATGGTCGTCCGACGGGAGGTTGTCGGTCAGGATGCGGAGCGGCAGCTACAAGTTCCTCTTCGCCGCCGGAGGAGGCGAAAACCTCGCCCTGAAACCGAATCCCCTGACCACACAGTCGGCATGGGAAGAAGTCGTCTTCTCCCTTCATGAAAATGCCGAAGCACCCGGAAGCTACCTTCCGGCCGACGAGTTGTTCCTGCAGGATCCCGCCACGGACGCCGAAACGATTTTTACCCTTACCGGAACGAATCAGACAATCCGTGCGCGGCTTACCCGCGCCGTATGCCGTATTTCCGTGACGCTCAAACGGGGTTTCCACGACGGCACGCAGTATGTCGAAATACCTTATACTTCTCCGCAGTCGGTGCTGGATCAGATCGCCCGAATCGACCTGACGGCATCCGGCACCGGACAGTATGTGCTGCCGTCCGGAACTCGCGGTTCGGCCGTGGTGAAGACTTCGTTTTCCGCTGCCGATTTTACCGCTCTTCCCGAAACCGGTTTCGCCCGCGCGCAGGGACCTTATCTGCTGCCGCCTGCCGATGGAGGTGAGATGGAGATCGACCTGTCTGTCGTACCCGTCGACGGTGCGCCTCTCGCTCCGTCGGAGCTGCGGCTGAATGCTCCCGCGCAACGCAACAAACAAATCGAAGTGACGCTCTGGATCACCTCCGGCTATCCGTCGGTCGGTATCGAAATACGTACCGCGCCGATCGAAGACGAACAGGCAGGTGATGCGGGTATTTGGGAATAAACATGTGATGACGATGAAACGAACGATTTTTTACCGAATTGGGTGTCTTGCCTGCCTGACATGGATTCTTGCCTCTTGCGAAGCGGATACTTCGCCGGAAGGCGATCCCGTTGAGCGGAAGCAGGCCGTGTTACGTCTGGAGGGCGCTCACGCCGTGCAGGATCTCGCCACCCCGCTTTATCTTTTCCGCAGGCCTGCGGGTACGGAGGAGGAATATGTGCTGGATACCCGGTATGCCACGATCCGCGACGGCCAGACACTCAAACTGCCGGTCGCCGACCTGAATTCTTATGACTACCGTTTTCTGATGATCGCACAACCGGCGGACGAGGAGTGGCTGTCGCTCACGACAGCCTCCGGTTCGCCTTACACTCCCGGCAATGTCTGGAGCGACCTGCGGATGATCAGTTCGACGGGAGAGGCTTCGGCCGATGGTTATTACAGCTTTACCGACCGCACGGGTGCAGAGCTGCTTGCGGGCGGAATCGTTCGCATGACACTCGGTCGTATTGCGGGTCGGGTGCGCTTCGATTGCTTCCGTATCGGCGCTTCGCTCGCAGAGCCAACAGGGGTCGTTTCACCGGATGTCGAATCGGTGCTCGACCGGATCGACCGGATCGAGATCACCTATGAAAACCCTACTGCGGCGCTGCGTTTCGGTGCGGATAATACGCTTGTTCCGGCCGGGGCGGCCTCTCGGCCGTTCGTACAGACCGTTCGCCCCGACCTGACGGATTTCAAGGTCGCGCTTCCGCAGCCGGACAACGGTCTGAACCTCTTCGAGACCGCCCTGCGAGGAAGCCTGCGCATGGAAGGGACCTATCTGCTCCCTTCCGAGTCCGCACTGCGCATCACAATGGTATTCCACTATTACGACACTACGCCGGTCTGCGGCAGCGACCATGCAGGTTCGCATACCGTCGGCTGCTATGAGCAAAAGCAGGTGATCCTGCACCTGCCCGCCGCAGACACCCCGAACGGATTGCCGGTGGCATCGGATTGTTACACGGTCAACCGGGCCGGCCTGCGCTGTGACCGCATCATCGACGTGGCGGTCGGCGGAAGTATTCAAACGGATTTCGGCTGGCAATAAAACCTTATGGATATGAAAGTACGCTCTCTACTATTTGTCGCAGCCGCATTTCTGGCGGGTGCCTGCACAGACGAAGAATCCTTCATGCAGCCGGCTTCCCCGGCCGAAGGAACGGTGCGCGTTCCGGTAACGCTGGAGGCGGCCGTCCAGACGGATACTTCGCTCGAACCGATGACCCGTGCGACGTTTCATAAAGAGTGGTTCAGTAACGTCTGCCGAGTGCTGATTCTCAAAAGGTCGGACACCCGGTGGATCGTGGACACCACGCTTACCGTCCGGCTCGACCCACGGTCAGGTCCCTGGGACGAACTGAAAGTGACTGATTTCCCGCCCTGTTCATTCGATGCGGAACTCCGGCCCGGTGCATATCGTTTCGTGGCAATACTCAATTGGCAGGTGGCGAAATGGAATTCGGATCTGCTTCCCGGGCGGGTGGTTGCCGATGATGCCGACGCTTCGGTGCGCACGCCGTCCCTGATCGTATATAACATATCCACTCATCCGGCCAACACAGGTTACCGGATGCTGAACAGGGAGGTTTTCGTCGCCGTCGCCGATTTGACGGTACCCAGGGCCGACGACCTGCACGGCACGGCCATGCCGCCCGTCGAACTGCGGGCAGAACGGCGTGTGGGCAAGCTCCGCATTCTGCTCAAGAATACGCCTTCGCCCCGTGAGGGATTTACCTTCGAGCCGACGGCCCATACCCTGCGGCTGCTGCTGACTGCGCAAGAGAAACCCTTCCCCGAGGGAATAGATGCGTTGGGCGGTATGTACTACGGCGATACCGGACTGTATGAGCTTCCCTGGTGCATGTCCACAATCGGTACGTTCCATGCGGCGGAATCCGGAGAGTATCAGATGTGTCAGACCAATTCTACCGTTTTTTCGCCTTTTCTTTTCGCCGATCCTGCCGGTGAACTCGCTTTTACAGTTTCCGGCATATCGATTGCCGGTGCAAGCGGAGGTTTTACCTACAAAACCGGTGAGGTGTTCGATCGCACGCTCGCGGCGAGCCGGATCGACGGCATCGTCTTTCGAACCACGGATGTGATAGATAACTCCTCTTCGCAAAAATTGGTCGATGTTACGGAGGCGTGCGACGCCGAGGGCCGACCCGAAAACGCGGCCACGCTCTTCGATGAATTTTATGAATGGAACGCCGCTTCCAATTAAACCGAGAAGCCATGAAAAGTTTAACGTGCCTTTTTTCCATGCTTTGCTGCATGACGGTTCACATTTCGTGTATCCGGGAAAGTATCGACCCCTGCCCCCAGGGTGGCGGCGTGGAAGTGACGTTGCGTGCTGAAAAATTCCAGGCAATGGCGCCCTACGGGCCTACGGACATCGAAGCGGACTTCGCCTCACGTATCCACTCGCTCGACTACCTGCTTTACGACGAAAACGGTCGTCTGCTCGAGCGGGGCAGCGCCGACGACCTGCCTGCGGCGAGCGGAGACAGTTATCTGATGCGACATGCGGCACTGCCGTTCGGCAGCTACCGTCTTGTATTGGCAGCCAACACAGCAGAACGCATGATGAGCGGAAGCCCTGCCTCCCCCGAGGATTTTTATATCGTATACCAGGGAGAGCGCAACGGCGACGATCATTTCAGAGCCGTACTGTCGCTCGAAGTGACGTGTCCCTGCATCAATCGGTTTGAAACCGTGTTGCAACGCGTACACGGAGTTACGCGGTTCCGCTTCGAAAATATACCGTCCGAGGTGCGTGTAGTGGAGGTTTCGCTCGACAACGTAGGAGCACGCATCCCGCTGAGCGGCGAACCCGACATCCCATGCGTGGTCACCAAACGGATGGAGGTGTCCGAACTGAGTGCCAGTAGCGGAGGCTCCTTCACGCTCGGTACATTTGCGACCTTGCCGGGAAAAAGAAGTGCATGGCGGCTGAAACTGTACGGTACGGATGAGACCGTTCCGCTCTATGAACGGTTGATCACAGATACGCTCCGCATCGAAAGTAACCGGCTGATCGATCTTTCGACCCGTTTCGATGCGGCCGATTTCAACGCAGAGGTGGAGTTTCGCGTGGAAGTCGATGCAACATGGGACGGGTCGAACGAAGGCGGCGGAGATGTGACCGTATCGTAGACAGGTTTATGCCGACGTTCGCCGTACAGGGTATGTTGAAGTTCGTTCCGCAACAGGCTGCCGGTATGAGGTGTAGCAGGCTCGGGATGACTTTCCGGATCGGTGCGTCGGCTGAGATGCCGGTATAATCCGACTCCGCATGCCCCTGTGTCCGGTGCGTTGCAATAGGGCGCATACGCCGTACTGTCTGAATTCATATACGGCAGCGCGGCGCCGATACCGGGCATTCGGTTATTCGTATACGCAAGACCGCAGCCCTGGGCGCACAGACGGGTCAGGCATAACCGAGCCGATTCATATAGGTGTGAGAAAGTCGAGGCAGAGATTACAATAGGTTCAATTTCAAAGTACGGAATGTACAAAAAATCACATTCAATGTGTTGTGTAACACACTGAATGTGAAGCAAATGAGAGACGCAAATCTCCTGAGCGGGAAACGGGGGTCGAACCCGCGACCCTCAGCTTGGGAAGCTGATGCTCTACCACTGAGCTACTCCCGCAAAATATGGTTTATTCTTCGTTTCCTGCGGACGGCAGCGTGTGGATACCATTCGATCCTTGCCTGAAAACGCTGAATTCAACATTCCATTCTCTTCGTTCGACAAATTCCCGAACGGCTGTTATCCGCATTTTTTCGAAAACGTTATGCAAAGATAAACGTTTATTTTCCTTTTTGCAAGCTATGCCAGCAATTTTTTCAATGCCGCGAGGTTCCCGGCATTGCGCACCAGCTTGCCACCGGGGGCATAGAGATCGTCGAGACGGGAGCGGAACCGTTCCTCCACCTTGCTCCGGACTACCTTCATCGTGCTGTTGACCAGACCATTCTGTTCGGTGAAAGCCTCGTCGACGACGGCAAACCCCGCCGGGAGCCAACGATCGGGGAACTCACCTCCGTAGATGCCGCCCGTGCGGTAGCGGGCAATCTCATCGTCGAGAATGTCGGCAGCGGCGGCAGCCTGTTCTTCAGCCGGTATATTGCGTTGCCTGAGTTCGCGGCGCAGGGCTTCGGCGTTGGGCACGACGACAGCGCCCGTGAAGGGACTCTGGTTGTTGTAAATAAGAATCTGATCGATAAAAGGCGATTTATCGACAATCGCCTCCTCCATCCCTTCGGGGCTGTATTTTTCGCCGTCCGAAGCGATCAGCAGACTTTTGAACCGTCCCAGCACATAGAGAAAATCGTCTTCCGACACATAACCCATATCCCCTGTGTGAAGCCAGCCGTCACGCACCGCATCGGCCGTTGCGCCGGGATTTTTCCAGTAACCGGCCATCACATTCTCGCCCCGGACGACAATCTCGCCTTTTCGGCCGCGCGGCACTTCGCGTCCCGCTTCGTCCACGATCTTCAGATCCATCGGAATCAGAATCTTGCCCGACGAGCCGAACCGGTGCCAGTGGTACTTGGGCGAATTGGTCGAAATCACGGGCGTGGCCTCCGAAAGACCGTACCCCTGAAACATGGGAATGCCGATCGCATAGAAAAAGCGTTGCAACTCCGCATCGAGCAGGGCGCCGCCGCCCACGAAGAATTTGAGTTCCCCGCCGAAAGCCTGCCGCACCTTTCGGAACAGGATGCGGTCGAAGAGCATGACGGCGGGTTTCAGCGCAATGCGCCATCCCCGTCCCCGGCTGTACCCGTCGCGGTTGTAGATGTAGGAAGTGCGGAGCGCAAGCCGGAAGAGTCTCTCCGCAGCTCTGCCTTGTGCCCGGATGGAACTCTCGATGCTCTTGCGGAAGTTCTTGGCCAGTGCCGGCACCGACAGCAGGAAATGCGGCCGCACTTCGCGGATGTTCTGGGGAATGTTTTTCAGCGTCTCCATCGGCGTGGCGCCCACCTGCACCGTAGCGACCGAGGCGCCGCAGGCGATCATGATGTAGAATCCGACGACATGCGCGAAACAATGATCCAGCGGCAGGATGATCAGCGTGCGGTACGACGAAGGAATGTCGATGCGCGACAGCGACTGCTCGACGTTGGCCGTATAGTTGCGGTGCGTCAGCACGACGCCTTTGGGATCGGCTGTGGTACCGGAGGTATAGGTGATCGTGGCGTAGTCGTCGTTGCGGAGCGATTGCCCGACGGCCAGGAATTCGTCGCGGTGTGCGGCCAGGTAGTCGCGGCCCAGCCGTTTGAGTGTCCCCAGAGCGGTTTCTCCCGGTTCCAGCGGCGTATTGCCGAAAACGATCACATGCTGCAACCCGGGCAACTGTTCCCGGATACGACGGATTTTGGGCAATTGGTATTTCGATACGAAGACGGCTTTCACCTCCGCATGGCGCAGGCGGAATAGGAGGTCGTTCGACTCTTCCAGCTTGATCGAGAGCGGTACGCTTACGGCGCCGGCATAGAGCAGCCCCAACTCCGAAATGATCCAGTTGTTGCACCCCTCGGCGAGGATCGAAACCGTGTCTTTGGCGCGGATGCCGATGGCGGCAAGCCCGGCTCCGACCTCCAGCACAGCCTCTTTGGTCTCCGCATAGGTCGTCGGTTCGAAACCCCGGCGGTGTTTCTCCAGCAGAAAAGTTTTGGCGCCGTATTTTGCGACCGACGCTTCGAACAGGTCGATGATCGTTTTTTTCATGATCAGTCCATTTTCAGTACGGCGAGGAAGGCCGACTGGGGTACTTCGACGTTGCCGATCTGGCGCATACGCTTCTTTCCTTTCTTCTGTTTCTCAAGCAGCTTGCGCTTGCGCGAGATGTCGCCGCCGTAACACTTGGCCGTCACGTCCTTGCGCACGGCCTTCACTGTCTCGCGGGCGATGATCTTGGCACCGATAGCCGCCTGGATGGCGATGTCGAACTGCTGGCGCGGGATCAGCTCCTTGAGTTTCTCGCACATCTTGCGTCCGAAATCGTAGGCATGGTCGGCATAGATCAACGACGAAAGCGCATCGACGGGTTCGCCGTTGAGCAGAATATCCAGTTTGGCGAGCTTGCTGGCCTGATAGCCGGTGCGGTGGTAGTCGAACGAGGCGTACCCCTTCGAAATGCTTTTCAGCTTGTCGTAGAAGTCGAAAACGATCTCCGACAGCGGCATGTCGAAATTGACCTCCACACGATCCTGCGTGATGAAGGTCTGGTTTTTCAGCACACCGCGCTTGTCGATGCAGAGTTTGATGACGTTGCCCAGAAAATCGGATTTCGTGATGATCTGCGCAAGGATATAGGGTTCTTCGATCGTGGCGATCTTCGTTACTTCGGGAAGTCCCGAAGGGTTGTGTACCTCCAGCACGTCGCCCTGCGTGGTGGTGATGCGGTAGGATACGTTGGGCACGGTGGTGATCACGTCCATATCGAATTCGCGGTACAGCCTCTCCTGAATGATCTCCATGTGCAGCAGTCCCAGGAAGCCGCATCGGAATCCGAAGCCCAGTGCCAGCGAACTTTCCGGCTCGAAGGTGAGCGAGGCGTCGTTCAACTGCAGTTTTTCGAGCGAGGCGCGCAAGTCTTCGTACTGATCCGCTTCGACGGGATAGACACCGGCGAAGACCATCGGTTTCACGTCCTCGAAACCGGCGATGGCCTCCGTAGCCGGACGTTCGACCGAGGTGATCGTGTCGCCCACCTTCACGTCCGAGGAGGTCTTGATCCCCGAGCAGATATATCCCACATCGCCTGCCTTGATTTCGTTGCGGGGCTGCATCTTGAGTTTCAGTACACCTACTTCGTCGGCATCGTACTGGCTGCCCGTGTTGAAGAACTTCACGTGGTCGCCTTTGCGGAGCGTACCGTTGAAGACGCGGAAATAAGCGATAATACCACGGAAGGGGTTGAATACCGAGTCGAAGATCAACGCCTGCAACGGAGCGTTCTCATCGCCTTTCGGAGCCGGCACCCGGGCGACGATGGCTTCGAGCACCTCTTCGACGCCCAGCCCCGTTTTTCCCGAGGCGAGCAGAATCTCGTCCTCCCGGCAGCCGATCAGGTCGATCACCTGGTCTTTCACTTCGTCGATCATCGCCGAATCCATGTCGATCTTATTCAGCACGGGGATGATCTCCAGATCGTGTCCGAGTGCCAGATAAAGGTTCGAAATAGTCTGAGCCTGAATACCCTGCGTGGCGTCGACCACCAGCAGCGCACCTTCGCAGGAGGCGATGGCGCGTGAGACTTCGTAGGAGAAATCCACGTGTCCCGGGGTATCGATCAGATTCAGGGTGTATTGCTGTCCGTCATGCGCCGTGTACTCCATCTGGATGGCGTGGCTCTTGATGGTGATTCCCTTTTCGCGTTCGAGTTCCATGTCGTCCAGCACCTGTGACTGCATTTCGCGCTGGTTGAGTGTGTTGGTTTTCTCCAGTAGCCGGTCCGCGAGCGTCGATTTGCCGTGGTCGATGTGGGCGATGATGCAAAAGTTGCGTATGTTTTTCATAAAAAGTCTTAAAATCGGCGTAAAGATAGGAATTTTTTCGGAAAAATAAGCCGGCCCGAGCTTTCCGGACAGCCTTACGGATAGGTGTTGCACACAGTTTGCAGGATACGGGAATATGCGTTTATGGTCGTTGCATCCCCGTTATCTCGATGCCGCAGGTTTGACGGCCTGCTGGCGGGAGGGTTTGCTGGCGCGCAGGGTGCTTGCCGGAGGAACCGTCGGTTACCGGTATCATCCTCAGTTGATTCGTTTTCAGGCATGCGGCGATCCGCTTGCCGCGATCGATACGTATTTGCAAGCCGTGCTGGCGGAGGCTTCCCGCAGAGGTTACCGTTTCGACGGACGGAAGATCGGCCCCGCCGATCCCGGGGTGCGCCTGTTTGTGACCGAAGGTCAGTTGAACTTCGAAGCGGGCCATCTGAAGACGAAGCTGGAACGTCGTGCACCCCAACGCATTTTCGAATTGACGGAGGCGGCAATCGTCGAACCGCATCCGTTGTTTACAGTGACGCCGGGTGGTGTCGAAACATGGGAGATACTGAAATGAAAGTGGCAATCAGCGGAGCATCGGGGTTCGTGGGAACCCGTTTGTCGGACTATCTGAAATCGTGCGGACACGAAGTGGTGCCGCTCGGACGGGCGGATTTTCGCCCGGAGGCGAAACAGCAGTTGACCGACAAGGTGGCGGATTGCGGAGGTGTGGTCAATCTGGCGGGTGCGCCGATCGACCACCGTTGGAGCGGAAAATACAAGCGTGAGTTGATCAGCAGCCGCGTCGATGTGACGCGCCGTTTGGCCGAAGCGGTCAACCTGAGTGCGGTGACGGAAGTGTTCATCTCGACCTCGGCCGTTGGATGCTACCCTTCCGTCGGGTGTTACGACGAATATTCTGCGGCGCGCGGCACGGGTTTTCTCGCACGGTTATGTGCCGACTGGGAGGCCGAAACCCGGCGTATCAAACCCCGGGTGCGTGTGGCGATTACCCGTTTCGGAGTGGTGCTGGATGCTGAAGGCGGGGCGTTCCCCCGTATGGCGCGTCCGGCCCGTATGGGAGTGGCTGCCGTGTCGGGACGCGGACACCAGCCTTTCTCCTGGATCGATGCGGCCGATCTGGTGCGGGCGGAGGCGTTTTTGCTCGAACGGCATAACCTGGAAGGCGTTTTCAACTTCGCAGCCCCTCAGCGGCTGACCCAACGGGAGTTTGCCGATGCGGTGGCCGCCCATTACAAGGCGCATCTGACCGTAGCGGTACCGGCCTTTGTGTTCCGGCTGCTCTACGGTGAGGCGGCCGATTTCCTGCTGCACGGCCAGTGCGCGGTTCCCGCGCGCCTGGGCGAAGCCGGATTCCGCTTCCGCACGCCCGACATCGAAACTTTCCTGAAGCGCTTGTAAACCGGGCTTGAACCGCATATTTGTCGTTCCGGACTATTATTGCTACCTTTGCCGCCAGTCTTACAGGTTAGGTAAAGCAGGTAAATATGTTGAGCAGACAGGTCGCGGAGAAACTCCGTGTGTATGAAACACCCTTCTATCTTTATGATACGTCCCTTTTGCGGCAGACTCTGGACAGTGTGGTTTCCGAGTCGGGCAAATACGGCTATAAGGTACACTACGCCATCAAGGCCAATTACGACGACCGTCTGCTGGCGATCATCCGTGAATACGGACTGGGCATCGACTGCGCCAGCGGCAACGAGCTGCGCAAGGCGATCGAGGCGGGATTCGACCCGAAAGGGATCGTATACGCCGGAGTCGGCAAGCGGGACAAGGAGTTGCGTTATGCCATCGGGCAAAGGATTCTGGCGATCAACTGCGAATCGGTGCAGGAGTTGGAAATCGTCGACGCCCTGTCCGCCGAAACGGGCTGTGTGACCGACGTGGCGCTGCGCATCAATCCCGACATCGACCCCAAAACCAATCATTGCATCGACACGGGTCAAGCCGACAGCAAGTTCGGAATTTCTTACGAAGAGGTGCTTGAACACGCGCAGGAGATTCGGAAGCTGAAAAATCTGAATATCATCGGATTGCATTTACATATCGGCTCCCAGATCCGGGAGCTGCACGTCTTCGAGAACATGTGCAACAAGGTCAACGTGATCGTCGACAACCTCGCGGCGCTGGGCTTCGATCTGCGCTTCGTGGATGTGGGCGGCGGTCTGGGTATCAACTACGACGTGCCCGAGAACGAGCCGATTCCCAACTTTGCGTCGCTCTTTTCGATCGTGCACAACCACCTCCATGTGGGCGGCCGGGAGGTGCATTTCGAATTCGGGCGTTCGATCGTGGGCGAATGCGGGGAGTTGATCACCTCCGTGCTGTTCAACAAGACCACCGCCACGGGGCGCCGCCTGGTGGTCGTCGACGCTTCGATGACCGAGCTGATCCGTCCGGCGCTCTACGGGTCGTACCATAATATCGAGAATATCACTTCGCAGGAGGAGGGACACGGTAAGTATACGATCGTGGGCACGGCCTGCGAATCGACGGATGTTTTCGATGAGAACGTCAGTCTGCGCAAAACCCGCCGGGGGGATTTGTTGACATTGAAATCCGCCGGGGCTTACGGCATGTCGATGGCGTCGCGCTACAACCTGCACGACCTGCCCGGTGCCGTGTACGGCGAAGATTTGTAGACTATGTGGTTGACCCTTGCTTTCACCTCGGCAGCGCTGCTGGGGTTCTACGACGTGGCGAAAAAAAAGGCGCTCGGCGGAAATGCCGTACTGCCCGTACTGCTGCTCAATACGCTCTTCTGCACACTCTTTTTCCTGCCGGCGATCCTGTCCGCCCAATTGGGGATGGGATGGTTCGACGGAACGTTGCTTCATACGTCGCGCCAGGGCCTCGATGCACATCTGCTGGTGCTGTTCAAGTCGGCGATTGTGCTCACCTCCTGGATGTTCGGATACTTCGGCATCAAGCACCTGCCCATCACGATCGTGGGGCCGATCAACGCCACACGCCCCGTTATGGTGCTCGTGGGGGCGATGCTGATCTTCGGCGAGCGGCTCAACGCCTGGCAGTGGGCCGGCGTGTTGCTGGCGATCTTTTCGCTCTTTCTGCTGAGCCGTTCGGGTAAGCGCGAAGGGGTCGATTTCAGACACAACATCTGGATTTTCTGCATCGCGCTGGCTGCTGTGGCGGGCGCCGTCAGCGGCTTGTACGATAAATTCATCATGCGCCGGCTCGATCCGGTTTTCGTACAGAGCTGGTACAACCTCTATCAATTTCTGATGATGTGCGTCGTGGTTGCCGTTCTTTGGCGGCCGCGCCGCCGTACGACGACGCCCTTTCACTGGAGTTGGGCGATTCCGTTCATTTCACTCTTCCTGTCGCTGGCGGACTTTGCCTACCTGATGGCCCTCCGGGAGCCGGACGCGCTGATTTCGGTGGTTTCGATGATCCGCCGTGGTTCGGTCGTTGTCTCCTTCACCTGCGGCGCGTTGCTTTTCCATGAGCGCAACCTGCGGTCGAAAGCCGTCGATCTGGTGTTCATTCTCATCGGCATGTTCTTCCTCTATCTGGGTTCGAAGACATAAATATAGGTGCCGAAAAAATCCGGCCGGAAATTTGCTTTTTCATGTCGCATCCGCTATATTTGCCAAAACAAAAACAGAAAATGATCTTTACGTACAACATACAGAACTGGTGGTGGCGCTCGTGGACTCTCGTGGACAATGAGTGCGATGCCGCTGTATAGTACGCCGAAATGCGATAAATCAGGTAGCCCGTTGTTTACGATTGTAAACGACGGGTTTTCTTTTGCCCGCAAACCGAAGAAGTTCCGATTAAAAATAAATCCGAAAAATGATGAAAACGAAAAAGTTTTGCCTGACCGAGCGTCAGATGCCCACCCAATGGTATAATATCGTGGCGGATATGCCCGTGAAGCCTCTGCCGCCACTGCATCCCCTGACGCGCGAACCCGTGACGAAGGAGCAGATGCGGGCCATTTTCGCCGATGAACTGATCGATCAGGAGATGTCGGCGGAAAGGTATATCGATATTCCGGAAGAGGTGCGGGAGATTTACCGGATTTGGCGGCCCGCGCCGCTGGTGCGGGCCTACGGGCTGGAGCGGATGCTCGACACGCCGGCAAAAATCTTCTTCAAGAACGAGAGCGTATCCCCCGCAGGGTCGCACAAACCCAACACCGCCGTGCCGCAGGCGTACTACAATTACAAACAGGGCATCAAGCACCTCACGACCGAAACCGGGGCCGGACAATGGGGTTCGGCGATCGCCTTCGCCGGGCAGCATTTCGGCCTCGACGTGCGGGTTTTCATGGTGAAGGTCAGCTACGAGCAGAAGCCCTACCGCCGGCTGATGATGAACACCTGGGGGGCCGAATGCGTCGCATCGCCCAGCACGCTGACCGCTTCGGGGCGTGCGGCGCTCGAACGCGATCCCCTCTGCTCCGGGAGCCTGGGGCTGGCTATTTCCGAGGCGGTGGAACAGGCCGTGCAGCATCCCGAGGATACGCGCTACTGTCTGGGCAGCGTGCTGAACCACGTGCTGCTGCACCAGACCGTGATCGGACAGGAGGCGGTCGTGCAGATGGAGATGGCCGACGCCGAACCCGACGTGGTGATTGGCTGCTTCGGCGGGGGCAGCAACTTCGCCGGGATCGGATTTCCTTTCCTGCGGAAGAATTTCACCGAAGGGAAGAAAATCCGCGTGGTGGCCGTCGAGCCGTCGAGCTGTCCCAAGCTCACGCGCGGGGAGTTCCGCTACGACTTCGGGGATGTGGCGGGCTTCACGCCTTTGATCCCGATGTACACGCTTGGACACGATTTCCAGCCCTCGGACATCCATGCCGGAGGTTTGCGCTACCACGGTGCCGGGTCGATCGTCAGCCAGCTCCTGAAGGACGGGCTGATCGAGGCGCAGTCGGTGCCGCAGACCGAAACGCTCGCGGCGGGCGTGCTGTTCGCCAAAACGGAAGGGATCATCCCGGCGCCCGAATCGACCCACGCCATTGCGGTCGCCGTGCGCGAGGCGCTGAAAGCCAAAGAGGAAGGCACGCCGAAAACCATCCTGTTCAACCTCTCGGGCAACGGCGTGATCGATCTCTATGCCTATGAACAGTATTTGGGGGGCAACCTCCGGGACTATGCGCCCGGCGACGAGGAGATTCGCCGTTCGCTCGAAGGGCTGAAGTAAGCGGTTGTCTCTGAATTTGATGTCGCGGAATGATACGTTTTGTCGAAAAATACCTATCTTTGCAAAGATAAACCCAGCGCACGCCGTGTTCGGCCAATCCGGGATAATCGGGTTGCATTCGGTTCATGCAGTGCGCGTTCGATAAGAGCATCAAATAACTCAAAGCTATGAATATTTCGTATAATTGGCTGAAACGCTACCTTAAAACCGATCTGACGGCCGAAGAGACGGCTACCGTGCTGACCGACATCGGTTTGGAGGTGGAGAGTTTCGAGAAAATCGAGACCGTCCGGGGCGGACTTGCGGGCGTCGTGGTCGGCGAGGTGCTGACCTGCGCGGAGCATCCCGATTCGGATCACCTGCACATCACGACGGTCGATGTCGGTGCCGGCGAACCGTTGCAGATTGTCTGCGGGGCGCCCAACTGCCGTGCCGGACTGAAGGTGATGTGCGCGACGGTCGGAGCGGTGCTCTATCCTGGCGGCGGCGAGGAGGAATTCAAGATCAAGCGCAGCAAAATCCGGGGTGTCGAGTCGCTGGGAATGCTCTGCGCTGAGGACGAAATGGGTATCGGATCGTCGCACGACGGCATCATGGAACTGCCTGCGGATGCGAAGGTCGGAACGCCCGCCCGCGATTTCCTGCACATCGAGGACGACTACCTGATTGGGATCGGCCTCACGCCCAACCGGGTCGATGCGGCCTCGCATATCGGCGTGGCGCGCGACCTGGCTGCATATCTCACCGCGCGGGGAATCCCTGCGCAGGTCGAGATGCCCGACGTGTCGGCATTCAAGGTCGATAACCACGACCTTCCTGTGGCGATCGAGGTGGAGAATACCCAAGCCGCACCCCGCTACGTGGGCCTGACGGTCAAAGGGTGTAAGATCGGCCCCTCGCCCGAATGGATGCAGAACTGCCTGCGGGCCGCCGGGATCAACCCCAAGAACAACCTGGTCGACATTACCAATTTCGTGCTGTTCGAACTGGGGCAGCCGCTGCACGCGTTCGACGTGTCGAAGATCGAGGGGCGCAAGGTCGTGGTGAAGACCTGTCCGGAAGGTACGCCCTTCGTGACGCTGGACGGCGTGGAGCGCCGCCTGACGGACAAAGACCTGATGATCTGCTCGGCGGAGCGCCCGATGTGTATCGCGGGCGTGTTCGGCGGGCTCGATTCGGGCATCGGCGACACGACGACCGATGTCTTTATCGAGAGCGCCTGCTTCAATCCGGTCTGGGTGCGTAAGACCGCCAAGCGGTTCGGCCTGAATACCGATGCTTCATTCCGTTTCGAGCGCGGGGTCGATCCCAATTTGCAGGTCTACGCCGCCAAACGTGCCGCCCTGCTGATGAAGGAACTGGCCGGAGGCGAGATCTCCAGCGAGATCATCGACATCTGCCCCGTTCCGGCGGAAGATTTCAAATTCGATATTTCGTTTGCCCGGATCGACGCACTGGTCGGCCAGAGGATTCCCGAAGCGACCGTCCGTACGATTCTGGGAGCGCTGGAGGTGAAAATCCTCGCTGAGAAAGACGGCGTGCTGAGCGTGGCCGTACCGCCCTACCGGGTCGATGTGCGGCGTGAAGCCGATTTGATCGAAGATATTCTGCGCATCTACGGCTACAACAACGTGGAGATTCCGTTGCATGTCAACTCGACGCTCTCCTATGCGCCGAAGCCCGATAAAAACAAGCTGGTCAACCTGGCGGCCGATTTCCTGACGGCCAACGGTTTCACGGAGATCATGTCCAATTCGCTGACGAAAGGGGCCTATTACGAGGGGCTGGAATCCTGCCCGGCCGACCGGTGCGTGCGGATTCTCAACCCTTTGAGCGCCGACCTGAACGTGATGCGCCAGACCCTGTTATTCAATACGATGGAGGCCGTGCAGCTCAATGCCAACCGCCGCAACGGCGATCTGAAACTTTACGAGTTCGGCAACTGCTACTTTTTCGACCAAAACCGGTGCGGCGAGGAGAATCCTCTGGCACCCTACTCCGAGACTTATCGCCTGGCGATTGCCGTAACGGGCATCGATACACCCCAGTCCTGGAATGAAAAGCCCCGCGAGGCGTCGTTTTTCACGCTGCGCGCCGTGGCCGAGAAACTGCTGCGCCGCTTCGGGATCGATCTGTACAGCCTGAAGACCGAGCCGCTCCGAAGCGATCTGTTCAGCGAAGCCCTGACGATGGCGCTCCACGGCAAGGAACTGCTGCAGATCGGCGTCGTAAGTCCGAAAATCCGCCGTATGACCGACGTGAAGCAGGAGGTCTATTTCCTGGAGATGAATTTCGATACATTGGTTAAGTCCACCAAGAAACATAAAATCACGGCCGAGGAGTTGTCGAAGTTCCCCGAGGTGAAACGCGACCTGGCGCTGCTGGTCGACCGGCAGGTGACGTTCGCCGCACTTCGGGAGGTCGCTTTCTCGACCGAGCGCAAGCTGTTGAAGCGTGTTTCGCTTTTCGATGTGTACGAGGGTGACAAACTGCCCGAGGGTAAGAAGTCCTATGCGCTGAGTTTTATCCTGGAGGACAAAACCCGCACGCTGGACGACAAAACCATCGAGCGCGTGATGTCGAACCTTACCCGGCAGTTCGAACAAAAATGCGGGGCGCAGGTGCGCGGATAAACCTTTATTGTTATCGAGTAAAAGCCGCCTGATCTTCGGACAGGCGGCTTTCTTGAACGATGCGACGAAAATTCAACCTGTTGAGCCTTACGACATTACTCTATGCGGTCGGTGTACTCCTGTTTTTCATGTCAGGCGTGTTGCTTCCGTTGAAGGTTGCTTATCCGGTGCTGTTGTTGGGGCTGTCCGTTTTTTGTCTCCGGCAAAAGAAATTACTACCGGTCGGTGCCGCCCTTCTGGCCTCGTCGGTCGGCGACGCAATGGGGGCAAAGGGGCTGTTTATTCCGCAGATGCTGTTTTTCGCATTGGCGCATGGAGCCTACATCGTCTATTTCCTGCCGCGTGCGAGGCACTATCTCCGGATTCTCCCAGGCATTGTTACGGCGGCTTTGTTGCTGTTTCTGTTCCTGTTTATCGTGCCGGATGTATCCGACCCGGCCGAACGGATCGGCGTAATCCTCTATGGAGGCGTGATTGCCGCGATGCTCTGCACTGTACTTCAATACCGCGAAGTGTACGCCGCCTGGTTCTGGGCCGCCGCCCTGCTGTTCGTATTTTCCGATGCCGTGATTGCCTGGAACCGCTTCGTTGCGCCCGTTCCGGGCCGTACATACGTTATAATGAGCACCTATTATCTGGCGCAATACCTGTTTTACCGCTTTGCCGTCATGCGCTCCCTCACAAAACAGGCTTAATCTGAAGCGGCTGTATCGTGACATAGGGCGTTCCGTTATCGCGGCAGGTCGAAACCACGCGCAGGGCGTGTACCGCATGTTCCGGCCGGAGCGTGAAAGCACCCTTTTCCAACTCCCCCGCCCGACAGAACGACGAGCCGTCGCAGGACACTTCGACGTACCCGGTCGTGACGATGGTTTTCGGAAGCTGGCGGTTGCCCGTCTGGAGGTAGATTTCGCGGCAAGCCACGGGCGTTTCGAACACATAATCGATCGTATCGCCCATGCGGCAGGCGCGCCGGGTGCGGGACAACCCCTTGTAATCGGCGGCATTCGAATACGGAAATTTCGTGCTCTCGCCCATCGAGGTGCGGATCGTCACGGCGGGCGTAATCGTCCGGTAGAAGGATTTGTCGGCGACAACGGGGCTTTTGCCCGTGCCCTGGAAACTGCGGAACCGGAAAAGGTGGGGCTTGTCCGTACGGATCGGACGGGTCCAGCGGGGTGATTCTTCGTCGGGTTCGCTGATGCCGTCGTCCGTGTAGCGTATGACCGAACCGTCGTCGGTGGTGACGGTGAACTGCCCCTCTTTATAAATCAGTGCGGGCGGGAAAAGCCGGTAACGGATTCCCATAGCGGTCATGCGGTCGTAGTGACCGGACTTCAGCCTATCGTAAAAAGCCACCCAGCCTTCGGCATTGCCGTGCCAGGCCTGCTCAGCCACGGTACAGAGCCGGGGGAAGCACATATAGTCGAGGTAGTCGGGTTTCTCCGGCTCGTGCGAGACATAGGCTTCGCTGAAAAACGTGGCTTCCAAACCTGCGACATGACGCATTTGCTCTTCGCCGAACCCGAGTTTGCCGAAGTCGAATCCGTAGATTTTCCTTGCATCGAAGATCGCCGCCCAGTCGTGGCCGTCCTCTCGGGGGGTCTGGCGCATGTCGAGATAGAAATAGGCTCCGGGCATGACTACCGTGTTATAACCTTTGCTTGTCGCATCGAGGCAGGCTTTCACGCTCTCCCATCCGTAGATGCGGCTTTGTTTCGAGATACCGTCGCCCTTGATGGCTTCGTTCCAGACTGCAGGCTGCTTGCCGTTGCGGGCCAGAATTTCGACCATCCGATCCATAAAGAGGTTTTGCAGCCGGTGCGGATCGGTCATGCCCCGGCGTTTCATCAGGGCCTGGCAGTCGGGACAGCGCTCCCACTGGCTCATGTCGACCTCGTCGCCGCCCACATGGAAGTAGGGAGAGGGAAAAAGCGCGCACAGCTCGCCGAGGATGTCAGCCAGCAGTTCGTAATTGGCTTCGCGCGCCACGCACCAGGCCGAACGGTAGTCGTAACCGTTGGTCGAGAGCGTGTCGGGCGGATAGTTGCACCGGATTTCGGGGTGTACGGAGGCGATGTTGCGGCTGTGGCCGGGCAGGTCGATTTCGGGAATGATCTCGATGTTGCGCTGTGCGGCGTAAGCGATCAGGTCGCGCATCTGGTCCTGCGTGTAGAATCCGCCGTACTTCTCGCCCCATTTTCCATACACGGCCCGCACGGGCGAATCCCCGCCCCTAAAGCCGCCGATTTCGGTTAGTTCGGGGTGTGATTCGATCTCGATGCGCCAGCCTTCGTCGTCCGAAAGGTGCAGGTGCAATTTGTTGATCTTATGATAGGAAAGCAGGTCGATATAACGCTTTACGGCAGGTGCGTCGATCCATGTCCGGCAAACGTCGAGCATCATGCCGCGATAGCCGAAGCGAGGCGCATCCTCGATCTGCGTGCAGGCAACCTCGACAGGCAATGGACAGGCTTGCGTATAGATCGCGGGCGGCAGTAGTTGGAACAGGGTCTGAATGCCGTTGAAAACACCTCCGTAACCGCCGCCCGTGATGCAGATGCGGCCGGGCGCTACTTCGAGCCTGTAGGCTTCCGGGACCAGTGCCGGGTCGGTACCTAAAACGATCGCATCGTCGGACGACATACTTGCGCTGGCCTTTTCCACGTTGATGTAGGTGCGGAGGTAATCGGCGAGCGGAGCAAGCGGCTGCTCGTAGCAGAGCATCGTGGCGGCTGTGATCTTGCAGGAACCGGAGAGCGGCTTTTGCCGGGCCGGAGCCGGTATGAGGGTGGCTTCGGCCAGTGCGGGAAGCAGGAACGCGAGCAGCGTCAGAAGGCGGAGTTTCATCGGGTTCTCGTATTTTTGTGGTGAGCAAAGTTATTATTTTCCGCCGAATAATGCTACCTTTGTAAGAATAAAAACCGATAATACATGGAAGACAAAAGACTGGAGGCTACGGCCCGTCTGCTTGAAATCATGAACACCCTGCGCCGGGAATGCCCCTGGGATCGGGAGCAAACGTTCGATTCGCTGCGAAGCAACACCATCGAAGAGACCTATGAATTGGCCGATGCCCTGCTCGATCACAACATGGAGGGGATCAAGGAGGAGTTGGGCGACCTGCTGCTGCACGTGGTCTTCTACTCGAAGCTGGGCGAGGAGGAGCAGGCATTCGATTATACGCAGGTGGTGAATGCCTTGTGCGACAAACTGATATACCGGCATCCCCATGTGTACGGAGATATTCACGCCGACACGCCCGATGCCGTGAAGGAGAATTGGGAGGCGCTCAAACTGCGCAAGAAAAACCGCAGGAGCGGAACCCTGGGCGGTGTCCCCCGCTCGCTGCCGGCAATGGTCAAGGCCTATCGGGTCGGTGAGAAAGCGGCGGCTACGGGCTTCGACTGGGAGAAGCGCGAGGACGTGTGGGACAAGGTGAAGGAGGAGATAGCGGAGGTGGAGGCCGAGATGGCTTCTGCGGATCGGAGAAAACTCGAAGGCGAATTCGGCGACCTGTTCTTTGCGCTCATCAATGCCTGCCGCCTCTACGGGGTCGATCCCGAAGCGGCGCTGGAACGCACGAACAAGAAATTCATGTATCGCTTCAATTATATGGAGGAAAGAGCTGCTGCCGAAGGACATACGCTGCATGATATGACTCTCGGCGAGATGGAGGCTCTCTGGCAGGAAGCGAAAGGGAATGAAAAATGAAGAATTAAAGATTAAAAATTTTACGGCAGTCTGCGGCATTCCGTCGGGAACGATTGTTTCGATCACCGCTTGAATTTTATGTGGCGGGGTTGCGATGGGGCTGCAGATGAATAAATTCTTTTTAAAATGGCTTTTATTAAAGAGGTGCGGGGCCATACCCCCGTGGTGGGTGAAAATACGTTTCTGGCCGAGACGGCCGTGTTGCTGGGCGATGTTACGATCGGGCGGGATTGTTCGATCTGGTACAACGCCGTGCTCCGGGGCGACGTGAACAAGATCGTGATCGGCGACCGGACGAACATCCAGGACGGCGTGGTGCTCCACACCATCTACGACCAGGCGAAGAACCCTTCGCAGACGATTATCGGCAGCGACGTGTCGGTGGGACACAATGCGATCATCCACGGCGGCGTGATCGGCGACAACTGCCTGATCGGCATGGGCGCCACGATCCTCGACAATGCCGTCGTGCCATCGGGTTGTATCATTGCGGCCAATGCGCTGGTGCTCTCCAACGCCCGGCTCGAACCCGATTCGGTGTATGCGGGAGTTCCGGCAAAAAAAGTGAAGGAGGTGACGCCCGAACAACGGGACGAAATCATCCGCCGTACGGCCCATGACTACATGCACTACGCCTCGTGGTACAAGGAGGAATAATCCTTACCCTCGGCCGGTTTCCGGTCGTAAACAGCCAACAACCGCCTTATGATGAAACTCCAACCCAAATATGCCGATGTGCTGCTCAACCTGCTGGTCGCCGTGGCGGTCAGCCTGGTGGTAAACTTCTCTTACCTGCTGCTGCTGATCGTCGATCAGCGGAGCGACAGCAGGATGCGGTCGGCCGGAGACCGGGCGATCGTGCGAACGGAAGAGGGCGCGCTTTCGGTCGATCCCGACGGGCACGGATATTTGATCTATGAAAATGGAGACAGCGTCTATGTCCCGATGTCGCGCATCCGCCGGCTGGGACTCGAGGACGGCGACCGGCTGGTGACCGATTTGTCCCGCCCGCGCAGGAATGGTGCCCATCCGATGCTGGACAAGTTGAAGATGCGCAACGGCGCCGAGTTCGATTACAGCACGGTGTTCAACCGGCCTTCCGAAACGCTGGACATGGCTGTGAACCTGTTTTACTACATGGTGCTGTCGTTCGTGCTGCTGACGATCCTGATCTCCGGCCGCCGGAATTATACGCCCGGGCTTTTCGCCCGGCGCTGTGCCTGGGCACTTGCTGCGGCCGTGGCGCTCTACTTCGTCGCGCCGATTCCCGATTGGCATACGGGGCGTTTCGTGATGAACTGCATGGGCGGGCGCATGCTCGACTACATGCTGCTGCTCCGGTGTTCGTTCGCCGTGGTGGTTTCGATCCTTTACGGGTGGATTTATGTCCTCCTGTCGCAGCGTCAGGCCGTAGTGCTCGAAAACGAACAACTCAAGAACGAGAATCTTTCGACCCGCTACAACATGCTGGTAAGTCAGATCAATCCCCATTTCTTCTTCAACTCGCTTAATTCGCTGGCCATGCTGGTGCGCGAACAGGAGGGTGAAAAGGCACTGACCTACATCGACCAGCTCTCTTACGCCTTCCGCTACATCATCCAGAACGGACAGAGTACGCTGGTGCCGCTCGGTGAAGAGCTGAAGTTCGCCGAGGCTTACAGCTACCTCTTTAAAATAAGGTATGCCGACAAGCTGTTCTTCGACATCGAAGTGGACGAAGCCCATAAAAAATGGATGCTGCCGGTGCTCTCCTTACAGCCGCTGATCGGCAATGCGGTGAAACACAACACGATTACGAAAAATAAACCCTTTCGCGTCTCGATCCGTACCGAGGGGGATTGGCTGGTGGTGTCGAATCCCCGCATCCCCAAACTGGAACCGGAACCTTCGACAGGAATCGGGCTGGAGAATCTGCGTAACCGATGGCTGCTGATTACCGGACATCCGATCGAAGTGATTCAGACCGGGTCGGTTTTCACCGTGCGGCTGCCGCTTCAAAAACCTGCGGAACGATGAAGGTAGTCATTATCGAGGACGAGACCGCCGCTGCGGTCAATCTGCGGTCGATTCTGAGGCAGATCGCTCCCGAAGCCGAGGTGATAGCGACGCTGGAGAGCGTGGCCGAGAGCATCGAATGGTTCCGGACGAATCCGAGTCCCGACCTGGTTTTTGTGGACATCCATCTGGCCGACGGCGAGTCTTTCCGGCTGTTCGACGCGGTGGAGATCACGACTCCGGTGATTTTCACGACCGCCTACGACCGGTATGCGCTCGAAGCCTTCCGGGTCAACAGTATCGATTACCTGCTTAAGCCGATCAATACGGACGGGGTGCGCCGTGCGCTGGACAAGTTGCAGCGGCTCACCGGACGGGAGCTGAAGGAATACGGTTCGCGGGTGAAAAATGTGGCGGCAGCCCGCCGCGAACAGGTTTTTCTCGTGCAGGTGCGGGACAAGATTTTTCCGCTCCGCCGCGAGCAGATCGCCTATTGCTATACGACCAACGAAAAGGTCACCGCCTGCGACCTGGAGGGCCGGAGCTATCCGCTCGACAAGACGCTCGAAGCGTTGCAGGCGTTGCTGCCCGACACGGAATTTTTCCGGGCCAACCGGCAGTTCATCGTCTCGCGCCGTGCCGTGAAGGAGATCACGGTCTGGTTCGGCAGCCGCCTTTCGCTGGGCCTTACGGTGGAAACCCCCGAACGTATCGTCATTTCGAAGGCCCGCGTACCGGAATTCAAGGCCTGGTTGCGGGCCGTTCAACCCGCCGAATAGGCGGTTGACCCTGCCGATCGGCCGTTTGGCCGGCAAAGCGGCGCGGAATTTGCCGTTCTGGCCCTACCTTTGCAATAGAGATCCGAAGGTTCGGACCGGCAAAAACCGAATTGATTGAACATTTAAAAAATTGGAGTTATGAAAAAGACAATCGTTGCTGCCTTGATGGCCGTATGTATGGGAATTACCTCGGGTGCTATGGCCCAGCAGAACAAGAAGATGGATGTGCCCAAGCAGCGCCCTACCGTAGAGCAGATGGCACAGAGGCGTACCGACCGGATGACGCAGAAACTCGATCTGAACGAGGCCCAGCAGAAGCAGGTTTATCAGATCAACCTGGCAAATGCCAAGTCGATGGAGGCGCACCGCATGCAGATGAAGGCCGAGCAGTCGAAACAGGCCGAGCAGATGAAGAACGTGCTGACCACCGACCAGTTCGTGAAGTGGTCGCAGATGCAGAACCCCCGGGCGGCAAAAGGTGACAAATGCATGAAAGGCAGGGATTGCCGCGACGGTAAGATGATGACGCGCGATTGCTCTGCACGCAATGCGCAGCAGCCGGCCGATAAGAAATAGATCCCGGAAATTGTAATTTTACGGGTGTCGGCTGTCGGCTGACACCCTTTTTTTGTCGTTTCACCCGCAGCGGCAAGGAGGTATGGACTAAAAATGCTATCTTCGTCAGCGCAAAAACGGAAAAACAAGTCAGATGAAAAAAATACTGCTAACTACCCTGCTCGTTGTCTGCTGCCTCCCGGCAGCCTATGCACAGAAGGGAACCGTCGCCGCGACGATCATCGATGCGGAGACGCAGGAGGGCGTTGCCGGTGCCGTGCTGGAGGTGATCCCGGCCAAAACTCCCGATAAGAAGCTCTACTTTACTTCCGGCTATAAAGGCTCGGTTTCGATCCCGAATCTCGCATACGGCGATTACAAGATGATCGTGTCGTTCCTGGGCTACAACAATGCCGAACAGGAGTTCGAGGTGTCGGCCGCAAAGCAGAACCTCGGCACCATCCCGATGAAAGCGGGTGTGCAGATCGACGTGGTGGTCAAGGAGGTCAAAGCCCTCCGTACGTCGCAGAAGGGCGACACGGTGAGTTACAATGCGGGAGCGTTCAAGGTCACGGACGATGCCGATGTCGAGGGGCTTCTGAAAAAGATGCCCGGTATCACCGTGTCCGACGGTACGGTCGAGGCACAGGGCGAGGAAGTGAAAAAAATCTTCGTCGACGGCAAGGAGTTTTTCGGCGAGGACGTCACTACGGCGATCAAGTCGCTGCCGGCACAGGCCGTTGACCGCATCGAGGTGTACAACAAACTGAGCGATGCCGCCGAATTCTCCGGCATGGACGACGGCGAGGGCTACAAGGCGCTCAACATCGTGACACACGAGAACATGCGCCAGGGACAGTTCGGAAAGTTCTATGCCGGTTACGGTTACGATGCGGATACCCAAACCGAAGCCCGCAATAAATATATCGTAGGCGGCAATGCCAATATCTTCAGCGGGGATAGCCGCGTGTCGCTGATCGGGCTGTTCAACAACGTCAACCAGCAGAATTTTTCGTTCGAGGATATTCTGGGAGTGTCCGGCAGCACGGGCGGCGGGCGGCGCCGAAGCGGTGTGGGACAATATATGGTGCGGCCCCAGAGCGGCGTGGCGACGGTGAACGCCATCGGTGTCAACTATTCCGACACGTGGGGCAAGCGCGATCAGGTGACGTTCCAGGGAAGTTATTTCTTCAACAACACCGACACGAAGAACACTTCGTCGATCGAGAAGTGGTACGAAGCTCCGATGAAGATCGATACGCTCACGACGTGGGGAAACTCCGATACGCGTTCCTACAACCACCGTTTCAATGCCCGCCTGGAGTGGAAAATATCGGAAAACCAGAACCTGATGATCCGTCCGAGTTTCAGCTACCAGTCGAACGATCCGTACAGCCTTACACAGGGCTGGCAGTTCGGCGAAAGCGGTTACAGCCGCACGGACAACTACAACGATGCGCTGCGTCACGGATACAACATTCGCACGAGTGCCGTCTACCGCGCCAAACTGGGCAAGACGGGCCGAACGATCACCGTCGACGGCAATGTGAGCTATTCGGACAACACGAACAACTCGAATTCCTATTCCAACCTGCTGGGGACGTTCCCCGACAAGCCCAATACGATCGATCCCGAGACGGGCTATCCCGGTTATACCGATCCCGCGACGGGTGAATGGACGCCCTATGTCGATCTGCGCTACCTGCGTAACCTGGCGCCTTCGAGCAGTTACCGCCTGCGCGGACAGTTCACCTACACCGAACCGCTTTCCAAATATTCGCAGGCCAGTTTCCAATACCGCGCATCGTACGAGTATCAGGAGCGTGACAAGAAGTCCTACATCACCGGCAAGGATTATTCGATCGCGGGCCTGACGCCCGATCCGTCGCTGTCGAACTCCTATGAAAGCGGCTACCTGACGCAGAGTTTCGGCCCCGGCTTCCGCTATTCGAAGGAGCGCAATACTTTTGTAGCGAACGTCTACTACCAGCGTTCGTCGCTCGACGGCAAGGTGATCCGCGAAGATATGACCGATGCGGAACGAAAGCCGATCCGTCACAACTACAACAACGTCACCTATTTCATGATGGGACAGCTGAACATCAACCGCGAGAATTCGCTGCGCCTGTTCGTCTCCTCCTATACGGACAACCCCTCCGTGACCGATTTGCAGGCTGTGTACGATGTGTCGGACGCGCAGAACATCTCGCACGGTAATCCGAACCTGAATCCTTCGTACAGCCACCGGGTCAATTTCCATTATACCAATTCGAATGTCGAGAAGGGACGTACCTTCATGTGGATGTTCTCGATGCAGAACACGTCGGACTACGTGGCCACGCATCTGGTTCAGGGTGCCGATCTGACGATCAACGGCAAGAATTACCGGCCGAACTACTACTCGATGCCGGTCAACCTCGACGGGTACTGGAGCGTACGGACGCACCTGAGCTACGGCCTTCCGGTCGGATTCCTCAAGTGCAACTTCAACGTGATGGCCGGTGTGATCTACACCAAGCTGCCGAGCATTATCGGCGGTACGGTCGATCCCGGAACGGGGGTGATAAGCGGCGGCAAGCGCAACGATTCGGACAACATGGGCTACGACTTCCGCACGGTCCTGGGCAGTAATATTTCGGAAAACGTGGACTTCACGCTCTCGTGGAACGGCACCTACAACGAGGCGACCAACTCACAGGCGAAGGACAGTGCGAAGAAGAACCGCTATTTCAACCACACGGCTTCGGGCAACATGAAGTTCGTCTTCCCGCTGGGCTTCACCTTCACTGCGAGCGCCGCCTATACCCAATATATCGGTTTTACCAACAAGTACGACGATTCGTATGTGCTGTGCAATGCCTGGATCGGCAAGAAGATTTTCCGCAACAAACGCGGCGAGATCATGGTGGGCGTGAACGATATTTTCAACCAGAACAAGGCTTTTGTCCGCTCGACCGGATCGGGCTACACGCAGAATGCCACCAACAGCGTGATCGGCCGTTACTACATGGTGCAATTCACGTACAATCTGCGTCGCTTCGGCAAACGGGGATCGAAAAATATCCGGGATTACGACGGTGTGGGTGCCGGAACGAAAGCCCCGAGGCGCGGGATGATCGGACCCGGAGCGGGCGGCCCTCCGCCGGGTATGCACCGGGGACCTTCGATGTTCTGATCCCGCATGCCGGAAAAACGGAAAACAGGAGCGATAATCTCGCTCCTGTTTTGTTTTTGTCCTGCATCGGGAGGAATCCCGAGTTTGCGGCATTTCGACACGCAATCCTGCCTGACGTAACTGCCTCCGAAGAAATGCCCGCTGAAATCGAACGTCGCCCGATGGCCGTAAAGTTCGCGGTGACGGTTCCGGTCGGCTGACTTCGCGTACGGAATCGATGGAAGCCCGAATCCGATCTTTATTCGTTCGTGACCTTCATTTCGGAAATTTGTTCCGCCCGATCGTGTGTGCACTGTTCCCGTCGCAGCACGCGGTGGATGCCCAGGCAGGCAAAAGCACCGTAGACGACGGTTTGAATCCACAGCACCCGCACTTCGGGCAGCACCTCCTCGAACGAAGCGCCCATCGAGCGGATGCGGATGAAGCCGTTGACTCCGTGGGTGCTGGGGAAAAGTTGTCCGAGGTCGAAGAGCCAGTCGGGAATGGCTTCGCGCGGATAGGAAACCCCGCTCAGCATCAGGATGGGGATCGACGTCCACAACAACAGCAGCAGCGAGTTTTCCCGGTAGCGGAACAGCGTCGAAACGGCAATGCCCAGCGCGATGCAGGCCGTGATATAGGGGATCATAAAGAGAATGATCGTCGAAGTGGCGCCATTGAGCGGATAGTGGAACAACTTGTAGTGAAGTCCTAAAATATAAGTTAAGGTGACCGCGTATATCGACGCGTAAACCAACGCTTTTCCCAAGACGATCGGAAGCGTGGACATTCGCTTGCGGCCCGGGGGACAGAGTTTGCGATAAAGGCCGAATTCGCGCCACGTGCCGCCGATCATGCCGATGCCGATCAGCAGCGTTTGCTGGATGATCACCATGATGATGGCCGGCATGACGAACGATCCGTACCCCAGGTAAGGGTTGAACAGGTTGTGCGCCTGATAGATCACGGGCTGCGAGGTGGCCCGGGCCTGCGGAATGTTGGCCCCTTTGGCCACCAGGCGCTGGAATTCGACCATCGCACCCGTGGTACCGATGGTGGTTACGACCTCCTGAAAAACCTGACGGTACATCAGGAAGTAACTGGCATCCACATAGATGGAGACATTGGCCTGCGAACCGCCCAGCAGCTGCTTTTCGTAGTCCGAGGGGATGTAGACGATGCCGTATATCTTGCGGGCGAAGAAAAGCTGCTTCGCCTCCTCCATGTTCGTCGGGGTGTAGGCCACATAGGTGTTCGGCCCGGCGTTGAAGGTCTCGATCAGGCTGCGGCTGGCGTGGGTGCGGCTCTGATCGATGACGCCGATCGGCACGTTGCGCAGCACCTGCGGCCCGTAGGCCAGCGAGTAGACCGTCGAATAGATCAGCAGCGCCAGTACCAGGATCAGAATGACGCCCGCATCGGAGAAGATCGTGCGGTATTCGTTTCCCATGACCGACAGCAGTTGCTCGCGGTAGGAGTTTATTTGTCGTGATAGCCGGCTCATATCAGGATGCCGGGGAGACCCCGAAACTTTTAATTCTTAATTTTTCATTTTTCATTCTCACATCCTTCCCCAGAATTCCGGCTCCGTGCAGATGCGCTTGAGACGCGGCAGGCACAGCAGAGGCAGAACACAGAAAAGCGCCATATAACCCATGTCGGGAAGCGAGTAGACGACCGGAGCACCCCGCAGCATCTGGTCGATGAACACGTCCGTGTAGTAGGTGAACGGGAAAATCCGGCTGGCGTACCGCATCGCGGGCCACATCGCCATGATCGGGAACGTGAGGCCCGAGAAGGTGAAGGCGAGCACCGAGTAACCGCCGCCGATCGAGAGCGAGAGGCGCAGGTTGCTCAGCAGGGAGACGATGAACGCGGCAATGGCCTGGTAACTGAGGATGAAGAGCAGGCTGCTGATGAGCAACACGGTGAGACTGCCGTTGAGCGGCACGCCGACGATCTTGAAGATGATCACGAACATCACCACCGACATCAGGAACATCGTGACCGTGATCGGCAGGATTTTCCCGGTGAGGGCGGCCAGGGGCGAACCTCCGGCCGTGTCGATCCACTCTTTCGCCGTGGCGTGTTTGAGTTCGGTGCCGATGGCGAAGATCGTCACCATGACCGTGAAGATCATGAGCATCATCGGCATGAAGCTCGGCGAGAGGTAATAGCCGTAATTGATATAGGGATTGAACAATACGTGCCTGTTGAACCGCACGGGCTGCAACTGGGCCATAGCCTGCCGCTCGGTGAGTCCCTGCTTGGTGAGCAGTTGGAGCTGAATGCCGGCCGAGAAGGTGGTGACGGCGGTCTGGATGTCCTTCGACAGCAGGCCGTTGACGGTGATGTTGGTTCCCGATACGTAGTTTTCGAGGTGGGTCTGGCTGTTGCTCAGGATGTTCTTCTCGAAAAAAGCCGGAATCTGGACGATCGCCATGATCCTGCCCTCCCGCATCAGCCGTTCGCCTTCGGGCATGTCCTGGATGCCGTAGGCGACCTGTGCCGTCGGGGTGGCGTCGATCATCTGCGTGACTTTGCGCGAAAGCGTCGAGTGGTCTTCGTCCAGCACGGCGATGGGGATGTCGTGCGCCACGCCCTTTTCGAACAGCAGAGCGAAGAAGGCGAACGACACCACGGGCAGCACGACCATCAGTACCATATACATCGGCTGATGGCTCAGGCGGATCACTTCCCGTTGCAGGACAGCCCAGGTATTTCGCACAAATCCCATCGTCACTGCCCTATTTTACGATCTCGTCCCAATCGACCAGCACGCTCATGCCGGGTCGCATGTTCGCGGTGTCCGACACGGGTTTGGCCTTCACGGCGAAGGTGCGGATGTCGAAACCGCCCTGCGTGCGGGTGGCCGACCACGTAGCGAAGTCGGCCTGCACGGCAATGTAGGTCACTTCGAACTCCACGTCGCAGCCCAATGCCGGTACGTAGCCGTTCATCCGGGTACCGATACGGATGCCCGGCAGCAGGTCTTCCTTCACGTTGAAAGTCACCCACATATCGCTCATGTCGAGGATGGCGACCACCGGGTAGCCGCTGCCGACCAGTTCGCCCTGTTCGGCAATGATCGTCGACACTTCGCCCGTCACCGGGGAGTAAACCATTGCGTCGCTGATATACGATGCGACTTCGCTCACGGCGCCCTCCGCCTGACGGACTTTGGCGGCGGCGGCCTCCTTGTCCTCCTTGCGGGCGCCGTCCATCGCCATGTCGTACTGGGCTTTGGCGGCCGAGGCGGTCGCTTCCATCGCCTTGTAGTTGGCTGTGGCTTCATCGAGCTTCTGCGCGGGAACCACGCCCTGCGCGTAGAGGTTCTTTACGCGGTCGAAGGTCTTGCGGGCCAGTTCCAGCCCGGCCTGCGCCTTCTGCCACATGTTCATCGCCGCTTCGATCTGCTGGACACGGGCGCCGGCGAGGGCGGCCTGGTCGAGTGCCGCCGCCGCGCTTTTCACCGCTTCCGCCTGCTGGAGCTTGGCCTCCAGTTCGGGCGTGGAGAGCACGTAGAGCAGTTCGCCCTGTTCGACATGCTGTCCCTGCACCACCTTCATGTCCGCAATGCGGCCCGGCACTTTCGACGAGGCTTTGTAGGTCGTACACTCCACCGTGCCCTGAATCAGCATGGGCGTCGAACGGCGCAGGTACCAACTGATCAGTACCACCGATACCACGACCACGACGGCCACGAGGACGATCCCCAGGATGTTGTTCTTTTTCATATTTCGTGCGTTTTACTTTTTGTCGTAATGGATCGGCCGTGCGTCGGCGCGGCGCGCGTAGGCCGTGAATTCGTCGCTCACACCGGCCGCTTCGAGCAGTTGCGCCAGCAGCAGGTCGAAGTTATAGGCCGCCTGAATGCGCTCCGTCCGCACTTTGGCCAGGTTCAGTTCGGCATCCACCAGATCCGATGAGGAACTCATGCCCTCCAGGAACGCGGCGTTTTTCACCCGCAGGTACTCCTCGGCGAAGGCCATCGACGCCTCGATCGAGGCGATCTGGTTGCGGTAGTTGATCATTTGGTTGTAAATCTTCTCGACCAGTACCCCGATGTCCTGTGCCGCCTTGTTCTGCAGGGCATTCACACGCCGCACGGTCTGCCGCGCCGCCGAATACTTGTACTCGCGGTGCAGGCCGTCGAAAATCTTGATGTTGACTCCCACGCCCACGGCCCAGCGGGGCAGCGCGTCCGTCACCTGATAGTTGTAGAACATGCCGCCGCCCACGGCCGCCACCTGCGGCAGGAATTCGGCACGCTGCACCTTGACGCCCTCTTCCGCGAGGCGGCGCTTGAGCGACACCTGGCGGAACAACGGGTTGTGCTCCTGCGCCAGCTCCTTGTAGTAGGCCAGGTCTTCGACCTGCAGGAGGATGAACATCGCTGTGGCGGGCCGGTAGTCGGTATCTTGTCCCAGGGTATTTTTGAGAGCGCTGGAAATGGTCTCCAACTGTAACTTGGCATTCTCCAGTTCACGCTCCGCTTCAGCCATCTTGAATTCGATGTAGAGCCGTTCGCTGCGGGCGATCATGCCATTGTTTTCGAGGGCGATCGCGTCGTTCAGGTGCTGCCGGACACCATCGACGACCTGCTGGCGCACTTCGACGACCTGCGCGGCGAGCGCCTGCCCGAAGTAGCGTTCGATGAGTTCGGACACCAGTGCGTTGCGGGTCTGGTTGCCCTGCTCCACGGCGGTTTGCTCGTTGAGCTTCGCCGCGCGGTTGGCCGCATTGATCTTACCGCCCAGATAGAGGGGCATCGTCACCTCGCCGCCCACGAAACCCAGGCTCTGATCCTGAAGTTTGAGGAACCAGTCGGCCTGCATGATCGGGCCGACGAGTCCCTGAATCTGGGGAAGCAGCTGCTGGGGGATCAGTCCGCTTTGTACGGCTCCCTGAATCAGGTTGTTGGCCGGGGTTTTCATTCCGTTCAGGTCGAAGCCGACGTCCTTGCCCAGGTAGGTGTAGGCGCCTGCGACGTTGATTTTCGGCATGCGCAGGCCGATGGCCGCCCGGCGCTCCTGCGTGGCGGCGCGCTCCTCGTACTCCGCAGCCTGCAGGGCGGGATTGTGTGTCAGGGTGATATGGAGTGCCTCCTCCAGCGACAAGGGGGAGGGCGGCTCCTGCGCTTGCAGGCGTGGCGAGACGCTCAGCAGCAGGACAGTAAGCAGAATGCTTGCCTGAATTTTCATGGTCTTTACGCATTTATTGTGCAAAGATAAATTTATTCTGCCAATGTTGCGCGTATTTCCCGACTTTCAGGACAATCTTATTCCATAAAGGACATTATTCGGCCTGAATTTATCCGCAGATATGACCGTTTATGAGCCTCACTTCGCTGCTCAGCGCGGGATACGCTCGTACCTCCACTCCGCTTTGCCGCAGGTTCAGGGCGCCGTGGCAGGCGACGAAACAGTCGGGTTCGTACAGGGCGAACACGACCCGGGCGAAGCCGTGGCGGATGATCAGATCGGAGCAGCTTTCGGGTTCACTGCTTCGCTGCGAGCAGGGTTCCATCGAGGAGTAGATCGTGGCCCCCTGCAGATCGGCTCCTGCGGCCAGCGCTTTGGCCACAGCCTCCTGCTCGGCGTGGTGCGTGGGCGAAGTTTCGTGGGTGTAACCCGTAAAAACCGTTCCCTCTGCCGTGCGCACCACCGCCCCCACACAGTAGGACGTGGCGCTGGGCGTGCATTTACGGCTTTCTTCGATCGCCCTGCGCAGGTATACGTGGTCTTCGGTCTCCCTGTCGGGCCGCAGGGTGTAGGTTGTGACCTGCGTGTTCCCGAAGCGCCGGTCGGTGTGCGGAGCTGTGCGGTATGCCGTGCCGATGTCCAGCCTCGGGGCACCCGGCCGATCTCCCAGCCGCAGGCCGGGATTCACCGCCAGACGAAGTGTGTCGACCATGCCTTCGGCGAAGAACATCCGCAGGATTTCGGCACCTCCCTCGACGAAGAGGCTGCCGATCCCCCGCTTCTCGAGTTCGGTCACGATCAGGGCGGCCGTTATGGGTTCTTCGGTGTGGATGACGGTTGCAACGTGTTGCAGGTGAGGAAGTTCCCTGTTGCTGAATACGATTTTTTCACCTTCCCCTTCGGTGAAGAAACGCATGTCGGCCCTCAGATCGCCCGATGCGGTCACGGTCACTTTCGTCAGCTCGGGCTGCCGCCCTTCGTGCAGACGCCGCCGCCGGTCTTCGTCGCGCAGCATCAGTGCCGGGTCGTCGCGGCGCAGGGTCCCGGCTCCGACCAGAATGGCGTCGAACTGTGCCCGGAGGCGGCGTACTTCCGCCCAGTCCTGGGGAGAGGAGATGATCAGACGTTCGGCCGAAGCGTCGTCCAGATAGCCTTCGGCCGTTGTGGCCGCCGATGCGAATACGTTCATCGTTCGAGTGTGAAAAGGGTGATTTCGGGATAGGCTCCGAGCCGCATCGGGAAGCCCACGCAGCCGATGCCGTCGTTAATATATAGGTATGCACCCGGGTCGCCGTAGAGACCGCTCCAGCGCCTGTACATCCATTGTGCGGGCGAGAAGCGCCAGGAACCGATCCGGAGTTTCATCTGCATGCTGTGGACGTGTCCCGCGAGCGTCAGGTCGCCGTAGCCCAGCGCCCGGATGTTGGGCCAGAGTTGCGGCAGGTGGGAGACGGTGATGTTGCAGAGCGTGTCGGGGATGCCGGCATAGACTTCCGAAAGATCGATCCCCGGCAGGTCGAAGGCGTGGCGGAACTGCCGCAGGGCCGGGTCGAACGAGATTGCCGAGAGGGAGATGCTGTCGTCGCCCCGGACGAGAAACTCCGATGCGTCGTCCAGTACGCGCCACCCCATTGCCTGCTGGCGCTCGATGAGCCGGGCGAGGTTCACTGCGGCGGGAAGTGCGGCGGAGTCCTTGATGTAATAGCCCACGTCGTGATTCCCGATCGACGACACGACGCCGTAAGGTGCCTGAAGCCCGCTCAGAATGCGCATGGCTGCGGAGTCGAGTTCGGTGTAACGGATGTTCACCAGATCGCCGCTGAAGACGATGAGGTCGGGATGCAGGGCGTTCACAGCATCCACCAGCCGTTGCAGCTCCCGCACGGGGCGTGTCATCGTGCCGATGTGCGTGTCGGAAAACTGGACGATGCGGAAACCTTCGAAAGCTGCGGGCAGCCGTTCGCTGCGGATCGTAAGCCGGTTTACGCGGAAGGAGGTGCGGCCTGCCGTGGTGCCCCACACCAGAAACAGGGCGGCTGCGACCCCGACGACAATCCCCGCCCGCCGCAGGCGTATCAGCCGGAACAAATAGCAGATCATTCGCGGCAGTACCGTCAGCAGAAAGAGGAAGAACGACCACTGTGCATAGAGCATCAGCCCCGTACCGTTGTCGGGACTCAGCGTGAAAACCAGGCTGACGGCCGACGGAAGCAGGTCGGTAAACACGGCATAGCCGATGAACGACCTGCGCCGCAGCGCGGAGGGCCAATATCGAACGTGCCGCCGGTAGAAGAGGTAATCGGCGATCAGCGCCGCCAGCGAAACAAGAGGGGTGATCCAGAGCATAAAAGTGTGTAAATTGCAGTACGAAAACAGGGAGTGCCGCGCGCAGCACCCGATTTCGGTGCTGCGGGGAGACTATCAGTTTTGCGGTTGTTATTTCAGGCAAAGATAGTGCAAGGTGAGAGGAGTGCCAAATTTATTTGAGCACTTCCGAACCGCCGCCTGTCCAGGCCGATGTCTTTTCTTTTCAAAGTCGGTAAAATCGGGTACTGCTGTAAGAATCAGATACCGTGCACCTTGTTTTGGCATACAACTTGCTAAAATGCAGGTTGGATATTAACTCACTGTGTGACAAAAACAAACATATCGCCAAAAGCAAGTTCATTCAAAAAAACCAAAACAATCAGCTTATGAAAACATTTCGTCTTTTAATCGTGGCTCTGCTCCTCTGCTCGGCGGCTTCCGCTCAAAGATTTTCGGGCAACGACCGCAGCGACGGCTACTCGCCCACGGTCTACCTCATATCCGTGCATGAGGTGGATACGATCTACAACAACTGTTCGCTGCAGGAAGCCGCCATGCTCAACCGGTTGGCCGCCGCCAATGCCGTGCAGGACTATGCCGAAACGCACCGGAAGGGTTTCCAGCAGGTCGAGAAACCGCAGTTCGTGTTCGCATCGAAGAACAACAAGTTCTCCTTCGCATTCGGCGGATATATCAACCTGCGTGCAGGTTATGATTTCATGGGAAGCGTCGATAACATCGACTTCATTCCCTATGACATTCCGATTCCGGGCAATTACAACACGAAACAGAAGTTGATGATGGACGCTACGACTTCGCGCCTGTTCGTGAAAGCCGTCACCAATACCCGTGCCCTGGGCCGCGTAGTCGTATTTGTCGACGGGGATTTTCGCGGCGGTTCGGAAGGCAGCTACACGCCCCGCATCCGTTCGGCTTACGTGTCGTTCCTGGGCTTTACGTTCGGCCGTGACGTGACCACGTTCTGCGACCTGTCGGCAGCCCCTACGACGATCGACTTCCAGGGTCCGAACGCCTATAACTTCAATTTCGCCACGATGATCCGCTACGAACATGCGTTCGCCCACGACCACCTGTCGTTCGGTTTGGCTGCCGAATTGCCCAAAGTGAGCGGTACCTATGACAACAGCTTCGCTTCGCTCAAGCAGCGCGTGCCCGACTTCCCGATGTACTTCCAGTATGCCTGGGGTCCCGACCGCGACAGCCACCTGCGCGCGTCGGGCGTGATCCGCAACATGTACCTGCACAATCAGGTGACGGGCAACAACACGTCGCTGCTGGGCTGGGGCGTACAGTTCAGCGGTACGATCAAGTGCTGCAACTGGTTCCGCCTGTTTATGAACGGTGTCTACGGCGAAGGCATCACTCCCTATCTCCAGGATCTGACCGGCTCGGGCCTCGACTTCACGCCCAATCCGCAGAACCCCAACCAGATTCAGACCATGCCGATGTGGGGATGGCAGGCCGCAGGCCAGATCAATCTCACGCGCCGCTTCTGGTTGTCCGGCGGTTATTCGACCGTGCAGGTGGAGAAAAATCACGGCTATTATGCAACGGACGAGTACAAGCAGGGCCAGTATATTTTCGGTAACGTGTTCTACGCGGTTACACCCCGATGCAAGATCGCAGCCGAATACCTGCGTGGTACGCGCGAGGACATGAACTCGGTGAAGAACCACGCCAACCGGGTGAACGTGATGGTGCAATACAACTTCTAAGCGATATCCTGCGGCGGATTTTCGGGGACGGCCTTGCGGTCGTCCCCGTTTTTCGTATCTTTGCCCCGGAAAAGATTTCGGCCCGGTCGGCCGGCTCCTGCGGAAACTCCGGTTCGGATGCTGCTTCGGGCCGGCAACATCCGGACAGTAAAAGAACGGCAAGATGGAATTTTTAGCGGAATACAACCTGACGGGCATCGTCATCGGCGTTGCCACCTTCCTGATTATCGGCCTGTTTCACCCGATGGTGACCAAAGGCGAATACTATTTCGGCGTGCGCTGCTGGTGGGTGTTCCTCGTGATGGGGATCGTCACGGTCGCGGCGTCGGTCGCCGTGCGCCACCTGCTGTGGTCTACCCTGCTGGCGGTCTGGGGCGCGTCGTCGTTCTGGTCGATCGGCGAGCTGTTCGAGCAGCGCGAGCGGGTGGCGAAGGGTTGGTTCCCGGCAAATCCCCGCCGGGCCGGGCGGGCGGCTGAAAAGTAGCGGATTTTAGGCCGTTATCCGATGATGGAACTGAACAGCTTCCGGCGTTTTGCGTGTCGGACAATGACCGGCAAGGGGTACTTGCGGGAGCATCGTGCCCGCGTATGCCGGGCGAAAACGGGCGGACTTGCCGGTCTGGTGCTCTTGCTGGCGGCGTGCGGGGCACCGATGCCGCCTCCGGCCGATCCGGTCGTACCGACCGCTCCGGAGCCGGTGTGCGTGCGGCTGCTGTTCGCGGGCGACCTGATGCAGCACCTGCCGCAGGTCGATGCGGCCCGGTTGGAAGGCGGGTTCGATTACGGGGACGTTTTCGAATACCTCCGGCCCCGGTTCGCGGCAGCCGACATCGCGGTGGTCAACCTCGAAACGACGCTTACCCGATCCGGACACTATACGGGTTATCCCTGCTTCCGCTCTCCGGTGGCGGTGGCCGACGCCATGCGCGACGTGGGCGTCGATGTGGCGGTGCTGGCCAACAACCACTGCTGCGACGGCGGCGCCGAGGGCGTGCGGACGACGATCGCCGAGCTGTCGCGCCGGGGAATCCGTCACACGGGCGTCTTTACGGACAGCCTCGACCGCCGCAACAACAATCCCTTGTACATGAAGGTGCGCGGGGTGACCTTCGCCCTGCTGAACTATACCTATGGGACGAATGGGATTCCGGTGCCCCGGGGCGTTTGCGTGAACGGGATCGACACGGTGCGGATGGCCTCCGATCTGGCTGCCGCCCGGCGCGATTCGGCCGACTGCATCGTGGTCTGCATGCACTGGGGGAACGAGTACGAGCGGCGCGAAAACTCCGAACAGCGCCGTTTGGCGGCGTTTTTACGGCGGCACGGGGCCGATGTGGTCGTCGGAAGCCACCCGCATGTGATCCAGCCCTTCGAGGCCGATTCGGCGCATGCGGTCTTCTACTCGCTGGGTAATTTCGTCTCCAACCAGCAGCGGCGCTACTGCGACGGCGGGCTGCTTGCCGGGGTGGAGGCGACCCTTCATCCGGACGGGCGGATGACCTGCCGCGCGGAGGCGGTGCCGGTCTGGGTGCTGTGCCCCGGCTATCGGATCGTGCCGCCCGAAGTCGGGGATACGCTGCGGATGCCGGCGTGGTCGCGGACGCGTTACGAGCAGTTCCTGAGCGATGTGCAGGATTCGGTCTATAAGTAATTCGAATAGTCCTATCAGGACAAACGATCGAAATTCGCAGCCGATGTGTTTCGATTTTTTCTATCTTTGCCGTAGAAAATAAACAAACACACTAAAAACAATACATGACCATGAAAAGTATCAAAGGTACGAAGACCGAGCAGAATCTGCTCAAAGCATTCGCAGGCGAGAGCCAGGCACGCAGCCGCTATGTATTCTTCGCAAGCAAGGCGAAAAAGGAGGGTTACGAGCAGATCGCAGGCGTGTTCAATGAGACGGCCGAGCAGGAGAAGGAGCACGCAGAGCGTTTCTTCAAGTTCCTCGAAGGCGGCGAGGTGACCATCACGGCCAGCTACCCCACGGGTCCGATCGGCACGACCCCCGAAAACCTGCTGGCTGCGGCGCAGGGCGAGCGTGAAGAGTGGGACGTACTCTACCGCGATTTCGGCCGGGTGGCCGAGGAGGAGGGATTTCCCGAGATCGCCACGGCGTTCAAGATGATCTCGACCGTCGAGGCCGAGCACGAGAAGCGCTACCTGAAGCTGCTGAGCCGCCTCACGGACGGCGACTTTTTCAAGCGCGACGGCGAAATCTGGTGGCAGTGCCGCAACTGCGGTTACGTCTGCAAGGCGTCGGAGGCTCCCAAGATGTGCCCCGCCTGCAAGCACCCCCAGGCTTATTTCGAGCCTAAGAAGGAGAACTATTAGACTTTACGGGGACTTGGCCCGACAAGTTCCGTCCCTTACCGGGGCGGAACTTTGGTTTTCTGCCGCCCGTCGTGGTTCGCCCGGCATGCGGCGGGTAACGGGAGTAACAGAGTAACAGGCGTGCCACGCCTGTTACTCTGTTACTCCTGTTGCCTGTATGTCGTTACGTGTTCGTCCCGATCCCGGGGATGACCGGCGACCGGTGCGGGATCCGTCCTTTGTGCCGGTTTTGCGGCCGGAGCTTGTAGCCGGTTCCGTCGTAAAATACCGAATCCGAACAATCGGAGGGTCATTGCGCCGGTCATTGACACGAAGGGACTGTCAGCCTTTTTATCGTAGGCGGACTTTTCGTGATCGGGAACCGGGAAGCACGTTCCCTCTGACAGGGTAACTCCCGCAAAGGGATGTAAGGAGGCAATCGAGGCGCTGCCGAAGCGTTGCTGTACGCCTTGTCCGGCAAAGATACAACGGTTTTGCCGGAACGGTTTCCAAAACTTCCGGAAAAAGTGAACGGACTGTCCGTCGGGTCTCCGTGAGAGGTACGCCAGGGGGGAACGTTGCAGTAACAGAGTAACAGAGTAACGGGGGTAACAACAGTAACAGTAGTAACAACAGTAACAGCAGTAACAGCAGTAACAGAGTAACAGAGTAACAGAGTAACAGCGGTAACAGTAGTAACAACAGTAACAACAGTAACAGAGTAACAGCAGTAACAGAGGCATGCCGCACCTGTTACTGCTGTTCCTGTTACCGGTCGCGGCGTGGCGAACCTCCTTGCCGGACGATGGGTGTCGGAGCCGCCCGGTTTTCGATCCCCGCCGCCGGGCCGCCGCCCCCGGATGCGAGATAATTGACGCCGACGCATTGCGGATTGTGAATTGTTTTGTATTTTTGCAGGATAACACGCAACAAATCGACTAAAAATATGGCAGACGAAAAAATCATCTTTTCGATGGTCGGGGTGAGCAAGACCTTCACCAACCAGAAAAAAGTGCTCAACAACATCTATCTCTCGTTCTTCTACGGGGCCAAGATCGGCATCATCGGTCTGAACGGCTCCGGTAAATCGACGCTGATGAAGATCATCGCCGGCCTGGACAAGAATTTCCAGGGCGAAGTGGTGTTTTCACCGGGATACACGGTGGGTTACCTGGAGCAGGAACCGCAGCTCGACGACGCGAAAACCGTCCGCGAGGTGGTCGAGGAGGGCTGCGCCGCGACGGTGGCGCTGCTCAGGGAGTACGAAGAGATCAACATGAAGCTGTGCGAGCCGATGGACGACGACCGGATGGCGCGCCTCATCGAGCGTCAGGGCGAGCTGTACGAGCAGATCGACCACGTCAACGGCTGGGAGCTGGACAGCGTGCTGGAACGGGCGATGGACGCGCTGCGCTGCCCCGATCCCGAACAGAAGGTGAAGGTGCTCTCGGGAGGCGAACGCCGCCGCGTGGCCCTGTGCCGCCTGCTGTTGCAGCAGCCCGACGTGCTGCTGCTGGACGAGCCGACCAACCACCTCGACGCCGAGTCGATCGACTGGCTGGAGCAGCACCTGCAACAGTATAAGGGCACGGTGATCGCCGTGACCCACGACCGCTACTTCCTGGACAACGTGGCGGGCTGGATTCTCGAACTCGACCGGGGCGAGGGCATTCCCTGGAAGGGCAACTACTCGGGCTGGCTGGAGCAGAAAACCACCCGCATGGCGATGGAGGAGAAGCAGGAGTCGAAGCGCCGCAAGACGCTCGAACGCGAGCTGGAATGGGTGCGCATGGCCCCGGCGGGCCGCCACGCCAAATCGAAGGCGCGTCTCACGGCTTATGACAAGATGATGTCGGAGGATGCGAAACAGAAGGAGGAGAAGCTCGAAATCTTCATCCCCAACGGCCCGCGCCTGGGCGACGTGGTGATCGAGTCGCACGACGTGTCGAAGGCCTTCGGCGACCGCGTGCTCTACGAGGGGCTGAATTTCTCGCTGCCGCCTGCCGGCATCGTGGGCGTCATCGGTCCCAACGGTACGGGCAAGACGACCCTCTTCCGCATGATCATGGGTCTCGAGGAGCCGACGAGCGGTTCGTTCCGCGTCGGGCCGACGGTGAAACTGGCCTACGTGGATCAGCAGCACAAGTCGATCGATCCCGAGAAGACGGTTTACGAGGTGATCTCGGGCGGCGCAGACCTGATGATGCTGGGCAACCGGCAGGTCAACGCCCGGGCTTACGTGGCCCGCTTCAACTTCACGGGCGCCGACCAGGAGAAGAAGTGCGGGATGCTGTCGGGCGGCGAACGCAACCGCCTGCACCTGGCCCTCGCGCTGAAGGAGGAAGGGAACGTGCTGCTGCTGGACGAGCCGACCAACGACATCGACGTCAACACGCTGCGTGCGTTGGAGGAAGGCCTCGAAAACTTCGCGGGATGCGCCGTGGTGATCTCCCACGACCGTTGGTTCCTCGACCGCATCGCCACGCACATCCTCTCGTTCGAAGGCGACTCGAAGGTGGTCTTCTACGAAGGTTCCTACTCCGAATACGAGGCCTGGAAGAAGGCCCAGGGCGGCGACACCCAGCCCCACCGCGTGAAATACAGGAAACTAATCAACGATTAGTTTCCTATACTCAATTAAAAATTAAGAATGAAAAATTAAAAATTGCGAACGGCTGGCCGGAATGCTCCCGAGCGTTTGAATTTTTCATTTTTAATTGTTTTTGCCACGCGAAAGAATTTTTAATTCTTAATTTTTAATTTTTAATTTTTAATTTGC
>DBFWKV010000005.1:0-1514 GCA_048465795.1 Alistipes sp.
TGATGATTTCAAGCACGTCGTGGGCGAGGTCTTCCTCAAACGAGGCGTCCTCCCCTTGGTTGATGATGACCACTTCGACGTTCTTCATTTCACACACGGCAAAAACGAGTTCCGCACCAAATCTCAGCAACCGGTCCTTGTGCGTGACGACCAGTCTGGAAATCTCCCCGGAGACCAAAAGATTGAGCAGGCGTCTGAGACCCTTCTTGTGATAGTTCATGCCGGAGCCGAGGTCTGAAATGACCTCAAAGCTCCAACCGCGGCTCGCACAGAAGAGCTCCAACACCTGTTTTTGACGCTCCAGGTCCTCCCTCTGATCGTGGCTCGACACCCTTGCATAGGCGATGGTTCTATCCTTGGGTTTTTCGGGCGATGCCCGGAGGGCAAGGCCCTGCAGCTCGTAGAGATCATACCTCCGATGGCCGGCAGGCGTACGGGTCGAGGTCAAACGTCCCTCGGCATCCCAACGACGGAGTGTGGAAATGGAAACGCCAAGCTTTTTAGCGGCTTGTCCGATGCTGATGAATCTATCCATTTTGCTTAGATTTAATTATATATGATTAGATTTATTGTATCAGTTTCGAGCCCCTTCGGGGCGCTTGCCGACCGCGTCCGACCGACGACGCTTCTGGGCGTGGGGTTGGTGCTCTTGGTGCTCTCCGACGTCGTCTTCGCGCTTTGGGCGGACGTCTGGGGGATCGGGCTCGGGATTCTGCTCTGGGGCCTGCACCTGGGGGCGACGCAGGGCGTGCTCTCGATGTTGGTCGCCAAGACGACCGACGCCGACTGGCGGGCGACGGGCTTCGGGCTCTTCAACCTGGCGTCGGGCATGAGTCTGCTCGTGGCGGGCGCGGCCGCAGGGGTGCTTTGGGACCTTGCGGGGCCGGGGGCTTCGTTCGGGTTCGGGGCGGTGTTCGCGCTGGTGGCCTTGGCGTGGCTCGCGACCGGGGTGCGGTCGGTGAAGCGGTTGGAGGAAGAGGGCTGAGAAACCCCTTGGAGGTCTCTTGAAGCAGAGCGTTGTACCGGATGGGAAGACGCCTTCGTCCGGGATGTTTGCTTCCAACCGGGAGGTCCCTCGGACGACTTCGCGAAAGGAATGGCGGAGCCGATTCTCACCGGAATGATTCATTGGGCAGGGAGCGTGAGGGCGCAGCTGTGAGAAAAAGAGAGGGCCTCCCAAAACCGGAGGCCCTCTCAGTGTTCTAAACGAAGGGGATGAGTCAACTCGCAGACAGCGAGAGGTCTAAACGACGACCTAGGGCATAAAGGGCCCTAGCAACGGTGTCAATTTTAGTGGTGTGACGCAGGTCCATGAGTCGTGAGACTTCTTGCCGACTGACACCCAGTTTACGGGCCAAATCAGCCGGACGGGTGTTCGTCTCGATCATGGTGTTAAGGAACCTCTTCACCGGGGCCCTTTCTGAGAGGCTCGACAACAAAAAACTTGTTTTTGAGTTGAACGAGGGGAGCTTGAACCTCCGGATTTTTTGAATTCGTTCGGCTTCGCTTACCGA
>DBFWKV010000006.1:0-32488 GCA_048465795.1 Alistipes sp.
GCCTCGACCTGGGCTTCTTCGAGGACCGCATCAAGTTCACGGGCGACTGGTACCTGAAAGACACGCGCGACCTGTTGCTGGACGAGGCCGACGAGATGCTCAACATGGGCTTCGTCGAGGATGTGGAGGAGATCATGAGCCACACGGGCGAAGAGCGCCGCGTGCTGCTCTTCTCGGCCACGATGCCCGAGCGGATCATCCGCCTGTCGGAGGCCTACATGCGTGACACCGAAATACTGCGCGTCGAGTCGCAGCACCTGACCGTAGACCTGACGAACCAGATTTACTTCGAGGTGCGCGAGGCCGATAAGTTCGACGCCCTGACGCGCATCATCGACATCGAGTCCGACTTTTACGGCATCGTTTTCTGCCGCACGAAACTCAGCGTGGACGAAGTGGCCACGCGGCTGGTCGCCCGGGGGTATTCCGCCGAAGGGCTGCACGGCGACGTGTCGCAGGCACAGCGCGAGAAGATTCTGCGCAAGTTCCGCGAAAAGGCGGTTAACGTGCTGGTAGCAACCGATGTGGCTGCTCGTGGTATCGACGTGTCTAACCTCACGCATGTGATCAACTATGCGCTGCCGCAGGATTCGGAGAGCTATGTCCACCGCATCGGCCGTACGGGCCGCGCAGGCAACGAGGGTACGGCCATCACGTTCATTTCGAATGCCGAGATGCGCCGCTTCAACTGGATGATGCGCGACATCAAGGCCGATGTGAAGCGCGAGACGCTTCCTTCGCCGCAGGACATCGTCGCCATGAAGCGTGCCAAGATCAAGGACGACTTGCAGGAGATCATCGAGGCGGAGACCTACGGCGACTATGCCGATATCGCGGCCGAACTGCTTGCGGATCATGCGCCGGAGGTGGCGCTCGGAGCCTTGCTGCGCCTGGCATTCCGCAGCGAGTTGGATCAGAGCAACTATCCCGAGATCCGGTCGTTCTCGGTCGACCGCAAGGGGAAGGCCCGGCTGTTCCTGGCCCTCGGCGGGCGTGACGGCTATACGGGGCGCCGGATCGTGGATATGCTCAAGCGCAAGTGCGGTCTGCGGGACAAGCATATCGACGATGTGCGCATCTTCGAGAATTATTCGCTGGTAAGCGTGCCGTTCAGCGATGCCGAAGCTGTCGTGGGGCAGCTCAATGCTGCCGGTGGCCGTCGCCGGATTGCGAAGATCGACGGGGAAGACAGCGAACGCGGCGGAGCGAAGCGGCGTGAATCCGCTGCCGGGCGTCCACGGGAAGAGCGGGCCGAGGCGCCGCGCGCAACCAAACGTACCCCGAAAACCGTCGCCGGGGGCAGGGATGTTCTCTTGCCGCAAAACGAAGGGGAGGAGGGTCCGCGTCCTGAAAAACGGGGACGGAAAAGGGCTGAAAACGACTGGTCTGCTTTCGCAGCCGGGGGTAACGACGGATTCGACTGGGAGGCATTCCAGCGTTACGACGACGCCGAAACATCCGGAAAACCGAAAAAAGGCGCCGGCACGCGAAGCGTGCGCCGTAGCGGACGGCCTGTCACGACGGGCCGCAAGGCCGCGCCCAAACGGATTGCGGCAAAGGGCCGGAAACGCTGAAAATAAGCCGGATCGGCTGTAAAAGATACGCCGTCGTCCCGGAATGCCGAATTTTTGCATCCGGGATGACGGCGTTGCCGTATGTTTTCGCAAAATCTTTTCCGCGTTACGCAGAATTTGGTTATATTTGCGGGATTTATGTTCTTTCGCAACAGCGAAATCTAAAACGAGACCTGTGATGGCTACTGAAAATCCGAATCTTTCTGCTCCCGAGGAGCAAGTCAGCAATGCAGCTGAAGATGTGCTGAACGTTGCCGATGAATCCGCAGCCCCTGCGGAGGAACCGGCCGCCGAACCCGATGCCGAGCCTGCCGAATCCGTGCAGGAAGAACCCAAACCCCGTGTACGCCGGGTGCGTATCGCTGCGGAATCCGTCGCGGAGCCTGCTGCGAAGCCGGCCGAGGAGGCTGTCGCGGAGCAGAAACCCGCCGAGCAGGTCGACTTTGCCGACGAAGAAGCTGCACTGGCCGCTCAGCACGCCGGGTTGGAACTGGGAGAGGAGACGCCCGAGGAGGCCGATCAGGCCGGAGCGCCCGCTGCGGAGGATACGTTCGACGGCAAGAGCAAGGAGGAGCTGGTGGCCCTGTTCGCCCGGATGCTGGAGGAGCAGCCCGTGCAGTCGCTGCGCCGCGAGGTCGAGGCCTTGAAGATCGCCTTCTATAAATTGCACCGCGCCGACAACGAGGCGGCCCGCAAAGCCTTCACCGAGGCCGGCGGCGCCGAGGAGGAGTTCGTACCTGCGGTCGACGGTTTCGAGGTGCAGTTCAAGGAACTATTCAGGGAGTACCGCCGTCGCCGCGACGAGTTCATCGCCAACCTCGAAGCCGAGAAGGAACGGAACCTGCAGGTGAAGCAGGGGATCATCGAAGAGTTGAAGGAACTGGTCACGTCGGACGAGACGCTCAACCACACCTTCAACAAATTCCGCGAACTGCAGCAGCGCTGGAAGGAGACGGGCATCGTGCCCCAGTCTCATGTGAAGGATTTGTGGGAGACCTATAACCTCCATGTCGAGAATTTCTACAACTTCATCATGCTCAACAAGGAGCTGCGCGACCTCGACCTGAAGAAGAACTACGAACAGAAGATAGCCCTCTGCGAGCAGGCCGAAGCGCTGGTGATGGAGCCTTCGGTGGTCGAAGCGTTCCACAAACTGCAGAAACTGCACGACGAGTGGCGGGAGACCGGTCCCGTAGCCAACGAATACAAGGAGGCGCTCTGGGAGCGTTTCAAGGAGGCTTCGAGCCGCATCAATAAGCAGCATCAGGCTTATTTCGAGAATATCAAAGCCGAACAACTGCGCAACCTCGACCTGAAAGCGGAACTTTGCGCCGCCACCGAAGAGTTGCTCGCACAGCCTTTGTCGCTGCGCAAGGAGTGGAACAAGGCCAGTGACCGCCTGCTGGAGATACAGAAGACCTGGAAGACGATCGGTTTCGCCCCCAAGAAGGACAACAACCGCATCTACGAGCGTTTCCGCGCCGCATGCGACAAATTCTTCGAGGCCAAGCGGGCGTTCTACGCCTCGCTGAAGACCGAAATGGATCATAATCTCCAACTGAAAACCGAAATTTGCGAGGCGGCCGAGTCGTTGAGCAACAGCGAGGAGTGGAAGAAAACCACCGACGAACTGATCGCCCTGCAGGCCCGTTGGAAGGAGATCGGCGCCGTGCCGCGCCGCTATTCGGATCAGATATGGAAGCGCTTCCGCACGGCGTGCGACCGTTTCTTCGAACGCAAGACCACGCATTTCGCGGGTGTGGACGGCGAGCACGAGCAGAATCTCAAACAAAAACTGGCACTGCTCGAAGAGATGGCGGCAGCCGACATCCGCGAGGGCGGTTTCGAGATGATCAAGGCCTTCCAGCGTCGCTGGAGCGAGATCGGTTTCGTGCCTATCAAGCAGAAGGATGCCGTTCAGAAAAAATACAAAGCTGCGGTGGATGCGCTCTTCGACGCGCTGCGCGGCACGGAACGCGACCGTTCGATGAACCGTTTCCGGGAAAAGGTCTCGTCGCTCAAAGGGGCCGGTGAGAAGCGTTTCCGCTCGGAGCGCGAACGTCTTTATAACAAGGTGCGCCAGATGGAGCAGGAGATCGCCTTGTTGGAGAATAACATCGGTTTCTTCTCCAAGTCGAAGAACGCCGAGGCGCTCATCGCCGACGTGAAGGCCAAGATCGACCGGGCTAAAGAGGAGATGGCCGCCACCGTAGAGAAGGTAAAGCTGCTCGACCGGCAGGCCCGGGAGGAAAATCAGACGCAAAACAACGAAAAACAGGAAAAATAGAGCGTAGAAGCATGAAACTCGCAAAACCGAAGTACATATTCGTCACGGGCGGCGTCGCCTCGTCGCTGGGCAAGGGGATCATTTCGGCCTCCATCGCCCGGCTGCTGCAGGCACGCGGCTATTCGGTGACCATTCAGAAGCTCGACCCCTACATCAACGTCGATCCCGGAACGCTCAACCCCTACGAGCACGGAGAGTGCTACGTGACGGAAGACGGCGCCGAGACCGACCTCGACCTGGGCCACTACGAGCGTTTCACGAACCAGCCCACGTCGAAAGCCAACAACGTCACGACGGGCCGGATCTATAAGAGCGTGATCGAGAAAGAACGCAAGGGCGAATACCTGGGCAAGACCGTACAGGTGATCCCGCACATTACCGACGAGATCAAGCGCCGCATTCAACTGCTGGCACAGCGCAAGGAGTACGACATCATCATCACGGAGATCGGCGGAACGGTGGGCGACATCGAGTCGCAGCCCTTCATCGAGTCGGTGCGGCAGCTGCGCTATCAGTTGGGAGCGCGCAACACGGCGCTGGTGCATCTGACGTTGATTCCCTATATGGCCGCTTCCGGCGAGCTGAAAACCAAACCCACGCAGCACTCCGTGAAGGCGCTGCTGGAGAACGGTCTGCAGCCCGACATCCTCGTGCTGCGCGCCGAACATCCCTTGTCGCAGGAGATCAAGCGCAAGGTGGCGCTGTTCTGCAACGTCGATGCGAACGCCGTGATGGAGTCGATCGACGTGCCGACAATCTACGAGGTACCCCTGAAGATGCACGAGCAGCATCTGGACGAGGTGGTGCTCGACAAGCTGAACCTTCCGGCGGACAAGGAGCCGGACATGGCGGGGTGGAGCGCCTTCGTGGAAAAGATCAAGCATCCGCACGGGAAGATCGACATCGCGCTGGTCGGCAAATATACCGAACTGCCCGACGCCTACAAGTCGATCTGCGAATCGTTTATCCACGCCGGTGCGGTCAACGACTGCAAGGTCAAACTGCATTACGTCAATTCGGAAAAGATCACGGCGGACACCGTGGCCGAGAAGCTGGGCCGGATGGCGGGCATTCTGGTGGCTCCGGGCTTCGGAAACCGGGGTATCGAAGGCAAGATCGAGGCCGTGCGTTTCGCGCGCGAGAACCATATTCCTTTCCTGGGCATCTGCCTGGGGATGCAGTGCGCGGTGATCGAGTTCGCCCGCAACGTGCTGGGCATCGCCGACGCCAATTCGAGCGAGATGGAGCAGACGCCCCATCCGGTGATCGACCTGATGGAGGAGCAGAAGGGCGTCACGGCGAAGGGCGGTACGATGCGGCTGGGAGCCTACCCCTGTACGCTGAAGAAGGGGACGAAAGCCGCCGCCGCCTACGGGAAACTCAATATCTCGGAGCGCCACCGTCACCGTTACGAGTTCAACAACGACTACCTCGCGCAGTTCGAAGCCGCCGGCATGCAGGCCGTGGGCGTGAATCCCGATACCGGCCTGGTGGAAGTGGTTGAGGTGGAGGGTCACCCCTGGTTCGTGGGAACCCAGTACCACCCCGAGTATAAGAGTACAGCCCTGTGCCCCTCACCGTTGTTCGTGGCGTTCGTGAAGGCGGCGATGGAGTATGCCGCCAAAAGTAAGTAATACCTATTTTATAGTTATAGATGGATAAGAAATCAATTTTAGGCATCGTCGTCGTGGCAGTCCTGTTCCTCGGCTTTGCTTATTTCAATACCAAACAGCAGGAGAAGTACCGACAGGAAAAAGCCGCCTACGACGCCTATCAGGATTCGATCGCGGCACTCCATGCCCCCGTGCAGCCTCTGGCCGCAGCCGATTCGGCTGCCCTGACATCCGGGGAAGAGGCCGCCGTCGCCGCCGAAAATGCGGCGCAGCAGCAGATCGCCATTCTGGGCGACAGCCTGGCCGCTGCGAAACTTGCCGTGTCGCAGACCGTGAGTGTCGAGAACGATGTGATGAAGCTCGACTTCTCGACGCGCGGCGGACAGGTCGTGAACGCCACCCTGAAGGACTACACCCAATATGCGCCGCGCGGGCAGCGCGACCGGCTGATTCGGCTTTTCGACCCCGAAAGCGCGCGGTTCAACCTTTTGTTTTACATCCGCAACGCCAAAAACCAGACCGTGCCGGTCAATACGATGGATTACACGTTCCGAACGGGAGCGGTGCGGCGCACGGCCGATGCGCAGGTGGTCGAGATGCGGCTGCCGGTGGCGGAAAACGGCGTGCTGGTGTATGAATACACCCTTTACGACACGAAAACCCCGAGCCGCGACTACCTCGTGGATTTCCGGGTGCGGCTGGAGAACATGGGTGGACTGATGGCCAACCAGACTTCGGTGGGTATCGACTGGTCGAACACCTCCTATCAGAACGAGAAGGGTTTCAAGAACGAGAATATGTACACCACGCTCTCGTACCGCTTCCCGGGGGAGAGCTCGATCGAGGACCTGGGCATGAGCGAGGAGAGCAAGTCGAAGAACGTTTCGACGGCCGTCAACTGGGTGGCCTTCAAGCAGCAGTTCTTCTCGTCGGTGTTCATCGCCCCCGAGAATGTCAGCTACGCCGACATGGCTTTCAACACCGCAAAGCCCGGCTCGGAATTCCTGAAAGACTTTTCGGTGAAGATGGCCGTGCCCTACACGGCGCAGACCGAAGGGTATGACTTCGCGTTCTATTTCGGTCCCAACAAGTACTCGATCCTGAAAAAGGTAACCGACGGCACGGAGCAGGAATTGCATCTCGAACGCCTCATTCCGCTGGGCTGGGGCATCTTCGGCTGGGTGAACCGCTGGTGCGTCATCCCCGTGTTCGATTTCCTGCGCAACTACATCGGCAGTTTCGGTATCATCATCCTCATTCTGGCGGTGCTGATCAAACTGATTATCTCGCCGTTGACCTACAAGAGCTACGTCTCGACGGCCAAGATGCGGGTCATCAAACCCGAGGTGGACGCGCTGGCGAAGAAATATCCCAAGCAGGAAGATGCCATGAAACGCCAGCAGGCTACGATGGAACTCTACAAGAAGGCGGGTATCAACCCCATGGGCGGCTGTATCCCGATGTTGATCCAGATGCCGATCCTGATCGCCATGTTCCGTTTCTTCCCCGCGTCGATCGAACTGCGCGAGCAGCCGTTCCTGTGGGCGGACGACCTGTCGTCGTACGACAGCATTGCGAACCTGCCCTTCTCGATTCCCTTCTACGGCGACCACGTCTCGCTGTTCGCCCTGCTGATGACCGCCACGCTGTTCGTCTTCTCCTACTTCAACTACCAGCAGACCGCTTCGTCGCAGCCGCAGATGGCCGGCATGAAGTTCATGATGGTCTACCTGATGCCGGTGATGATGCTCTTCTGGTTCAACAGCTATTCGAGCGGCCTGTGCTACTATTATTTCCTCTCGACGCTGATCTCCATCGTGCAGACCATCCTGATCCGGCGGATGATCGACGACGATAAGATCCATGCCATCATGCAGGCCAATGCGGCCAAACGAAGCAACGGCAAGAAGTCGAAGTTCCAGCAGCGTTACGAGCAAATGGTGGCGCAGCAGCAGAAGCAGCCGGCTAAACGCAAGTAAAACGGGACGGAGCGCAGGCACAACGACGCCTGCCGCCGCCGACCGAAATAATCGACTTTTCCATTCGGCGCCGGGCCGGGTGCCGTGAGGCATTCCGCTTCGGCGCTGTTTTTGTGGAAAGGGGCCTCAGATCGAATCGGAATTACAGGGATATGAAAAAACTTTTGTTGGTATTCGCCCTCTGTGCGGCGGGAATCGCTTCGGCACAGCAGCCGGGCACGGAGTACCGCCTCAAGCGGGTGATTCCCGTTGCGGGCCGGCAGGGCGTGGCTGCCGATGACTCTTATTACTATGTTTCGGGCAGCACGGCGCTCTACAAATACACGAAGAACGGCGAATTGGTCGCTGCGAACGAACATCCTTTCGAGGGATTGCCGCTTGCGGCGAACCACATCGGCGACATCGACGTGTGGAACGGGGAGATTTATGCCGGGATCGAAACCTTCATCGACGGCAAGGGCGAGAACATCCAGGTTGCCGTTTACGACGCCGACAGCCTGAAGTGGCGGCGTTCGATCGACTGGAACGCCGACTCGGGGCAGGTCGAGGTGTGCGGGCTGGCGGTCGACCGGGACAACCGGAAGGTCTGGATGGCCGACTGGGTCGACGGAAGCTATCTCTATCAGTATGACCTGGGCACGGGTAAATACCTGCGCAAGGTGCAACTGCGTCCCGTGCCGCAGCGGCAGCAGGGAATTTTCATGGCCGACGGACGTATGCTGATCTCGGCCGATGACGGAGATGCCGATCTGGGCGAGGCGGATATGCTCTACATCGCCGACCTGCGCGACGGGAAGACTTCGGCTACGGTGCTGCCGATGCGCGAAATGACCGACTTCCGGCGGGCGGGTGAGATCGAAGGACTGACGATCGATCCCAAAACCGACGACCTCATCGTGCTTTCGAACCGTGGTGCCCGCATCGTGCTGGGCATGCCGAAGGGATTCTATCCGGGTTACGACCGCGAAGTGCACGAACTTTACATTTATGAAAAGGTAAAGTAGCATTCCGTCGCTGCATAAAATGGAAAAGAGAGCCTGTGCAGGCTCTCTTTTCCATTTACCGGATTCTCCGGCTACAAATTCCTCTCTTTTTCGTTAAGCGGATAAAAGAACTGGGAGTTTTATGTCTTGAATTACAGGCTATTATCTTCGACGATGTGTACGATCTGTCCCCACATCCGATCTGCGCGGTATGCTTCGGCGCATCCGGCCGGAACTGTCAACACGCAGGTGTTCTTCTGCTGTTCGCCGAATTCGAAAACATTTTCCAAATCGTCGAAAATTTTGGGAGGCGTCGTTCTTTTGCATACAATATTTTCGAGAGCCGTACACCCCATGAAGGCGCTGTTGTCGATCACCGAGAACGATGCTGTGAGTATGACGGTTTTCAAAGCGGTGCAGTAGCGGAAAAATTGACCCTCCAGAAAGCTGATGCGGCTGCCGTCCGGAAATTCGAACCGTTCCAACGACTTGCATCCTGCGAATACGGCTGGTTCGGTCTCTTCGATATTGATCCCCCACGAAACTGACCGCAGGGATTCGCATTCGGAGAATGCTGCGCTGCCGAGCGTTGTCAGCGATGCGGGGAGGAGGATCCCTGAAAGGCGTTTGCAATGCTGGAATGCACCCGAGGAAATCGTTGTCAATGTGGCGGGGAAGTCGATCCGTTGCAGCAGGGTGCCTGCGAAAGCACCTTCACCGATAGTTTCAAGACCGTTGGGAAGAGTGATTTGCAGCAGGGGGCAACTTGCAAAGGCATGTTGTCCGATTGACCGAAGCCTGCTGTTCTGGGCGATACGCACTTCGGACAAACTGTAAGAACTGGCGAATGCCATATCTTCGATCGATTCGACTGCGGCGGGTAAATCGATGGTTTTGAGCGAGGTGTTCCGAAATGTTTTCCGCTCGATCTTACGGATTTTAGGCGGAATCGTTACCGATTGCAAATTGCTGTATTCGAAGGCTTCCGGGCCGATGTATTCCAAAGCTTCCGGCAATTCGAGATGCGTGAATTCTCCGCCTGGAAGTGCATTGATTCCGATCGATTTCAGCCCTTTGGGCAGTGTGATGTGCTTCAGATGGCATCCGGTGAAGGCGTAGTCCCCGAAAGAGGTGATCTTACTCGCTTCGGGAATGTTGACAATCCCGATTGCCGATGCGCTCCAGTCCCCGTCGTAGCGGGCGAAAAATAACCGGTCGAGGCTTGTCATCGACGTGGGCAGAGTGACTTCGGACAGGACGCTGCTGCAAAAAAACAGGTCGGGAAACAGATCGACTTCCGCCTTTTCCAAATCCAGAACACTCAGGAATTGCTGCCAGCCTTTTAACAGTGCGCAGTCCGTGTCATCGAGCGGCCCCGCGATGCGCAGCCGTGCAATGTTGTCTACCGGAACGGGCAGTGTCGCCGCCTGTGCCGCCAATTGCCCGGCGGACGGAACTCGAATGTCGAAGAACCCGTCTGCGTCGCTTCCCGGAATGCATTGACAAACAACAAAATCGAAGGCCATTCTATCTTCGCTATAACGTCCGCGTACATATTTCTCCCGCTTGTCCCGATTGGGTTTGACCGAGACGGTAATGCTGACTTCTCCGGCCTCACCTTGCAACGGGGAGATTGAACACCAGTCGTTCGGGGTAAGTTGAATAGTCCAGGGGGTATTTGCCGTGAAAACGAACTCCTGGGTTTTTACATTCCCGGGAACAATCAGTTCCCGGTTGAGAGAGATGCTCTTCGGTGCCGACGGGGTGTCCGGTTGTGATTCTTCCTCGTTTTTGGAACAACCGGAACCGAGAATCAGTATGATAGCTGTACAGAGGAACGATAAACGGAGTTTTCTCACGGCATAAGGGATATTTCGGGGACGGTATTTTGTGCTACTCCACATACAGCACCAGCCCCTTGAGGTATTCGCCTTCGGGGTGATAGATGTTGATCGGGTGGTCGGCGGGCTGGGTTAACTGGTGCAGGATGCGCACCTTACGTCCGGCAATGGCCGCAGCGGAGAAGACCGTGGTGCGGAACAACTCCTTCGACACCGCCTGCGAGCAGGAGAAGGTGAACAGGATGCCGCCGCTCTTGATTTGCGACAGTGCCCGGGCATTGAGCCGCTTGTAACCCTGCATCGCGTTGCCCAGCACCTTGTGGTGCTTGGCGAAGGCGGGCGGGTCGAGGATGATCAGGTCGTATCGGTCGCCGATGTCCTTCAGGTATTCCACGGCGTCCGCCGCTACGGCCGTGTGGGCCGCGTCGTCGCCGAAGTTGAGCCGCACGTTTTCGTCCGCCAGTTCGACGGCGCGCTCCGAGGAGTCCACCGAGCAGACCTCCTTCGCGCCGCCCGCGAGGGCGTAGACCGAGAAGCCGCCCGTGTAGCAGAAGGTGTTGAGCACCGTCCGGCCTTTGGCATAGCGTTTCACCAGTTCCCGGTTTTCGCGCTGGTCGAGGAAGAAGCCCGTTTTCTGGCCCTTCTCCCAATTGACGAGAAACTGCTCGCCGTTTTCCGCGACGACCTGCGACTCGTGGTCGGAAGTGCCCCACAGATAGCCGTCCACCGCGCCCAGCCGGGCGTTGTAAGGCACCGTCTGCGACGATTTGTCGTACACGGCCGTCAGCCGTTCGCCGTAGACTTCGCGCAGCGCTGCGGCGATTTCCATCCGGGCGTGGTACATCCCCACCGAATGACACTGCACCACGGCCACCGTGCCGTAGATGTCCACCACCAGCCCCGGCAGGCCGTCGCCCTCGCCGTGAATAAGGCGGTAGCAGGTGGTTGCGGCACTGTCCGTGAGTCCCAGCGTGCGCCGCACGTCGTAGGCTACGGCCACCTTGCGGTTCCACCACGCACGGTCGATGGCTTCGGGTTCGAACGCCACGACGCGCACGGCGATCGACCCGACCTGATAGTGGCCCTGTGCGATGAAGTCGCCCGCGTGGGTGTAGACTTCGACCAGGGCTCCTTCCGTGATTTCGGATTCCTCCTCGGCCTTGATGTAGTCGATTGCGCCCGAGAAAATCCAGGGGTGGCGGCGCAGCAGCGATTCTTCCTTCCCCCGGCGCAGGTATACTTGCGGTGTCATGCTCTAATGTGTATTCGACGGATTGGCTTCGTTCCGTGCGGAACGGTCTTTCCCGGATTCGGTTTTCGGTTTCTTTTTTTTGAGTTTGGGCGTGTGCTGCAGTTTCCGGTAGATCGCGGTGCAAACCCAGGCGTCGGTCGCGGCGTAGACTTGTTGTTTGGGAGTCAGCGTCGCGGCCTCCCAGTTGCTCAGGCGCTGGGCCTTCGAGACGCGTTTGCCCAGGACGATGGCCGACAGTTTGCGCAGGCTCTTTTCCTCGATGCCCCAGTCGGGCGCGAGAGCCTGCAGATCGACGAATCCCGCGTCGCGGAAGTGGCGCAGCTGGCGCAGCGAGCGCAGGTCGCCCGCCACGTCGGCGCCGATCTTGAGCACCTGCTTCGATTCGAGCACCTGTATGAGCGGCCTTGCCATCCGCACCTTGTTGAGGCGGAAGAGGTAGCAGCGCTCGGGGGTGGAGAGTTGCAGCAGCGAGACGCGGAACGTCACGCCCGGGCGGAACGAGGGGCGCGTTTCGGTGTCGAAGCCGACGACGGGCTGCCGCAGCAGGTCGTCGCAGGCGGCGGTCAGGTCGCTCTCGTTCTCGACGATGCGGATTTCGCCCTGAAACGTGATGGCCGGCAATGCCCCGGTCGCTTCATTGCTGATTTTATCGATAAAGGTATTTCTCGTTAACATCCGATTGAAAAATTGGTACAAATTTAGGGAATTTAATCCGGAATTGAGAATTCCGTGCCCCGAATTTCGATTTTTCCGTCCGGGCGCGTGACGATCCGTCCGGCGGACAGGAGCAGCCGCAGGGCTGCGGCCGTGTCGCGGGGATCGCGGCGAATGGCAGCCGCCAGCGCTTTGGGGTCGGCGGGGCCTTCCGAGAGTGTCTGCAGCAGAATTTCGGACAGCGCCGGACCAGACTCGATGTTTTCCTTTGCGTCCGGTGCGCCGCCCTCCGTGCCGCTTTGCGCCGCTGCCTTCGCCGCCCGCCTTCGGGCCAGGCAGATGTCGCAGACGCCGCAGGGGTCGGGGTGCTCGCCGCCGAAATACTCCTCCAGCACCTCGCTGCGGCAGCGGGTTTCGTTGGCGGCATAGGCCAGCATCCGCGCGAAGCGTTCGCGCATCAGTTCCTGCCGCCGCCTGTAGGTCTCCGGAGCGATGTAGAGATCGGCGCGGGGCAGACGCTCCTCGTCCATGAAAAGGATCGGCGAGCGGTTGGAGGGGATGTAGCGGATCACGCGCAGCTGCCAAAGCCGCTTGAGCAATTCCTTGACCCGTTCGACGGTGTAGCCGCTCCACGTGGCCAGCTCGCCCTCGTCGATGGGCCGGAATTCGGTGAAAATCCCGTTGTAAAGCCGGAGCAGCGTGCGGATAAAATGATCCAGCTCGTCGCGCTGCACGCGGAGTTTGTAGAGGTCGTCGCGGCTGATGCAGAACATCAGCCGTGCCGGATTTTCCTGCGCATCCGTAAGACTCATGTAGCCGTTCTGCTGCAGGAGTTTCAGGGCACTCTGCACCGTTCCGGCGTAGAGATGTTCGCGGGCGCAGAAGTCGTGGATGTTGAACACGTGGGCCGTTTGCGCGCCGTCGCCGATTCCGATCTGCAGGTAGGAGCAGATCCGCTCGTATATATCCTTGATCTTATCGAGTGGCGGGAATTCCAGCTCGAACCGCCGCACGATGCGGCTTTCGTCGTCGGGGGCGACGAGCAGCAGGGCATAGGCGCGCCGGTCGTCGCGGCCCGCCCGTCCCGCCTCCTGATAGTAGCTTTCGAGCGAGTCGCAGGGGGCGTAGTGGACGACGAAGCGCACGTCGGCCTTGTCGATGCCCATGCCGAAGGCGTTGGTGGCCACCATCACGCGCACGCGGCCCGTGATCCAGTCGTCCTGGCGCGCCGCACGTTCCGCGTGACCCAGTCCGCCGTGATAAGCTGCGGCTGTGACCCCTTCCTGCCGCAGAAAATTGGTCACCTGCTCCGTAGCCTCCCGCGTGCGGACATAGACGATGCCCGATCCCGCGACGTTGTGTACCAGCCGCAGCAGTTGTTCGTTTTTCTCCTCCACGCGCCGGACGCTGTACGATAGGTTGGGCCGCGCGAAACTGCTGCGCAGCAGGTGCGGTTCGGCGAAGCGGAGGTGATGCATGATGTCGTCCGCCACCAGCTTCGTAGCCGATGCCGTGAGGGCCAGTACCGGAACGCCGGGCAGTTTTTCCCGCAGTTCGGCGATGCGCAGGTAGGAGGGCCGGAAGTCGTAGCCCCATTGCGAGATGCAGTGCGCCTCGTCCACAGCGAGCAGCGAAACTTTCATCCGCTGCACACGCAGGCGGAACGCTTCGGTCGTGAGCCGTTCGGGAGCGACATAGAGAAATTTGATGTCGCCGTAGACGCAGTTGTCGAGTGCGATGTCGATCTGTCGCGGGGAAAGGCCCGAGTGAATCGCCACGGCCGGAATCCGCCGCGCCCGCAGCCGGTCGACCTGGTCTTTCATCAGGGCGATCAGGGGCGTGACGACGATGCACAACCCCTCCGAAACCATCGCCGGCACCTGGTAGGTGAGCGACTTTCCGCCGCCCGTGGGCATGAGCGCCAGCGTATCGCGCCCGGCCAGCACCGAGCGGACGATCTGCTCCTGCACGGGGCGGAAGGCGTCGAAACCCCAGTAGCGTTTCAGTATTTCGTGTAGTTTGTCGGCGGACGGTTCCATCAGGACAAAGATAGTGCAAGGCGAGAGCAAAAGCAAACTTGTTTGCATTTTGCCGAGCCGCCGCCTATCTAAGACGCAGTCAAAGAAGTGCAAGGCGAGGGGAGTGCCAAATTTTATTTGAGCACTTCCCAGCCGCCGCCTGTCTTCTGTAAAGATAGTGCAAGGCGAGAGCAAAAGCAAACTTGTTTGCATTCTGCCGAACCGCCGGCTTGTCAGAGTGGGCGAGGGGGCACAAAGGGATTCTTCGGAATAGAAATCTCCTCCCAATAATAATCCAACTGAATCCGGTGCTGCGAACGCGCATTGATTGCGAGTGCACTCCGGTCGTAAGTCGTAATGGTTTTATTTCGTTTCTCCGCACTTTTTTTTATTTCCTCGTCGTAGATATATTGCACCTGTTTCGTGATATTGCGTTGAAAAAGTAGGTCGTGTGAATATTGGATATGATTTGCTCCGCCCCAGATATCGACATTGAATAACTCCAAATCACACGCATCGGGTGCCAGATTCAGGAAATCAATAGCGTGACAAAATTCATGGTAAAAGATGTTGATGATGTTTTGGGCGTTCTTGTGGGTAATATCCTTGTTTTCCTTTGGCAAGCTATCGACGAAATTCAACACCGCCGCGCTGTAATTGTTATATTCATCGTTGATGCGTTGTGTTATTTCGTGAAAATAGCTGGGACCGTAGCCTTCTATGTAGGCATAGTTGGTAAGATACGCGGAAAGCTGTTGAATGCTTTCCAGACTGTGGTCGAGTGTGTTTTTGGTGAGGGTGAGAATTTCATCGGTAGCGAAAAGGAACGTGGGGTTGGTGTTGATCCGGATAAGGGGAATGGTGAGTGATTTTAATTTATGCCGATTCCAATTTGGATTTGAATATGTGTAGGAATGCATGTGCGTCGTGGCTGTAGTGCCCTGCCCTAAATCTTCTAAAAAGATAAGCAGATCGATTTCCTGCTTCTCCAGATAAGCATTCAGATTATGGGTCGCCATATCCGTACCTGTGAAAAGATTGTGATTCTCGCATTCCAGATAAGAAATTTCGACAGATAGTGTATTGTAGGGCTTTTGGTTGATAACTGTCATGGCATCGATGGCGTAGGCGAGTGCTCGCAGGAGTTTCAAGCGGTCGTGGACGCGGTTGTCGCTGACGATGAGAAACCGTTTGTGGTGTTCGCCGATGAAGTACGAGGACAGAATCGTACACAGCGTAAGCGGCTCTTTGTCGAAATCATAATGTTTGACAAATTCGAAATTCTCGGTCGTTGCGAAGTTGGGGTGCCGGTCATTCTCCGGAAAACAGACCGTGTCGGGGTTGTTGTTCATAGTAATTGAGGTTAAAGTTTGCAAAAGGTGTGGATAATCTGTTTAAAGTTACAAAAAAAACGGCAATATGCAATTGGACATGTGTTTATATTGTATTGAATATTGTATGAAGGCCGGATAAACCCTACCGGGAAATGCAAATTAAATTAGGCCGTTTGCGGAATTTTTCATACCTTTGTGCCGTATTAAAACGTTTGACTGACCATGAGGATAGGCCGGGAGTATAAAATTCGGGAAATTGCGGGCGAGCACGTCGTGATCGTTCAGGGCCGCTACGGGGCCGATATGACCCGGGTGATTTCGCTCAACGAATCGGCTGTCTATCTGTGGAACGTACTCTGCGAAAAGGAATTCGCCGCTCAGGACGCGGCCCGTCTGCTGACGGAGCGTTACGAGGTGGACGAAGCGACCGCCGCGCGCGATGCCGCGGCCTGGATCGCCCGCCTTCGGGAGTGTGGTGTGGTGAGGGAATGATGAAGATGCGCCGGTACATATCCCTGTTGCTGCTCGCCGTCTACCTGTTTGCGGTGGGCGGACCTTCGTATGCCTCGCTGAGTTGCCGGTGCGTGGCGTTGCACAGCCATGCGGTGACGCACGGTTGCTGTTATCATGCGCTTCAAAACCAGCCTGCTGCCGGGGACGCGCTCAGTGCTCCCTGCTGCGCAAACCACCATTCGACTGAAATCGATCTCTATACGGGTACTTCGTCCGACGACTCGCGCGCTGCGCGGTGTGCGGTGTTCGCACTTCCGCCGTCGCTGACCACCGAGTGCCCCGCACCGGCCGATCCGCTCGTTGCGGGCGAAATGGTCTCGGAGCGGCGTGCGCCGTTTCTGAAGGAGGCATTTTTGCTCTCCGTGGGCTTCCGTGCCCCTCCCGTATTGGCTTAAAACAACGATCAGACGGATGCTCCGGCATCGGTCCGTACCAGTTTTAACCAATAACGGAATATAAATGAGAATCAACAAAATTTTAGGATTTACAGTTTTAGCTCTCGCCGTTTGCGGCACCCTGCGCGCACAGGACGTGAGGGGCGTGGTTCGCGGTGCCGACGAGCAGCCGCTCGTGGGAGCCTCGGTTTACTGGGCGGGAACGACGATCGGTGCCAGCACCGATGCTTCGGGCGCCTTCTCGCTCCACAGGGTGAAGGGCTACGACCGCCTGGTGGCGTCGTATCTGGGTTTCGTGAACGACACGCTGCGTGTCGAAAGCGCCGCCGAACAGGTGGCTTTCACGCTGCAGGACGACGGGGTGAAAGTCGAAGAGGTGGTTGTGGAAGGCACTCAGAGCGGCAACTACGTCAAGCGTGACGGGCTGGTGAAGAACGAGATGATCTCCTTCGCCGGGCTTTGCAAGATGGCCTGCTGCAACCTGGCCGAGTCGTTCGAGAACTCCGCGTCGGTGACGGTGGGGTACAGCGATGCGATTTCGGGGGCGCGGCAGATCAAGATGCTGGGGCTTGCGGGCACCTATACGCAGATTTTGGACGAAAACCGTCCGATCATGCGCGGCCTGAGCGCGCCCTATGGCCTGAGCTACACGCCGGGCATGTGGCTCAACTCGATCCAGGTGTCGAAGGGCGTGGCTTCCGTCACGGCCGGACACGAAGCCATCACGGGGCAGATCAACCTCGAACACCGCAAACCCACGGACGACGAGCGCCTGTTCGTCAACCTCTATCTCGATGACGAGCTGCGTCCGGAGGCGAACATCTCAACGGCGTTCCCCGTTACGAAGAACAAGAAACTGTCGAGCATCATCCTGCTGCACGGGTCGATGGACACCGATGTGCGGAAGATGGACCACAACGACGACGGGTTCCGCGACCTGCCGAAAGCCGACCAGATCAACGTGGCGAACAAGTGGCTCTACACGGCCGACAACGGTACGCAGATTCGCTGGGGCTGGAAGTTCGTGCAGGAGAATCGACTGGGCGGTATGCTCGACTACAAGAATACGAAGGCCATGCGCGACGCGATGCTCGACGACTGGAACTGGAAGGCGGAGGGCAAGCCCATGCCGCTCTACGGCTCGAAGCTCCGCAACCGGGGTGCGAACGGCTATTTCAAGATCGGCACGCCCCTCGGCCCGTCGGTCTACGATCCCGAACTGCAGGACGAGATGCGGTCGAACCTGGCGTTCGTGGCCGATTTCGACCATTTCAACGAGGATGCCTACTTCGGACTGAACGATTACAGGGGCAACGAAAACTCGCTGTCACTCAACCTGATGTACAACCATTACTTCACTTATCGCTCGTCGCTCATCGTGGGGGCGCAGGGCCATCTTCAATATTATAAGGAGGACTTGCTCAACCGCACGCCATGGTTGACGAACCTGCCCGAGCAGATGCGCAGCTACAACCTCGACCGCAACGAGCAGGAGGCGGGACTCTATGCCGAATACACGTACGCCATCAAGGACAAGTTTTCGATCGTGGCGGGCCTGCGCGGCGATTACAACGCCTACTACGACAAGTTCTTCCTGACGCCGCGCGGACATTTGAAATGGAACATCACCCCTTCGACCACACTGCGCGCTTCGGCGGGCCTGGGCTACCGATCGACCAATGTCATTACGGACAACATCGGCATCCTCGCCACGGGCCGGCAGATCGTCTTCGACGGCGGCAAAGCTGATTTCAACTTCTCGAAATTCGACCGCATGGAGAAGGCCCTCACGCTGGGCGGCAGCCTGACGCAGACCTTCGGCCTGGTGAGAAGCGACGACGCGACGCTCAGCTTCGACTACTTCCGCACGCAGTTCTACAACGCCGTTGTCGCCGATCAGGAGTGGAATCCGGATTACATCAACATTTATAATACGGACGGACGTTCGTTTACGGACACCTATCAGATCGATTTCTCGTGGACGCCGGTGGAGCGATTCGACATTTTCGCCACGTTCCGCTACACGAACAGCGAAATGACCATCGAGCGCCCCGACGGGAAGACGGCCCGCGTCGAGCGGCCGCTGGTGAGCCAGTACAAGACGCTGCTCAACCTGCAGTACGCCACGAAGTTCCGCCGCTGGGTGTTCGATGTGACGGCTCAGCTGAACGGCCCTTCGCGCATTCCGACCCAGACGGGCGACCTGGCCGATGCGAAGTACTCGCCCCGCTATCCTGTATTCTTCGCGCAGGTGAGCCGCAAGGTCGGCAAGTTCGATATTTACGCGGGCTGCGAGAACATCGCCGATTACCGCCAGCACGACCCGATTCTGAATGCCGACAATCCCTATTCCGCCGGATTCAATTCGATGAATGTCTGGGGTCCGTTGATGGGCCGTAAGTTTTACGCCGGACTGCGCTTCAATTTGTATTAATTCTGTTTGAAAACCTTAAAATAACGAAAGATGAAAAAGATTCTGATGGCGTGCCTGGCTCTGTGGATGGGCTTCGGCATGTGTGCGGCGGCGGAAAAGCCGGTGCAGAAAAAAGCCGTGACGACCGTGTTCACGACGGATATCGACTGCGAGCACTGCGTGAAGAAGATCATGGGTAACGTGCCCTCGCTGGGCAAGGGTGTGAAGGATGTGCAGGTCGATGTCGCCACCAAACAGGTGACCGTGACCTACGATCCCGCGAAGAACAGCGATGAGAACATCGTGAAAGGGCTTGCTTCGCTCAAGGTGAAAGCCGAGGTGGCGAAAGAGGCTGCGGCGGAGAAATAACCGCGCTGCCGGGTTTGTTGTGCGAGGGGTGTGTCCGGAAGGGGCGCACCCCTTTTATAGTGGAAAATTTAAAATTTAAAAGTGGGAAGTGGGAAGTGGGAGGCGGGACGAGGGAAGGTGAAAAGTTTTCGATTATCGGGCTTGCGGTCCCTGGGCTTGTCGAAGGGGCGGGATGTCGCAAAGGCAAATTGTGAATTGGCCGTTCCGTGCTTGCCGGATTTTCAGACTTCTTCTTGCATGGATTCGAAAAAAATCACTACATTTGCGCCGCAAACGGTTCCATGCGGGGTTCGCGCCCCGCTTCGGATTAAAAGGGAATGCAGTGCAAGTCTGCAACAGTTCCCGCTGCTGTAAGTTCCGGCCCGCAAAACGGGCACGCAAGGCTGCGACAATCTTTGCCACTGGTGAAAACCGGGAAGGCGTCGTTGCCGGAACAAGTCAGAAGACCTGCCTTTGCTGATAAGGATAACATGCCTGCGGCGAACGGGTGGGAATCGGAAATCGGTTGTTTTTCAGCGTTTCTGTTTTCGAACTGTGTGCCCGGCATGTAAGCCGGTGCGGTGCAACACTTTTAATTCGATAGGAACATGAAAAAACAACTGATCCTCTTTTCGGCCGCCATTGCGGCAATCTTTTCCACTGCCTGCGACGATTCGCAGACACCCGGCGCGGAACCGGCGCCTGCGGCGTCAGTCACCATCGGCGATGTGCGCCCCGCGAAACGCGAAGTCCGCTTCACGCTCACGCCCGAAAACGCCGTTTCCTATGCCTATGCCTGCCTTCCGAAAGGGGAGGTACCTGCCGAGACGGATTTTACGCCGATCGACAAGGGCGAGGCGGGTACCTTCAGCGTTTCGGATCTCGAACCCGGCACGGCCTACATCCTTATGGCCTGGGCGGTCAATGCCGACAAGGTGCGCTGCGAGACGGTGACACAGGATTTCGAGACGGCGCATCTGCCGTCGCTCACGATCGGGAGCATCGCTGTGACGGAAACCGCCGCCGTGGCCGGGATTGCAACGTCCGACGCGGCGAAACTGTTCTGGGCCTATGCCCCCGCCGGGGAAACGGCGCCTGCCGACTTTACGGAGGTTGCCGCCGAAGCGAACGTAACGGTTCCGATCGACGGTCTGACCGCCGCCACGGAGTATGTCTTCTACGCCTATGCGGCCGACGCCGATTCCCGCAGCGAGACGGTGTCGAAGGAGTTCCGTACGTCCGACCCTTCGGCCGTGGATCTGAGCGCGGCGGCTACCGCCAACTGCTATGTCGTCACGGAACCGGGTACCTACTCCTTCAAGGCCGATGTACGGGGCAACGGAGTAAGTTCCAATCTGGATGACGCGAGTAAACACTTCGACGGGACGATTACGATCGGTGACGGGTATACCGCCGACTGGCTGTGGGCAAGTGCCGAAGGGCTGGTTTCAGGCGTCGTGCTCGATAAAGGCTCCGCTACGATCCGTTTCAACGCTGCTGCGACGAAGGGCAATGCGGTGATCGCGCTCTTCGACGGCAGCGAGATCGTGTGGAGCTGGCATATCTGGCTGACGGACGATCCTGCGACGACGCTCATCGCCGGTTCGGATGCGAAGTATCGATTCCTCGACCGCAATGTCGGGGCCACGTCGACTGCCGTGGACGATGCGGCTTCGTTCGGCTTCTTCTACCAGTGGGGGCGCAAAGATCCGTTCATTGCCGCTTCGGCGGTCGTCAACCCCGAAGGTTCGGCTATTCCCGACGGCGACCCGTTTCAGACCGCGTTGGAAGGGGCTTATGTGATTAACCCGGCTTATGCTTCATCCTGGGCCGTGGTGGAGAATACGGATGCTGCGATTGCCGCAGGGCAGTCGGTGGATTATGCCGCAGCGCATCCCATGACCTTCATCGCCTATGCGACGCAGGTCGGATCGAGCGGCGTGGGGGCCTGGGTCAACGACGACAACGTGCAGTACGCCGAGTTGTGGGGCTATGATTTCCAGAACAAGACCAACCAAAAAACGATGTTCGATCCCTGCCCGCCGGGCTACAAGGTTCCGGCCTGGTATCAGGAGGTGATGGCCGATGCCGACAAAACGACGCTGACGGTGGTGGGTGAATATCAGTCGCGTACCTACAACGGAGGTTACTGGCCGGCGCAGGGTTACCGGACGCGGGACGGCAAATTGTCGAATGTGGGCCGCTACGGCTATTACTGGTCGGCGTGTGCGTTCAATCACGGTTATCCGGCTCAGAATTTCAAGGGTTACATGCTCTACTGGTATTCGCGCCTGGTCAGCGGCAACAACATGCAGGACGAGGCGATCGGAGGTAATGTGCGCTGTATCAAGGAATAAACGAGGTATTTCCGTCCGGAATCGATTCCACTGAAAGAGAGGAGCCTGTCCGATTGGCAGGCTCCTCTCTTTTAACCGGAAAGGGCCGTTGCTTTACCGCAAAAGCAAACTTTGAATAATGAATCGCTTACTCCATCGGCCGGATGCGTACCTCGGTCACTCCCGTCAGCTCGCGGGCCAGGCGGTCGATGTCGGTCGGCTGCTCCACCTGCCCGTAGTGGTAGGGGTAGAAAACCGCCGGACGGATCGCTTTCACGGCTTCGACGGCCTGATCGACGGTCATCGTATAGGGTTGGTTCACGGGCAGGAAGGCAATATCGATATCCTTGAGGGCTTTCATCTCGGGCGTCGGCTCCGTGTCGCCCGCAAGGTAGATCCGCGTGCCGCCGATGGTGAGCACGTAACCCACATCCTCCCGCTCTTTGGGATGGAACTGCGTGTGGCCTTCGGTCGTGTTGTAGGCCGCTACGGCCTCCACCTTCACGTAATCGCGCGGGGTGGCCACGCTGCCGGGCGTCATCGTATGGCAGTTGAAATCGAACGCTTCGGCCGAGGTCTTGTCGCAGAGGATGTCCGTCTGCCGCATGGAAAGCGTATCGACCGCCGCACGGTCCAGGTGGTCGTAGTGCGAGTGGGTGATGAGGATCAGGTCGGCTTTCGGAAGCTCGACATAATCGGCATATTCAGCCACCGGATCGACGTAAATCCAATGTTCGCCGACCTGGACGGCCAGTGAGGCGTGTTTGAAAAAATGCAGGACGATCTGCGTTCCGTCGCGCGTAGTGACGGAGTCGCAGGGGTATTGGGCGGACTTGCCGCCGCATCCGAAGAATGAGAATATCGACATAAGCAATAAAATTTTCGTTCGCATGGTCTGACCGAAGGGCTGTTGGCCCATTTAATATACGCAGGATGCAAAGACCCTGCGAAAACGAAGATAATAAAAATTCGCCGAAAACAAAAAAAATGTTCCGAACTTCCGATTGTTTGGTCGGAAGAGGATAAAGCCTTATCTTTGCGGAAAATAAACTTTCGCTTGGATAGGCTGCGGTTCGGAAGTGCCCGAATAAATTCGGCACTCCTCTCACCTTGCTCTATCTTTGCCGGGTCAAATTAAATAAATGAAAGGATGAATACATTTTTGAGAGCGGCCGTAGCCGTGGTCGGCGTGGTGTTGTTTGCCGGAAACGTGTGCGCACAGGAAGCCGATCGGATCGTGGGAACCTACAAGGCGGTGGAAGAGGGCAAGGAGTCGAAGGTGGAGTTCACGCGTCAGACGGACGGAAGCTACCGGGGACAGATCGTTTGGCTGCTTCACCCGAACAATGCCGACGGAACGCCCAAGCTCGACGTGAAGAACCCCGACAAGGCGAAGCGTACCGTGAGGGCCGATCGGGTGGTAGTGGTCGACGGTGTGAAATACGATCCCGAAAAGAAGGTCTGGAACGGCGGCCGGGTATACGATCCGACCAAAGGAAAATCCTACAAGGTCGAAGTGTCGTTCACGGATGCGCATACGCTTCGGTTCAAAGGCTCCCTGCTGGGATTCAGTAAGTCGGTCTACTGGACCAGGCTCGACTGATCCGGTAGCTGCCGGCGAAGGGTGCGTTGGGTCCGAACCTCTTTGCCGCGATGTCGTTTTCTTTCTTCTCGCACCGGAAAATGCGTTGCCGGCCCGGATAATTGTGTTATCTTTGTGGCCGGACGAAATATTCGCGGCCGCAGGCCGTTGTATAGTAGAAATAATTAATTGAAAGTGAATATGCGAAAATTGTTTTTTATCCTGGCGGCGCTTCCCCTGGTGCTGACCGGGTGTCTGAAGACCGACAGCTATTCTTCGAAACTCGAACCTGTGGCCCGAGGTCTTGAGATTTACAATTTTGTGGGCATGCAGAACCAGATTTCGATGCAGCCGGCCGAGGTCGGCATCCGCCTGGCGATGTTGCTGGCCGAGGCAAAGAAGCAGAACAGCATGGACGACCTTGACAATGTGCGGGTGAATGACGTGCGGATAATCAATAACCTGTTCGGCTCCGCAACGAAAGTCGAAAAGACGAACGACGGTTATAAGATTACCTATATATATTCACGTGGCGGAATCAATGACGACTACCAGCGTTACGGCGTTTTCTATGTCGATACCAACGGTGCGGAACAGTTGGCCGATACGGAAGTCGTAGGTTCCAAAAAATGGGTGGTGACGGTCGATGATGAAGTTACCCTTCAACTGAGTTCCTGGGAAACGACCATCAATATTTCGGGTGGTTCTACGATGCTCTACAATGCGGGAGACGGCACTTACCGGATCGATATGTCCGGATTGGAGGCCTGGTATCCCCGCTCGCGAGAGCTTAAATCGAGGTGGTCGGGAAGTTTCAGCTGGAAACCCGGTCATCCGGAGCTGATTTATTCGGAGTGTCTGAAGAAAGAGACCCAACTGGACGGGGAAGCCAGCGGCGAGTCGTTTTATTCGCTGAATAATTCGACCCCTACCCGCATGTGGTACAAGATCGAAGAGGGCCGGATGCTCTCTTATCGTCGCCTCGGCGGCGGTGTCGAGACGGGCGGATTTTCCTCGACGGCCGATTACGACACTTCGAGGTACCCCTCCGGAAATGTGCGGGTGGAGTGGAAGTACGACCAGGTGAACGGCCTGTCCTATGTCTTCTCCTGGAACGGTATTTCGGTGTCGATGCCTTAGACGGATCGTAGATTTTGAAAATACCCGGCGCGGATTTCCGTGCCGGGTATTTCGATTTATCAGTGAACGGCTTGTTTTGTGCGGCCCAGTCGCAGCAGCGAGGGGATGAAGAATCCGATGCTCCCGATCAGGCAGATTACGGCCCCGGCAGCGACGAACGTGGTGGTGAGGCCGATCTCTTCGGCCAGGAAGCCCGTTCCCAGCAGACCGAGAGCCGAGGGCAGCAGGCTGAGGCTGAAGTAGAGCGACAGCACGCGTCCCAGTACGCCCGCGTCGATACGGGTTTGCACGACGGCGATGAACGAGGCATTGAATACACTTCCCGAGACCCCGGCAATGGCAGCCAGCAGCGCGAACCAGAAAAATCCGGCCGGAGAAAGCAGCCCCGAAAAGAGGAACGACAGTCCGACGACCCAATACATGAGGTTGATCAGCACCACTTTGTTTGCCGGATAGCTGCGAAGTCCCATAATGGCTCCGCCGAGTAAATTTCCGCCGCCCCAGACGATCTCGACCAGACTCATTTCGAACGTTCCGCCGCCGAAGTGATGCAGCGTCATCAGAGGAAAAAGCACGCCTACGGGCATGATGAAGAAGAGCACGAGAATGGCGAGCAGGAAAAGCCAGGCCAGGCCGGGGACTGCGAGGATCGCCGTGAATCCTTCGCGTATCTCGCGCAGCAGACGGGGCTTCGTGTGTTCCCGTTCGGGATTGGGAATCCGCACGAAGAGCAATGTGGTGCAGGCGATAACGGCCCCGGCGACATCGAGCAGCAGGATGTTGCCCATGCCTGTGACGGTGATTAGCAGGGCGCCGAGTGCCGGGCCGGCGATGCTCGATGTGGAGGAGATCATCTGGTTGACGCCCGCGATGCGCGTCAACTGCGATTCCGGAGCCAGCAGAGGTACCGAGGCCTGCATGGCCGGCATGTGAAAGGCGGAGCCTGCAGAGCGGCATGCCAACAGTACGTAGATGTGCCACGTATGCGCCACGTCCAGCCAGAAAAGAGCGGCCAGAATCAACGTGCAAAGTGCGATGAAGCTGTCCGCCAAAATCATCGTCCGTTTGCGATCCCACCGGTCGATATAGGCCCCGGCGAAGATGCCCAGCAGCGATTGGGGCAGCATGCCTGCAATGGCGGCGACAGCCAGCACTTCGGGCGAGCCGGTTTCGAGGCTCAGCCAGAAGATCACGGCATAGCCGACCACAGCGCTGCTGAGGATCGAAAAGAGCTGTCCGCTCCAGATGATGGCAAATGTTTTCTTCCAGGATTCCATGATAACGCTGCCGGGAATGTGAACCCGGTGCCGGGGGCGCAAAGATAAGCAAACGAAAGGAATTTTCGCGCAACCGTGTAAAAAACGGCGGGACGGTGCTGAACCGTTCCGCCGCCGGATATTCACTCCGGGCATGCCCGAAGTGTGTGCTGTCAGAGGTTTATCCTCGGAAGAATAAAGCCCGTGTGTGCGTTGTCGCACCACAGCCACAGATGGTCTTTATCCGATTTGAGCAGGATGATTTCATCCAGCGTCACCGTGCTGAGTCCTACATTGTGGTTGAGCGATCCAGTTACGCCTTTTTTCTGCGTCGGCTCGTCGTCGAGGGTCACTTCGGCATATTTGGTGCCGAGGTCGTTCTGAATCCGGTAAGTCCGTTTGGACGGATTGACGTAGAGTTGCTGCTGATTCTTGTCGAAGATGTAGCTGGGTTGTCCGTTCTGGTAAATTCCGTATTGCGTATTGGCAGTCAGAGCCGTGCGTTCGGCCTTGATCTTCGGGTCGAGTTTGTCGGTGTCGTCGCTGCTGCACGCGCCGAGAACGAGAACGGTGCAGAGCGCAAGAAGATATTTCAGTCGTTTCATAGGGTGTCGTTATTTTACGGTGATGTACTTAATCAGATACTCTTTTGTCCCGTCTTCGGCCGTGATTACTGCGGTGATGCGGTGTTCGCCGGTCTTGAACGTAAGGTGACCCGAAGTATTTAGCGTGTCGTCGATATACCACTCGATTTGTTTGTAGGCGCCCGGATAATCGGCTATGGCCAACGAAACGGGTATGCTGTTCGTGAGATCCGAAGTCGGAAGTACGATCCGGAGCTGTCCCTCGCTTCGGGGCGCCGTAGTGAACGTATAGGTTTGCGCCTTTTCCGAACCTCCGGGCGTAGGGGTGATCGTCACTTCGTAATCGGTCGCCGGAGTGAGTCCTTCGACATAGATTTCGGTCTGCCGGACTACTCTGGACTGCCGTGCCGGCGAACCTTTTGCATTCCAGGAGACTTCCCAGCTTTCGGAGGCGGCATCCGTCCACGTCAGCAGGGCGCTGTACTGGTAAACCGTTGATCTGAATTTCAGATCGGGTCGCAACGAACCTTCACCCAGCACGGTCATCGTCACGGTATTTCCCGAGATTGCAATGTCTTCGAGTTCGACGAAGGGAGCCTGTCCGTTCCACGATTTATACAAACTGTTCCGTGCCGCAGAAAGTGCGGTGACGTTGTTCGATCCCGGGAAGAAAGTCCGCATGGGATTATCCTTCGAGCCGGGGACCGACCGTACGAGTTTCATACATTCGTGCTTGGGATCGTCGTTCGGCGAAGCATAATAGGTCCACTGCTGGTTATAAGCGGGTGTGTTGTCCACATGGTAAACCATAAGCCCCGAGCCGCCGATGTAGGAAGGGTTGTCCCACTTGTTCTCCCCGGCCCCGCGATACTCGGCGAGGAAGTATTCGTTGGTCGTATTGCTGCTGATCAGGTATCCCTTGCTGTCGGTGACGGGGGCGAGCGAGTAATATCCCGAGGTGGTCAACTCTTCCGGAGCGGCCCAGCCCATCATCCAGCGTTCGAGGATATTCAGTGCGGGCGGTGTGCGGCTTTCGTTGTTGTAACTTCCCGAGCACATCAGCGAAAAAGATTCGGTTCCGGCTGCGCCGCTGTAATCGGTGTCGTAGAAATCGGGCCATCCCATGATATGTCCGAATTCATGGCAGAATGTGCCGATATTGGCGATATCGCCGTTTTTGTTTCCGTACTCGTCCATGCGGAGTTCCGAGAAGCAGCCGTAACCGTCCAGCAGCACGCCGTCGAAGTATTCTCCCCGGTATCCGACGCTGGAACAGTGCGGCCAGATGGTATTGCTCGCACCTTCCGCCTGGTTGTATCCTGCATAGAACAGAATTACGTCCTGTATGACGCCTCCGGCGTTGTAATCCGCGAAGTTGATGTCTTTGTCGGCCAGCTTGCAGACTTCGATGAGCAGTTCCGCCACGCGAGCCGTACCGCTGTTGCCTGCGTAGTAACTCGCACTTTTGGAGGCGGTGTAAGGGCCGTAAACGACGAATTCGGGATCGAACTGTCCGTCGGAATTCTCGTGGTAGTAATCCCACGCGCTGCCTGTGGAGCCGTTGACGCTGTAACCTTTCTGGTTGAGCAGGTTCGAAATCGCGGTTGAGGGATTAGTAACCGTGAACTTGATATCGCTGAATTGCACCAGGATGATCGGCCATTTGCGTTTGCCGGTCGTAACGGTCGTGGTGATTCGTCCGGGAGCGTTGTTGCCGCCGACCGATGCTTTTGCTGCATGGGAGGCTGCGGCTCTGGCAGCGCGCATCTCCATGAGTTGTTTAAGCGGGCTGGCAGCCGTCGGTTTGATGCCCTTTTGAATTTTGGAAATTTCGGCGCGTTCCGCCTTGTCGAGCTTGGCGACCGGTTTGGCCTTCACGGAGGTCGGAACCAGGGTTCCGTCGGCTGCGAGTGTCGCGTAGTAATAATCGCCGCCCGGGCCGCCGGTCAGGGTATAGCCTTCGTCGGAAAGGGTGTAATGGTGATATTCGTCTCCGTAGGTTCGAATGGTGATTTGTGTGCCGTCGCTTTGTGTGACGCGGACAGGCTTCGGATAGGCCGGGACGGCCGAAGATTCCAGAATGCCTCCTGCCAGCAGGGCGAAGAGCGTTGTGAAAAGAATACTGTGCTTCATATTTATTGATTGATTTCGGGTTTTAAATGTAGAAAAAATAATCAGAAATATCGAATTTACTTTTAATTATTCGTCAAAAAACCGAATTTGCCTGATTTCCGGCTTTTCAACGCATCGGGCTTCTGCCGGTTTTGGGAGCCTTTATTCACTTCAGGCTTCAACCGGTTCCGGGTTTCGAATGATCGCAGGGTCGTAGGGCGACTTTTTCAGGAAATCGCTGCCGATAGCTGCGGCCCGCATTGTACGCGCGGGAAAGGTGCGCAGCATTCCCGCGATTTGTTCGTCCGTGAGTTGGGGGTTGAGCCAGGCCTCTTCGTCCGGGCGCGGTAGGATGACCGGCATACGGCAACTGCGGTTGTCGATAGCTGCCATCAGCCGGTTCGCCCTGGTGGTGATTACCGAGTAAGTGCATACATCCTCCCCGTTTACCGGATTGTGCCATTTGTCGCAGATGCCTGCCAGCGAGAAAACGGCCTGGTCATGCAGCGTGATATAATAAGGTATCTTCCGCTTGCCGTCCTGGCGCCATTCGAAGAATCCGCTGACGGGTACCAGGCATCGGCTTTCACGGATCGCCGTGCGGAACGAAGGCTTGGAGAAAACGGTTTCGGCCCGGGCATTGGGCGTGCGGTTGCGGATAACGAGAGCATCCTCCAGGTCGTGCGTCCAGAAAGGAATCAGTCCCCACCGCGCCAGCAGCAGTTGGGCATCGGCCGTGACGATCGGATATTCCGCATGGGAATATGCCGAAATACGATAGGCCGGTCTGAACTCCTTTATCCGGTCGTCCCGACGGCCGTAACGCCGGGCGAGTTCCTGCGGGCCGACGGTGAGGGCGGTGTGGTAACACATGGTTTGTTTGTTTTCGACCGTAACCGCAAGAATTACGCCGTGCGGTGAACGCAGGCTCCGGACATGCCCTGTCGTTTCCGATGTCCGGCTGTGAGTTGCGGCCGCCGCGTTGCCCCGGATCACGGCAAAGATGCGGAACCTCGGAAAAGAATCAGGCGGGATGCCGATCCGGAGAAGGGAATCCCGCCTGAATTTGCGGTTGTATGTCCGGTTGCCCGGTGCTATATGTTACAACTGCCCGATTGCCGGCAAGGCCGGCTACCGGCTACTTAACTGAGTTGACTATTGCTTCGAATGCCTTCGGCTCGTTCATCGCCAGGTCGGCCATAACCTTGCGGTTGAGGACGATTCCTTTGGCGTTGAGTTTGCCGATGAATTGCGAATAGGTCATTCCCTGGGCGCGGACGGCGGCGTTGATACGCGTGATCCACAGCGAACGGAATGTCCGCTTCTTGAGGGCGCGGTGTGCATAAGCATAGCACAGACCCTTCTCGACCGTATTTTTCGCTACGGTCCATACGTTTCCCCTTGAACCAAAGTTACCTTTGGCAAGTTTCAAAACTTTTTTTCTCCTTGCGCGTGACGCAACAGTGTTGACTGAACGTGGCATAATGTAAAGTTTTTAAGAGCTGTCAGCGACGTGATTCTCTCACGTTCTTCGGGGCTGTTTCGCTCCTTCGTTAATAAAATTCCGCTCGGTTGGATTACTTAACGAGCAGATTCTTGATTTTCGCCTCATCGGCGGCCGAAACGAGTCCCGAATAGCAGAGGTTCCGTTTCTGTTTTTTAGTCTTTTTGGTCAGGATGTGACTGTGATAAGCGTGCTGACGCTTGATCTTTCCCGTGCCGGTGAAGGTAAAACGCTTCTTCGCAGCGGCATTTGTTTTCATTTTTGGCATTGTCGTAATAGTTACTTTAGTTAAACATAGCCCGCAAAGATACGCAAAAATCCGGACACTGCAACTCCCGAAGGCAAAAATCGTTGCCGCGCGCCGGTTTTAAATCCGGGTTCCTGTGGTTTTTCAATCTGATGGAGCACCGGGCGAGCCGAGTGGATCGTACGCTGTTACCACCGTTTGGCCGGTCGGGTCGAAATGCCGCTATGCGTTTTCTGCGGCCCGGGCTTTGGGAAACACGGGAATCGATACAAGAAATTCAGGACTTTACATGTGCGATTCCCGTTTTTTAGCACTATATTTGTGTAAATCTATCGGTTATGACTTGGGAATTCATTTTGAGACTGTTCGTGGCAGGTCTGCTCGGTACGGCGATCGGCCTCGACCGGGAGTACCGTGTTAAGGATGCCGGGTTCCGCACGCATTTTCTGGTGTCGCTGGGCAGCGCCCTGGTGATGATCGTCTCCCAGTACGGTTTTTCGGAGATTCTGACCCATCCCGGCGTGGGGCTTGATCCGAGCCGTATTGCGGCTCAGGTGGTGAGCGGTATCGGTTTTATCGGAGCCGGAACCATTATCATCCATCGTCAGCTGGTGCGGGGGCTGACTACGGCGGCGAGCCTTTGGGCGACGGCCGGTATCGGTCTGGCTGCGGGAGCCGGCATGTATGCCGTGGCTGTTGCTGCGATGGTGCTGACGCTCTTTGCGCTGGAGGTGCTGACGCTGGTTTTTCGCGGACTGGGGCTTCGGCGCACGATGATCGTCTTTTCCGCTCCCTCCCGAAAAGTCGTCGATGAAATGTTCAACCTGTTGCAGAGCAAGGACTATAAAGTGATCTCCTATGAAATCGAGGCGCAGCGCAGTGCCGGCGGCATCGTTTACCGCGCTACGCTCGTCATCCGCGCCAAAGGCTTCGCCAGGGAGGAGAACTATATTGCCATCCTGCGGGAAAATCCCGATGTGACGGTGGAGCGGATCGTATGAGTACGGCCGCTCAAAACCGGAATAGGAATCTTTTCAGGATTATCCGAGACGGATGAATTGGAACGGCAGGTTTCTATCGGGGAATGCCGCTCATTGTGTTGTTTTGGAGGAAATCCCTCTCAAAAATAACGGTGTACCTCTTTCAGGATTTTCTCTTTAGCCATATCGTTCGGGTTTGTTCCCGGAATTCCCTCCGGAACGGGTTCTCCCAACTGCTCGAATAGCTCTGCCCAAAAGCGGGGAAGTGTCCCGTTCGCTGTCCGGAAATTCATAGGCCGTGCGGTGAACAGGGGCGAGCCATTTTCTGCCAAGTAACTTTCATAGATCAGTTCGCTGCAGTACATGCTGCTGTTTGCGGGTCTGTATGAAAAATCATAGCTTTCGCCGAGGTGACTGCACGCACGCACGACTGCTTTTGCGACCCCCGTTGTGTCGCGCAGCCGCATAACCGCGACACCCGGATTGCCATTGACCCGGGCCGACGCAGCGAGAAATTCCTCTAACGACACGATCCGCACGCCATCCTGCGGAGAGGCTTCGAGTACGGAGTCGGCTCCGTTCCGGCTCATGGCGATCGCCACATGGGTGAAATTATCCGCACCGGGATGATCCGTCGCATCGGCGATGGCATCCGACATCGGGGTCGATTCGTTCATCTGAAACAGGAGGTCGCCTTCCTGCGGACGAAAGCCGGAGGTGGCGCATGAAATCACGGAAAAAGCGATACCTATATATATTAAGGACTTTCTCATTGAGACGGATTTTGGTTTCGGCAAAGATATTAAAAAACTTTCATAACTAATTCGTTGAAGATTAATACAGTGTGAAAAAACAGCGAAATATGTATAAAAAAGTCCTCGAATTATTTGGAAGTTGACGGGAAAAGCCCTTATCTTTGCATCCGCTTCGACAGAGAAACACGGTCGTAAGCGACAAAAAGGTTCTTTAGAAAAGTCGTTTTCTGCGCTCTGCATAGTCCTCATTCATTCGGCCTTTGCTTTGGGCTTCACGAAAACGTTCTGAAAAATTTTGAAAAAAAAGTTCTGAAATCTTTTGGAGATTCGGAAAAATGACTTACCTTTGCACCCGCTTCGAATAAGAAATACGGTTCGAAACGACAAACAAAAGGTTCTGAAAATTTCTGAAAAAATCTTGAAAAAGATTTGGTGGTTCGAAAAAAATGATTTACCTTTGCACCACTTTCCGCTCTGAAAGTCAGACGGATAGAACCGGGCGAAAGTCGAAAGACCGGAGCCGCGAACAAAACGAAATTGTTCTTATAGAAATATATTGAACAGCGTTCTTTGAAGTAATTGAGCAGCTATAAAGTTTTTTATCCACTCTTGCAAAAGAGTGATTTCAAACAATACCTTTGAGATTAGAGCTAAGATTTATAACAAAACATTTTATACAATGGAGAGTTTGATCCTGGCTCAGGATGAACGCTAGCGGCAGGCTTAACACATGCAAGTCGAGGGGCAGCACGAGGTAGCAATACTTTGGTGGCGACCGGCGCACGGGT
>DBFWKV010000007.1:0-60583 GCA_048465795.1 Alistipes sp.
CGTCTCGTCCTGAATTTTTCATTTTTAATTCTAAATTTTTAATTTTTCATTATGAATTTCTACCACCCTCCCCCCAGCGCCTTGAACAGATCGACGTAGTTGATGTACTGCTGCGCCACGAGGTTGACGTACTCCATCTGCGACTGGTAGAGGCTGCGCTCGGCGTCGATCACGTCCAGATAGTCCGACATGCCGCTCTTGTAGAGCGCCCGGGTCATCGTGGCGATCCGGTCGTTGGCCAGCACCAGCTGGGCGTAGCGCCGCGTCTGCTCGCGGTAGGTCGAGATGCTCGCCAGCGCCGATTCCACATCGGCGAAGGCCTGCAGCAGCGATTGTTCGTAGCTGTATACGCTCTGGTTGTAGCTCTCGACGGCCGCCTGCTCGCGGCGTTTGAGCTTGCCGAAGGCGAACAGGGGCTGCGTGAGCGAAGCCGCCGCATCCCATGCCCAGGGCTTCGCCGCAGTTAAACCTTTGATCGAGGTGCTGGCAATACCTCCTTTGGCAGTCAGCGTGATGGACGTAAATCTCGCGCTCCGGGCCACACCGGCCTGCGCCGCAGCCTGCCGCATCGTGAAGTAGGCCTCCATCACGTCCGGACGGCGGTACAGCAGGTCGGAGGGCAGCCCGATCGGAATCTGCGCGGGCCGTGTGTCCGACAGCAGGTTCAACCCCTGCACGCTCCGCTCCGGCTGCGAAGGGAGTTCACCCAGCAGGGTGTTGAGCGACAACTGCGCCTGCGCCACGGCCCGTTCGTAGAGCGGAATGTCGGCCTCGGCCGTGTAGACGAGGCTCCGGGCCTGTTCGAGCGCCACGCCGTCGGACATGCCGTAGCGGAACATCGAGTCGATCAGCGCCGCCGACTCGCGCCGCAGCACGTAGCTCCGCCGCGCGATGCTCAGGTCGCGTTCGTATTGCAGCAGTGTAAAGTAGGTCGTGGCGACCTGAGCCGTGAGCGAAAGCTCCACGCCCCGCATGGCCCACTCCGACGACCAGACAGCCGCCCGGGCCGCCCGCGTCGTGTTGCGCAGCGCCCCGAAGAGCGAAATTTCCCACGACAGGGCCGGCTCTATGGCGTAGTCCTGCTCGATTTTGGTGGCGGCCGTGTAATCCCCTTCGGCCGAGACGTCCAGTCCCACCGAGGGCAGGAACTGCGCCCGCGCCACCGAGAGGTTCAGCCGCGCCTCCTCCACGCGGGAGACGGCCGCCATGAGGTCGCGGTTGTTCATCAGGGCACGGTCCACGAGGCGGTTGAGCGTCGTGTCGCCGAACAGCTCCCACCAGGGCACGTCCCACTTCATCGAATCCTGGGAGAACTGCCCGGCGTAGATGTAGCGCCCGGGCACCTCCGCCCGGGGCGGATAGAGTTTCGGCATACAGGAGGCTACAAACCCTGCGACTGCGATTATCAGAAAAATCCGTTTCATGACTGTTGCGATTTTAGCTTCCGGCGTTTCTCGAATTTGCCGATGCTTCCCACGAGGTAGTAGAGCGCCGGATAGACGAAGATGCCCAGCAGCGTGGCGAACAACATGCCGCCCACCAGCGCCACGCCCATGATGTTGCGTGCCGTGGCATAAACTCCGTGCGCGAAGATCAGCGGCATCACACCCAGGATGAAGGCGAAGGCCGTCATGATGATGGGCCGCACGCGGAGCTTCGCGGCGCCGATCGTCGCGTCGAGCAGCGAGAGGCCCTTCTCGTAGAAGAGCCGGTTGGCGTACTCCACCACGAGGATCGAGTTCTTGGCCGCCAGTCCGATGAGCATCACCAGCGAGATTTGCATGTAGATATCGTTGACATAGAGCGCATCGAGCAGATGCACGCCGCCGATGGCCAGCACCGCGCCCATCACGGCCACAGGCACGCTCAGCAGGATCGACAGCGGCAGGCCCCACGACTCGTAGAGTGCCGCCAGCGAGAGAAAGACGAAGACCAGCGCCAGTACGTAAACCAGCGCTCCGGTTTTCGAGGCGTTGGCCTCCTGATAGGAGGTGCCGCTCCAGGCCGTTCCGACATCGACGGGCAGCACCTTCGAGGCGGTGGAGGCGATATCGCGCATGACGGTGGTGGTCGAGGCGCCGGCCGCAGGCGTGACCGTGAGGGCGATCGAGCGGTAGAGGTTGAACTGCGAAACGTACTCCACACCCACCGTGTCGCGCACCGTAACGAATGCCGCGATCGGCACGCTCTGCCCCGAGGCATTCTCGATGTAGTAGTTGTCGAGCGAGCGGCGGTCGATGCGGTAGTCCGGAGCCGCCTGGATGTAGGTCTGGTAGAGCTTGCCGAATTTGTTGAAGTTGTTGATGTAGGCGCCGCCCAGCAGGGTGGTCAACTCCGCGTAGAGCGTCCCGAGATCGACGCCCTGCGCCAGCGCCTGCTCCTTGTCGATTTCGAGCCGCCGCTGGGGCACCCCGGCGTTGAACTGTGTGGTGACGGAGGCCACCGACGGCAGTTTGCGCAGCGAGTCGACCAGGCGGAACGTCTGCTCCGCGAGGTACTCCGTGCCGCGTCCTTCCAGGTCCTGCACCTCCACCGAGACGCCCGACGTGAGGCCCAGGCCCGGGATCGAAGGCGGAATGAAGGCGTAGCACGTAGCGCCCGGCACGGCGACGTACAACTCGTCCGTGAGTTTCTGGGCGATCTGCGCCGCCGAGAGTTTGCGGTCGGCATAGTCGACCAGCGACACGAAGATGATGCCGCTGTCGGTGGCGGCGATGCCGGCCATCATGTTGAAACCGGCGGCGAAGGAGGTCGACTGCACTTCGGGCAGCTGCTTGATCACCGCATCGACCTGCATCATGGCCTGCTGCGTCACCTGCAGCGACGAGGCTTCGGGCGTGTCGACCATCACCATGACGTAGCCCTGATCCTCCTCGGGCAGGAATCCCGCCGGGAGGAAGTGCCAAACCACGGCGATCACGGCCAGCGTCAGGGCGACGAAGATTCCCGTGCGCGCGACGTGTTTCACGGTGGTCGCCGTGAAGCGCGAGTAGCTCTCCATGCGCCGTCCGAACCAGCGGTTGAAGGAGGCGAAGAAGCCCTTCGTCGGGGGTTCACGGTGCCGGAGCAGCAGGGCGCAGAGGGCCGGGGAGAGGGTCAGGGCGTTGAATGCCGAGATCACCACCGACACGGCGATCGTCACCGAGAACTGCTGGAACAGCCGCCCCGTGATGCCGCCCGTGAACGACACCGGGACGAACACCGCCAGTAGCACCACGGTGGTGGCGATGATCGGCGACGAGACGTTTTTCATCGCCTCCAGCGCCGCCGGACGGGGCGCCATGCCGTTGGCGATGTTCACCTGTGCCGCCTCCACGACCACGATCGCGTCGTCCACCACCAGACCGATCGCCAGCACCAGGCCCAGCAGCGAGATGATGTTGATCGAGAAGCCCAACAGCGGGAAGAGGATGAACGCGCCGATGAGCGACACGGGAATGGCCACCAGCGGAATCACCGTGGCCCGCCAGTCCTGAATGAAGAGATAGATGATGAAAATGACGAGAATCAGCGCGATGATGAGCGTGCGGAAGATGTCCCTGATCCCGGCCTTGATGCTCTGCGTGGTATCCACGACCGTCGTGCAGGTTATGCCGTCCGGAAAGCGCTGTTCGAGTTTCGACACCGCCGCCTTTACGCGGCTGCCCACCTCCACGGCGTTGCTGCCCGGCTCCTGGTAGACGACGATCAGCGCTGCGGGCGTACCTCCGAAGAGCGAACTCACGCCGTAACTCTGGCTGCCGAGCGACACATCGGCCACGTCGCTGAGCCGGATCTGCTCGCCCGAGGAGGTCGTCCGCACGACTATCCGGCCGAACTCTTCGGCCGTGGAGATTTGCGCCGGCATGGTCACCGTATAAGTATAGGTGGTGCCGTCTGGGGCGGGTTCCGCCCCGAACTGGCCGGCAGGGTAGATGCCGCCCTGCATCTCGATGGCCGACGTCACGGCGTCGACCGGAATGTTGTAATACTTCAGCACGTCGGGTTTGAGCCAGATGCGCATGGCGTATTCGCCGGCGCCCATGATCGACACTTTGCCCACGCCGTTGATCTTCAGCAGTTCGTTCTGCAGGTTGATGTAGGCGTAGTTCGACAGGAATTCGTCGTCGTAGCGCCCGTCGCTGTACAGGGCGTATACCAGCAGGAAGCCGGTCATGGTCTTGCGGGTCGTCACGCCCTGCTTGGTCACGGTCGCCGGCAGCAGGGGCGTGACCGCCGCGACGTTGTTCTGGGTGAAGATGGCGTCCAGGTCGGGATCGGAACCGATGTCGAAGGTCACCTGAAGGGACATCGTGCCGTCGTTGGCGCTCGTGGCCTGCATGTAGAGCATGTCGCTCACGCCCATCACGCCCTGCGCCACAGGCGTCGCCACGGCGTTGTTCACCGTCTCGGCGTCGGCCCCGTCGTAAGAGGCCGTAACCTCCACCACGGGCGGCGTGATGTCGGGATACTGCTCGATCGAGAGGTTCACGATCGAGATCACGCCCAGCAGCACGATGACGATGGCCAGCGAGATGGCGAAAATCGGCCTCGAAACGAAGAATTTTTCCATAGTCTACGGTTTTACGGGGATGACTTTCGCACCGCTGTGCAATTTTTGCTGCCCCGCGAGTACGACCGTCTCGCCTTCGGAGAGGCCGGACTCGATGCACCACATCGTGCCGTAGGTGTCGCCCGGCACCACACGCCGGTACTCGGCCGTGCTGTCTGCCCGCACCACCCACACCGAATTGATGCCCTGCACCTGGCTCACGCACCGCTGGGGCACGACCACCTGCCGCCGCGAAGGCCCCACGTTGGTCTCCACGCGGGCGAACTGTCCCGGTTTGAGCGACTGCTCGGGGTTGGGGAACATCACCACCAGCGTCAGCGTTCCCGTCGCGTTGGAAACGTCCTTGCGCGTATAGTCGTAAAGTCCCTCGTAGGGGTACCGAACGCCGTCGGCCAGCACCAGCCGGATGTCGGACAGCAGTCCGGCATTGTCGTAGAGCGACCGGCGCTGCCCGGCGAACCGCAGGTACTGCGACATGGGGATCGCCACGTCGACGGTCATCGTGTCGAGGTTGGAGATGGTTGTGAGCACGCTGAACTGCGTGCCCGGCCCGATGTAGTCGCCGATATGCGCCGCCGTGTGCTCGGCGATGCCGTCGATCGGGGAGCGCAGCTGCGTGTAACCCACGTTTATCGAGGCGTTGCTCAGCGACTGCCGGGCCGCCTGCACGGAGGCCTGCGCCGCCTTGTACTGGGCCGTATACTGATCGAGCTGCGCCTGGCTGATGGCGTTGATGCGCGCCAGCGGCACGGCACGCCGGTAGTTGTTCTCGGCTTCGACGGCCTGCGCCCGAGCCGACTGCAACTGCGCCTGGGCAGCCAGTTTGGAGGTCGAAAGCTGGTCGGGGTCGATCGTGAACAGCAGCTGCCCGCGTTTGACGGGCATTCCGTTTTCGTATTGTTTCGTCAGCAGATACCCGTTCACGCGGGGCTGGATCACGGCGTCGAAATTGCTCGACAGGTAGCCGATGAAGCTCATCCGGTTGGGAATGCTGTCCGCACGGGCCACGGCGACCTCGACCCGCAGCGGGGGCATCCCGGCCGGTTTCGGCCGTTTGTGGCAGCCCGCAAGGGTTATCGTCAACACGGCGCACAGCCCCGTAAATAGTTTGTCCATAGTGGTGATTTTTAGGGCTTCAGGAGACAAAAAACGTACCTGTCCGCATTCAAAGCCCGTTTTCAGCTGAAAAAAACAGTGTTTTTTTACTTTTGAAAGTTGGCGATTCGATTATTTTTATATCTTTGCAGTACAACAAACCCAAAACATTCAAAAAAAGTCATGAAAGAGTTAGTAGAAAAAATCAATGCAGAGTTCGAGGTATTCGCCGCGAACGCCGCAGCTCAGGTAGAAAAAGGCAACAAGGCAGCAGGCACGCGCGCCCGTAAGTCGGCTCTCGAGATTTCGAAGCTGATGAAGGATTTCCGTAAGGCTTCTGTCGAAGCAGCGAAATAATTCCTGACCGATTTATCGAAAAAAAGCTACCTCTCGAAGGGTAGCTTTTTTTGTGGACGGACGCAAACGACGGGACAGGGGAACCTGCGAAATCCCGGCTTGTCCGACCGAGTTTTGGGAACACGAACCCGTGGATCGGACAGCGTTCCCGATCCTGGACAGGCTCTTCGCGCAGCCAATTATGAATTGTGAATTATGAATTTTGAATTGGCTAAAGCTCCACGCCGTAGTTTCGCAGCACTTGGATGTCCTGCGGCGCAAGTCCGGTTTTGCGGAAAGGCACCGCTTCGTTGTGGTCGTTCAGGTAGAAGCGGGGTGCCAGCGTATCGTACTCGGGGCTGACCAGCGAAACCCGTTTGCGGATGTGATCCCCCTCGATCGAGGCCATGTCGGCCATCGTGTGGAACAGGGCATGCGTCGTCGCCGGTGCGTTTTCGTGGCTTTCGGCCGCCGCGACTTTCTCCGGAAAATTCCGGCGGTAGGCATCCGAGAACCACGCCAGGGATGCCACGTAAATCTGATAGGCCGTGGTGGTGGGCGAGGCGTGAAGGAACCGTCCCCGCTGGTCGTCGAGAATATCCTCCCCGTGATCGGCGCAATAGAGCAGCGCCGTGCTGGCATTCACCTGCGCCAGGTAGTTGATCGTTTCGGCCAGGAAATGATCCGTGTAGACGATCGAATTGTCGTAGGAATTGCGCAGTTCCTCCGCGTGTTTGGCCGAAATAGCCACGTCGTCGTCGGGCGTGAAGCGGGCGAATGCGCGGGGATAGCGCTGGTGGTAGCTGAAATGGGAGCCGTAGCAGTGCAGCACGAAAAGCATCTTCTGCGCCTGACTGCGCCCGATCGCCATGCGCATCTGATCCAGCAGCTGCTCGTCGTGACGCGGCGACTGAATGTAGACCAGGTGGTCGGCGTCGTGCGCCAGGTTGTCGATCATCGCTCCCTGCGGCGACTGGTTGGAGATGAACCAGGTCTCGAACCCTGCCTCCTTGAACAGGAAGGGCAGGCCCCGGCGGCGGTACAGCTCCTCGTGCTCGTCCGTCGCCACGGACGACAGGATCAGGGGCACGCTCTTGTGCGTCGTGTTGCTCTGGGTCAGCATGTTGCGGAACACGACCAGATCGCTCACCTCCGACAGCCGGGGGTTGGTACCGCGTCCGTAGCCGAACAACTGCCAGTTCATCGCCCGCGACGCCTCACCGATGATATACACGTAGATTTCGCGCCCGGCCGCCTCCGCCGTCCGCGTGGGGCGGAACGAAAATCCCGCCGCCGTCTTTTCGAAGTGGGTCATCTTGCGGAATTCGCGGGCGCTCAGTCCGGCGTTGTAGAGCACGTTGATCGGGAAGATTTCGTCCCGCAGCACGTGTTTGTCCTCGCTGACCCGGTAGGCGGGCCACAGCGCGAGCACGCCCAGCGCGAAGAGCGCCGCGCCGCTCAGGCCGATATTCATCCGCGCCGTACGCGAAATGTAACGCTTATGCCCGATCTCGCGTGCGGCGAACCACAACAGCGGCAGGTACATCACGCAGACCAGAATGACCGAAGGGTAGATGTTGCTGAGCAGTTCGCCCGCCTCGCCCGGGTTGGTCGTCAGAAGGTTGGTGAACATGTCCGTGGCGATGATCGAGTTGCCGAACAGGTAGAGCAGTACGATCTGGAAGGCGCAGAAGAAGATGAATGGAAAAGCCAGCCAGATCATGATGCCCGAACGGCGGAGCAGCACGCTCCACATCATGTAGAACCCCAGGGGCATCAGGATCAGGGCCTCGACCGTCCAGCCCGAGTAAGGTTCGGTGTTGGCCAGCACGCAATTCGGAATGATCAGCGCCACGAAGAAGTAGACCGCCAAAAAGGTGGTGAAACGGCTCCGGGTGCGAATGCCCCGGCGCCGGCGTAGATTCCTGTTTGGGTTCGTACAGTTCATAAATCCTTAAAACGCTTCATTAATATTGAGCAGGAAGCCGCCGGTATTACGGCCGAAACCGTAGTCGAAGCGCACGTTCACCCGCTTCTTCAACTCCCAGCGCAGTCCGACGCCGTAGTTGGGCAGCGTCTGCGACCATCGGAATTCGTCGAAGCGGCGGAAAACGTTGCCCGCTCCGCCCCATACCGTGCATCCGATCCGCCGCCAGATGCGCTGCCGGAGTTCGACCTGCACGGTAATCAGGTCGTTGTCCGTATAGCGGCCCTGATAATAGCCGCGCATTCGCTGCCCGCCGCCCAACCGGGCCAGCATGGGCCAGGGCGTGCCTTCGGAGTTGAACTCCGCGTAGAGGTCGGCAGCCAGGATGCCCCCTTCCCACACGCGCTGATAGCCGTCGGCGATGAACACCGTCTGCCAGAGCGACTGCCCGCAATTTCCGAGAAACTTCGGAAAGAAAGTCTCCTGCAGGCTCACATACACGCCCCGGTAGGGATTGGGGATAAAGTCCCGCGAGTCGTACTCGGCGATAGCCCCGACTCCCGTGGCGGTATAGTGATGCTTCTGGTGGGCAATATACGCCTCGTTCTTGATTTTCAGTCCTTTCGTGTGCTCGAAGTTGAGCAGTCCTCCCACATACGTATTGCGGAAAATCCGGTGCAGGTAGCGTCCCTCGACCTGATAATGCTTCTCGACGTAGCTGCTTTGTTCGTTATACCTTCCGGCGGCGTAGCCGATGCCCCACGTATCGCGCGGTGCCGAAGAGAACGCCGCCGTATAGTCGATGCGGTTGCGGTTCTGCGCGAAGATGTTGTTGCCCGTCACGCCCAGCGCGTAAAACCCCGTGACGGAGACACTGCCGAAGATCGAAATATTCGAAGGAGGCGTGACCGAGTCGGTGCGGTCGAGGCGGTAAAGCCCCGCAGCCAGCAGGCCGATGCCGAAACTCGTGTTCTTCGAATAGCTCGGGCCGCCGGCAAAGGTGAAGTCGATCTTTTTCTCGAAAGTCTTATCGACGGTCGAATCGCCGAAATAATCGACGATACGCTGCAGAAACGACCTGCGCGGCTTCCGCACGGCCGCATCGGACGGCGGACACACCGGCGTATAGGTATAATGCAAGGTGTCGTCCCCCCGGATCAGCACGCTTTCCTGCGCCCGCGACGCCAGTGGCGCACCACACAACAGGCAGAGCAAAACAAAGGAAATGCGCATCATACCGAATTTAAAATCAAGAATTGAAAATCAGGCCGCGCAACCTCCTTTGCGACAACCCGGTTATTTGTAATTTTCAAGCACGTCGTAGAACTCCTGTATATCCTGCCCGGAAAGTTCGCCCTTGCGCAGGAATACCAGTTCGCCCTCTTTCGACACGAGCATCAGCACGAATTGGTTGTTGCAGTCGCCCAGTTTCCAGGCACGGCTCAGGATCCGGTCCTGGTCGGCCAGCACCAGCGCGCCGTTCTTCTCCGTGCGCTTCTTGGCCATGCTGCGGGCCATGCCGTTGGGAATCATCGGCGCGTCCTTGAGGTTCATCACGCCGAAACCGTAGATATTTTCCCCCTCGGCGCGGTGGTTGCGTTCCAGTTCCTCGGTGAAGGCGCTGTTCTGCTTGTGGCGGTCGGGATCGACATAAAAGATCATCAGGTTCTTTTCACCCCAGTAGGGGAGTTTGGTCGGGTTGCCGCTCAGGTCGAGCACTTCGACGTTCGAAACCTTATAAGGCAGTTCCTGCGCCTGCAGGGTCACGGCGGAAAGGGCGAAAGCCAGCATCGCCACAGCGGATTTCATTTTCATTTCCTTTTGGTTTTTCGGTTGACAATGAAAAAATAAACTGCGCAAATGTACGCTTTTTCCGCCAATTCCCGCATGACGATCCGGCGGAATCGTGTTTTATTGGTTCAATTTCGTGATCCGGAAGGGTTCATCGTCGCGTCGAAGGCGTAGATTCCGCCGCCCGAAACCATCAAAAACACATAAATGCCCAGATAGACGAACTCCAGCTCCCCGGCTCCCAGTCCGGCGGCGAACATGAAGATCAGCCCCAGCGCCATCAGCAGCGCCGAGAAGCGCACCCACAGCCCCATCATGATAAGCACCGACAACAACACCTCGGCGACCGTGACGATCACGAACACGGCGCTGCTGTCGATGTAGAGCAGCGAGGGGTAGGAGGTGATGATTTCGTTGTAATTCTGCACCTTGCCGATGTTGTGGAACAGCATGATCCCGCCGATGAACAACCGCAGGTACAACACGGCCCAGTCCATACACCGGTACTGTTCGATCCAATCCTGTATTTTCCGTCTCATACGCTTATGCACTGCAATTTATATTCCAATCTTCATGTCCCCGGACCGCACGGAAACGACTTCCCGTCAGTCACGGGCGGCGCATGGCAATGCAAACCGGTTTGCTTTTACGCGCGCCTTGTACTATCTTCGCCGCATGAAACAGCGTATTTTGTTCGTATGCCTCGGCAACATCTGCCGCTCCCCGGCGGCCGAAGGCATCATGCGGCATCTGGTGCGGGAAAAGGGGATTGAAGATCGGTTTACGATCGACTCGGCAGGCACCTATTCCGGACATGCGGGCGAATTGCCCGATGCGCGGATGCGGCAGGCCGCCGCACGGCGGGGTTATGACCTGACGCACCGCGCACGGCCCTTCCGGGAGGAGGATTTCGACGATTTCGACCGGATCGTGGTGATGGGTATGTCTATATAGACATACCGTCTCATTCGAGCGTAAATTTCTGTCGTCGTAACGGACGAGTGTCCCAAGAAGTCGCGGATGTAGACGGTTAAGCCGATATCAAACAAATCGATATAAATATGATACACTGTTGGAGTGTGGCAGTCGATTTTTTTTGCTTCGACAATAAAATCATTGAGAATAGAGCCAAGAATCTCGTTTTCAACAACAAAGACAGACAAGGAATCTTTTTTAAACCTCTATCCTGAGCATGCACACTTGGATAAAGTACGCAGCGAAACAGAAAACCCAAAGCTATTCTTCTCATACTATCGTGTTCTTACATACTGTCCGTCGGGAAATATTATTACGACCAATCACATATCTATCTTAGCGTAAGAAAACGGGCACCTGTTTGGGTACCCGTCTATGTACACATACTATTTACATTTCAATTTCGGTGGTTCATACCAGCCATTCGCACTGCTTGTAACAATACGCTTATACTTATTAATATTATTTTTACAGAAATAGTTGTCTGCTACGTCAATGAAATCTTGATTTTTCCCAATCAACCCCAAATAGGATATATCAGAGATATTTATCCGTTCTGCAAGATTATAATCCAATAAAACTTTGATCATTTCTTCGGTGAGACCATAATCGGAATCATGCCAATAAAACAGTTTCCTTTCTTTAATAATATGTTTTGTCGGCAAGCGTGTACTTCCTAAAGTGTCGGTCAAAGTAATATAATATGGATGATACGTAATATCTTTCCCCAATATGTCATCGAACCATGTAAAAGTATCCGTGTTATCGACAGGCCCTATGGTGAGTACGATTAAATCATTGCTGATCTCAATATGATTGTTATATATAATTTTTTCATACAAATAATATATTGCAGAATATCGGTATATGAATATAGAAAAACCCTCTCAATAGTATATTGAGAGGGTTTCTGCTATTAACGATTACATCTTGGTTTAGGCGGCTTATATCCTCCTATTCCAATGCTTGATATCACACGTTTGTAATTTGTTAGATCATTTTTGCACATATAATATTGTGCTGCTTTTGCAAAATCATCTCCGTAAACCTCTTGTCCCATTATATGGTCCAACCCAGAGTTTTCAAGTAAATCGACAAGATTATAGTCTCGAAAAACTCTGATAGTTTCTTCCGTAAGGCCATAGTCTGAATCATACCAATAAAACAACTTTCCGTCTTTAATTATGTGCCTCGTAGGCAGACGTGTAGTACCCAGTGTATCGACTGACGTAATATAATATTGGGGAGCAGTGGTTTCACTTGGTAATATGGAAACGACAATCAAATTATCACTAACTTCATATCGATCATACTTACTTTTTTCATATATCGATACTGAAAATGCACTATACTTTTTTCTTAAATTACATTTGAGAAAATCTGTGATAGCGATTTCTATTGCCTGATTATGAGATTCTGTAATTGGTGTAACAGGCTGGCTCATAATAGAGCAACAAAATGCTGCGAAAATGAAAGCCAATAATAATCGTTTCATATCAATAGTATATTGGAGCATAGCCCCTCGTTAATATCATAAAATAAGACGGCCTTTGTGAAGGATGCGGTGACCTGAGAGCGTTTATTTTTGACTTCATATCCTGTTCTGAATATGTGGTACGAGAAGCCTCGCTATGACCGTAAGTTGGGTGTGTATGCCAATCGGTATGAACTTGGGCCGTGCCATTCAAGGTCATATTATTAACTTCACGCGCCCCTCCTTTTTTGGACATAGTGGCTGTATTATTTATGTGACGGCCCATGTAAATATCACTTACAACATCTGGCGTCCCGGGTTGATTCATATAATAACCAGATACTTCTTTATTAATCATCTCGGCAAATCCTATTGCAAAGTTCTGGAAACCTTCAACAGTAGGTTGCCCCGCACCACCCACTGACCACATATTGTCATTAGTCATAAAGTTCATGCCGTCACTAAGAATGCCTTTTTCAACATTATCCATACGGGTTCTTGCTTCTCCTTTACGATTTGTGCGTAATGTGTAGGTGTCAGTTTTTTTATCGTATTTGAACCGGCCGATCTGATCAAAATTATCATTAGTTTCCTGATGCAATATCATCTCCCCTGTCTTATCATCATAACGATAAACGTCCATACCATTAGGATCGACATATCGTACCGGGTTGTTCATTCAGTACGCATATGGAGAAATTGGATGATACCCGTATGCCAAATTTACAGAAAATAACGATGCGACACAAATAATCGCAGTCGAAATAAAAAATCGTCTTGTTTTCATAATCTTTACATTTTATGGGTTTGTATTGTGATTGAGTCTTTCTTCTTGTACTTGCTGCCCTTGCAGCGCATTCGTGTCTAATTTTCTTTCAACTCGCCGCACATCGGTTTCCATCCCAAAGCGTCCAATCGGTCGGAACAATCATGCATTTGACTTTCGAGGAATAGAGCGTAGTTATCCATCCAGCCTCCGGTATTACTCAAATATTTCAAAAGAGTCCGTTCAAGAGTTTTGCCTCTGATGATCCATGTGTCGGGGCGTTGAGGGTGATATTCAAGCGATTTAGCCGACCATTTCAAGATATGCCTGATTGTAGAGGGCGCCGTCAGTTATCTCCGGCGGGATTTGCTTGCCCAAAGATTGGGCGCTAACCGCAGGGATAAGAAGACCTGTGGCGATAAAAATAAGTGTTATTCGAAATAGTGCTTTCATTGGGTTTTGCCTATAAATAGCCCTACTCAAAGTTACTATGCAAACGCCTGAAATCAATGAAAATAAATCTTTCACTCGCAACACAAATAAGCTGATAAACAGCACTTTGCCAAATAAAAATCTTTCACGCCAAAATGACATGCCGAAAACATGAAGAAAATTGTCTAAAACAGATGCGTCATTCATTGACTAAATTGTTGTATTTTAGTAGGATAACAAATACCCAATACGGCTATGAAAGAAGAAACGCAGGACATATCCGACAAGAGACTGGCATTGATACGGCGGTTAATTGACCTCGCCTACACCTACTCAGACAAGGAACTATTCCATCAGAAATTTATGGAGGCGATTAACATAAACTCGCTGAAAGATTCGGAGGTAGTGGAGATGGGCGACAATGTTCTGCAAATCTCCTGCACCGAGAAGCTGTCCGATGATGAGATGGAGATGTATTGCCTGATGGAGCAGGGATTCACAGCGCAAGAGATTGCTGTTATCTACAAAGAGAAGAGCCTGAACGCTGTCTATATCAAACGCCACCGACTCAAAGAAACTCAAAGGAGCCGCCTCGCCGGAGGCTGTACTGATAATGCTGATAACGTCGATTATCGCATTCGTTGTGTTGAGACTATTGAATTTGCCCGGATTCTGATTTAGTATAAAATTATGTAACCTTTCCCAAATAAGTATTTTTGAAAATCAGATACTTATTCGAAAAAGGTTACATAATAATGGACGATGCGAACTACGAACGGGTGTGCCGCATGGCTCCGGCGCGGGCAGCGATCGATAAAGTGTCGCGCATGGTCGATTTCTGCCGGAACCATCCCCGGTGGGCTTACGTGCCCGATCCCTACTACGAGGGCCGCGAAGGGTTCGAACTGGTACTCGACCTGTTGGAGGACGGCTGCCGGGAACTGATCCGGTGTGCGGAACAGGCACCGGAATCGTAGCAAAACCGGGCGCAGCCGCATTCCGCGAACGGGACCATGTAACCCACACGAAAAACCGTGCGGCCGGCGGGTATCGATACCCGGGACCGCACGGTTCGCTATTCGATTCGAAGGAGAGATCAGTCTACGTATTCGATCACGGCACCGGCCGTATAACTCATGTTGGGGATCGTCTGCCCCTTTTTCAGCCGGATCGTCTTCAGCTTGCCGGCCGAACGGTTGGCCTTGAGCGTTTCGAGCGCCGGGCAGCCCGACACGTCGAGCGTATGCAGTTTATCGGCGTACGTAGACGATATATCCAGGGTTTTGAGTTGCGACCCCGAGACGGTCATCGTCTCCGGACTGACCGTATTGCTGTAACCCGCCATGTGGTAATGGAACGTGACGGAGATGCTCTCCACCGGATTGTCGCCCAGATAAATATCGCTGATGCCGTTGAAATTGACATTCACCGACGAAACTTCGGTCAGCTTGCTGATGTCGAGTCTGGTCACCATGTTGCCGAAAACACTGATCGACTTGAGAGCGGTCAAACCTTCGATCCCTTCCATCGACGAGAACTTGTAGAGGTCGCTGAACGGAGAGTCGTTATTGAGCGTCGTGGCTGCGGCACCCGCAGGGGTCACGGTGTATTCGTCGCCGCTGACATGTACGACCCATTTTTTGTCAAGCAGCCATTGGCTGAACACGGCGTCGGGAATCCGGACGTTCTTGATGCTCGGGTCGTTCTGGATCACCTTGATCTCGCACGTCACGCCGGTGTTGTAGTTGTTGACGAGCGTGATCGTCCCCGAACGCATTTCGGTCGCCTTGCCGATTCTGAAGCGGAGCTGCGAGTCGCTCACGCCGCGCGTATCGGGCAGCTGCTGAATCCAGTTGCCGCTATACCGGATAGTGTAGGGCACGTTCGCGGAAATATCGACCACGATCGTCTGCTCCTCCAGATCCAGCTCGTAGGCGTTCTGTTTCGCTTCGAGCACGTAGACCTGGCGCTGCTTGACGGGAATTTCCACCGATGAGCCGCCTCCCCGGGCGTCCGAAACGGTCAGGGTGCACGAGCGGCTGTCGAAACCGGTGTTCACGGTCGTACCGAAGCGCATGAGCGTCTGCCCGAACGCATCGATCGTCTCCCGGAGCGTAATCCACCCTTCGCCGCCGTCCGAAAACGTGCAGGCCAGTTCGGGAAGGTTGGTGTGCAGCTTGACGATGAATTCGGTCGTACCCTGCTCGATCGTGACGGACGGTTCCGACACGACCGCCAGCAGATCGCCCACGAGCGACTTGACGCGGATCGACGCCACGGCCGATCCGGTGAAGAACTTGAAGGTCGTTTCACGGTCGGCCTCCACATCGGTGGGATCGACGGTGAAGGTCACCGTGTCGCCGTCGCTGCCCGAGACGGCCGAAGGGTGTACCCAGTCGCAGAGGCCGGCCAGCCGCCAGTCGCCCGTACTGCTTACGGTGATCTCTTCCGTGCCGCCCTCCATGTTCTTCACGATCACGTCGGACGAAAGCACGATCTCGTCGGCGCGGGGCGGTTCTGCGGGTATCGTAGCTTCGTCGCTGCAGCCCGTCAGTGCACAGGCTATGGCCACGAAGGCTGTAAATATCTTTTTCATAGGATTGCTTTGGTTTTTAAGTTTTCGTATCCCGCCGTATGGTCTGAGGCGGGAAACGGTTTATTTTCGCGGAAGACGCGCGGACACGTTTTTCGGATAATAATGCGTGGTTTCCACCAATTCCTCGCCGTAAAGTCCCCGGGCGACGCTCTGGCAACGCGAGATTTGTCCGTCGTAGTTGACGGGGTTCAGCGAGAAGAACATGTAGTAACCGTAACCTGCCTCCTTCTGCCTGCGGGCCGTCGCCTCGCTCGAATCGCCGTCGCCCAGGTTCAGTTCGATCGACTGGCCCGCGCAGTTTTTCAGCGTCATGCCGGCCATCGGGGCAGCCGCTCCGTACCGGTAGTCGTTGACGGCGTAATCGACGAATACGCCGGGCAGGAAACCGTCCACGGAAGGAAGCCTCGAGTCGATCTGCCCCAGGTAATAGACCGTCACGATCTTGTCGGGCATCAGTCGTTTGGTTTCGTAGAGCAGGCGGGCCGCAGCAGCCTTCGAAGGCCAGACGAAGAGCGGATTGCTCAGGTCGGGGGTTTTCGAATATTCGTCGTCGAAGCCCACGCCGTCGAGGTTGTAGGTGGTGACCACGTTTTTCAGCTCCTCTGCGAACTGACGCGCACCGAGATCCGAAAGCTGGCCCACGCCGGCCTGGTCATGGTTGCCCAGGATCGAGAGGATGACTTTCATGCCGCGCTTGCGCAGGGGCTGCAGGAAAAGTTCGTTGTTGTCCAGCAGGAACTGCACGTTGGGGTTGTTGTTGACATACACGCGGCCCTTCGCAGCGTCGTAATTGATGTTGGCGGCGAAGAGCACCACATGGTCGAAGAAGAGTTTGCCGCTGTCCTTGAGCACGAACTCCAGCGCATTGAGCGGGTTGACATCGTTCACCTCGAAATAGACGACCGATTTCACGGCGTCGGGTCCCTTGTCGCAGTTGATGAACAGTCCCTCCTTGAACGGCATCCTGATCAGATAAACGGCATGCCCCGTCTTTCCGGAGAGGGTGACGCCTTCGGTCAGCGAGCGGGCGCCGAGCGGCAGAAGGTAGGTTTTGTCCTCGTCGAGCTCCTCGCTCGCACGGAGCGTCACGGCCAGTGTCCGCCGCGTGTCGTCGGGCGCAAGCAGCATCTCTCCGTCGTTTTCGATCCGGAACAGCTCTTCGGGATAAAGTTCGAAGGCGGTTCCGTGCTCCCTGTTGTAGGTTTCGAGATATTCGGGATCGATCCCGATCTTCACGTCCACGCCCTTTTTCGGAGCGGGGGCCAGGTGGAAGGAGATTTCGACTTCGGACTGAAGTTCGTAAAGATTGACGACGGTTTCACCTTTGTGCGTCCCGGCGTCGAGCAGCATGCCCGAGAGTTGCGTTACGGCACCCCAGGCGCCTTCGTCCACCGGTTCTCCGGTGATCGTCTCCTCGCAGGCCGTAACCGCCATGCCTGCCAGAAACACAGCGAGCGGAATAAAGGCCTGTCTGAACATATTTTTCGTATTCATAATAATCGATCGGTTTAAATTAAAAGTCCGTTTTCCGTGCCGGGCACAGTCCGAACCGGGGCCGTCCTTCGCCCGGCGGCGAAAAGCGTTTACTTTTCAGGCAATTCCACCTGAATCCACTTGATGTCCTTTTCGGCCGTCAGGTCGTTGCCCCAGACCGTATGATCCTTCACCGTTTTTCCGGCACCCGTATCGAATTTCCAGTAGGCCACCAGTCCTTCGGAATCCGGCGCCACCTTATAAAAATGGTTGCGGGCGTTGATCTGTTCGGCTGTCAGGGCCTTGTTCCAGATACGCGCCTCGGAAACCCGGCCGTTCAGATAGCGATTCGCATCGTAGGAATAGCCTACCCAGAAACACCGGGGTTTGCCCTCGGTCTCGTCGGAGTGCGCGACACCGAAGTTCACCGATGCGGCAGGAGCCGTTCCGGAAGCCTTTTCGACGCCGTCGAGGTAGATCGTCACCTTCCCCGCGTCGAACGTTACGGCGACATGGTACCACTGCCGGGGCTTGAGCAACAGGCCGTCGGAAGTCAGCGTCGAGCGGTCTCCCATAGCGACCTGAAGCTGGTTGGACGGGATTCCCGTATCGCCGATCCGGATGAGGAAAATGTCCTCGATACCCATGACGGTCGAAATCTCGCGGTCGAAACCGTTGCCGTAAATCAGCGCCTCGAGCGTAAAAGCCGACATATCGGTAACGGGAGCGGCATTCGCCCATTCGGGCCAGGCGCAGTTTTCATTCAGGTCGGCCACTACGTTGACCAGGGCCGCCTTCCGGAAAACGTAATACATGGTGCGCGCCGAAGGCAGGATGTCGATACCCGTCGCCGAAGCGATCGTCACGGGAAGCACGTAGCGCAACTCGCCGTCGAGCCGGTTCAGGTTCGGGAATTCCACCGTCACGGAGGTACTCGTGGCGCGTCCTGCGGGGATCGTGGCCTGCGGCTGTCCGATCCGGTAACATTCCTCCGGAAGAGCAGTGACATCCGGATCGTTGTAGATTTTCCGGTAGCGTTCGAGCAGTCCGGGATCGGCGGCATAGGTCAGCGTAATATCGCGCGGCTCCTGTTTTGCGATCTTCGCCACGAGCTGCCGCGACAGGTCCGTCACTTCCTCCTCGAACAACAGGAGATCGGAAAATCCGGACGCGGAGATGAAGAGTTTATTGTCGTAATGCTGCCCGCTGACATCCTCGTCCTTGCAGCCGGCCAGGGCCATTGCGGCGAGCGTTACGATAAGCAGGTTGAACTTGTTGAATTTCATAGGTCGCATTAGTTTTTAGGTGCGGGATTCATAATATCGATCGCCTCACGGATGTTCTTAAAATTCTTCGTGACGTTGAAATAGTCTTCACGGGCGTTGGCGATCGAAATGCCACGGCGGCCGAATGACGGGTCATCGGAAATCGCCCACTCGGCAGCGCCCATAGCGGCGGACAGCCGGGTTTTGCCGTCGGCTTCGAAGCCGTTGAACCAGCCCCTTTTGCCCGACGGATCGTCGGCGGAGGCAATGGTCACCCCGGCAATGAGACGCTCCGAGGGAACGCCCGCGACGAGCGACAGCCGGACAGCCCGGGTCAGGTCGTCTTTCGAAGCCGCATCCAGTACCGGAATGATCAGGTAGTCACAGCCGGCGATGACGGATTTGTCGATCAGGTTCTGGGGATAGCCTTCGAAGAAGCGCGTTTTCCCGCCCTGAGCAGCGAACCAGCCGTTCACATCCGTAAAGAACGCATTCTGACGGGCGGCGTAACGCGCTCTTTCGGCCTCATCGAGCGACTCGTAATTTCGTCCGGCATAGCGGATCACCACGCCGTCGTAACCGTATTTGCCGCACAGGTTGAGCATCGCGGCGGTCTGTTCGCGGCAGAAGGCCAGGAAGCGCGCGTCGTCCTCCGTCCCGGGGACCTGACCCGAATCGTCCCCGCCGCCGGAAGCATCCGGTCGCCCGGTTTCACCCGCCTCTTGCCAGAGGGTCTCGATCGCGTCGTAATCGACCGCGTAAATCAGGCGTGTACCCATTGCGCGCACGGCCGAGAATTCCTCGGTAAACTGCGGATGCAGGTTGTCCGGATTCTCCAGGCAGATGAAGTCCACGCTGTCGGGCAGGATGGTCAGGTGTTCGTCCCGCCGTTGGGGTGCCCCCTGGGGGTTGTCGAACCCGACCAGCGTGATCTTGTGTTCGCCGCTCTTATAGGTGCGGAGTGCCTCCAGGTACTTGGCGTACAGTGCGGGATTTTGCTCTTCGAGGGTCGGATAATACACCTCCAGGCTCTCGGTTTGCGTCCAGTCGTCACATGCCGCCATGCCGAGCAGGGCCGCACAGATTCCCGGGAAAACGTATTTATTGATGGATCGCATCATAATCTTTCAAACATTAGGGTTAGCAATCAGTTGACGGCGGGGTTACAATCCCACCAGATGCGCGTCGCCATGTTGTCGGCACCCCTGAGCAGCGAGCCGACCGCCTGGTTGACATTCGCGTTGTTGGTCGTATATTCGTCGGCCGGATAACGCATGCGCCGTGCCCCGAGGCGGGAATCGACCACTCCCTGGCTTTTGTTGCCTTCGGTCGTGGCTGGCATCAGGCGCGGATAGCCCGTGCGGCGGTAATCCGCCCAGGCTTCGTTACCCAGTTGCCAGTTGGCGATCCACTTCTGGGTGATGATGCGTTCCTGCATCTGCTCCTTCGTGGCGCCCTCGTCCCAGGCAATGGTGACGGACGAAATTTCGTCGTTATACGTATTGGCCTTGTAAGGGTCGATGTAGAGCTGGGGTTTGCTTTCCGAATCGGCCATATATTTTTCGGCTCCAGCGACCTTCCACTGTTCGAATGAGAGGCGGATGCCCTCCTCGTAGAACTGGCGGGCGTTTCCCGGCCCCATGTCGAAGCCGAAAACGGCCGCAGCTTCGGCTTTCAGGAAAGCCACTTCCGCCGCATTCATCCACACTACGGGCGATGAACCCGAAATGTTGACGCCCGAATACTTCCGGCCTGTGGTCGTCAGCTCCGGCACCACGATTCCCCGGCGGATGCCGACATAGGTCTCGCCCGGCCACTCCGAGGGCGTGAAATACTTCTCGCGCCGGGCGTCGCCGTAACCGTTCATGTAGCAGACGATGTCTGCGGCAGCATGTGTATCGCCGCCCGTAAGGCAATCCGAAGGCCTGTTGTAATTCACCGCCACATAAACCGGATTGCCGTCGGCCCCGAACGAGGTCATACAGGCATTGTCGTCGTTCGAGGTGAAGACTCCGACTGCGCCGTTGGCCGTGCTGACGGCGCTTTCCGCCATTTCCTGCGCTTTCTTTCTGTCGGCATAGACGATCCGCATGGCCAGGCGGAGCTTGAGCGAATTGGCGAATTTGCACCACTTCGCGGCGCTGCCGCCGTAAATGTAGTCGGCTTTGGAGGAGATGGAGTTGGCCCGGTATTCGGTCAGCACGGCAATGGCATGGTTCAACTCCTCGAAGAATTTGTCGTAGACGGCTTCCTGCGAATCGTAGGGAACCTGAATCTGTCCGTTCTGTCCGATCTTCGAATAGGGGATCGGGCCATAGGTATCGGTGACCCGGTGCATGGCAGCCACCTTGATCACCTCGGCGATAGCCAGCACGACGGGATCGTCCGACACTTTCTTCAGCTGCTGCAGGTTCGAATAGAGCACGGGAATCACCCGGTCGCTGCGCATGAACACGTTCGTCCAATCGTCGGTGGGGTTGTAGTTCATGATCGTGTTGTCGAATTTACCCGTCGTCGAGTAATAACCGCCCATCGGGCCGCCCAGCAATACGTCGGTGAACTGCGCCGTGTTGACGTCGGTGGAAACGACCGCTCCGGCCAGCGACGTGAGTACCGAACTGATGATATAGCCGTCGGTTCCCATATCCTTGTCGGTCGGTTCGTAGGGATTTCCGTTGATGTCGGCATAATTGGCCGTGCAGGCCGCAGCCGCAAGCGTCAGTGCAGCCAGAGCCGGTTTGAGAATATTGCGTATCATTGTCATCGTACAGGTTAGAATGTAAGTCTCAGGTTGAAACCGATGTTGCGCGTCGAAGGCATCATGAAGTAGTCGATACCCTGGTAGTAGTTCCCGGTGGTGGCAATCGATTCAGGATCGAAAGGCGCCTTGTTGTAAATCATCCACAGGTTGCGGCCCACGAGCGAGAGCTTGATCTCGCAGATGCCGCCCAGCTTTTTCCGGGGGATCGTATAGCCGACCGAGGCCTCCTGCAGCCGCACGTTGGTCGCCGAATAGGTGTAGTTTTGCGGAACGGAGGTGCCTCCGCCGACGGTCGAGTAGTACTTGTTCGCATCCACGATGTCCCGGCCGTTGATCACGATACCGCCCGCATCGCGCGCGGAGGCGGAGGCCGCCGACACGCCGTAGTAGTCGAGCACCGCCTGCGTGCGGGAAAAGACCACGCCGCCCAGGCGCGCCGACACGAGCAACCCGAAATCGAAGTTACCCCACCTGAAGTCGTTGCGCCACGCCATGTTGGCATCCGGGAGCACGCTGCCCAGTTTCATGTAGTTCTTCACGTCGGCGATCGGCTCTTTGGCGATCTCGCCCTGGTCATTCACCCAGATACCGCCTTTGTAATCCTTCTTCAGGTCGATCCGCGAATAGAAGTCGCCCAGCGTGCCTCCTTCCCGCAGGATGAAACGCGCATCGCCCAGGCCGCCCATATCGAGCTGATCCACCGAAAACCGGTCGCCGGTCTCGGGATTCACGACATCGTTGGCCAGCGACAGGATTTTGTTGTCGTTCGCCGAAAGCGTGTAACTCGTGTCCCAGGAGAATTTTCCCCACGTGTTGTTATACCCCAGCGAAAGCTCCACACCCCGGTTGCGGACTTTGCCGGACTGGATCGTCAGCACCGAAGCTCCCGAACCGGTCGATATGGTCGGTTCGAAGGTCTGATCCTGCGTGCGGGTGTCGTAGTAGGTGAAATCGAGGTCGAAATGCTTGAGGAACCGAACCGTCAGACCCACCTCGAATGACTTCGTGCGTTCGGGCTTGAGGTTGTAGACGGGATATTTGGTCTGCGTCGACCAGTTGAGTCCGCTTTCGTTCCAACTGTACCGGGGATTGGCCAAAAAACGTTCGAAAGCGACGCCGACCGATGCGTACGAACCGCGCAGCTTGATGTACGAGAGGTTCTCGGGCATGTTGCCGATGAGCTGGGACACGACGACGGAGGCGCCGACGGACGGGTAGAAGAACGAACTTTTTTCGGAGTGCGGGCCGGCCAGTTGCGAGGGCCAGTCGTTGCGCCCGGTGAGGGTCAGGAAATAGGTGTTTTTAAAGCCCACTTCGACCGAGGCGAAAACCGACTGCGTCTGCTCGCGCCATCCCTCCTGGAGCCGCTTGGTCTTGGAGGTGTTGCTCAGGTTCTGGAGGTTGAAGACATTGGCCAGCAGCGGCTTTTCGGCCGTAATCTCCCCGTCGGGGATCGGCCCGCGCACCTTCGAAGCGTCGGAACGCATGTCGGAAATCGATGCGCCTGCGTTGGCCTGCAGCGACCAGTCGTCGCCGAAGTTCCGGCTGATGTTCACCATGACGTCGCCGTAAACCTGCTGATCCTCGATGCGCGTAAGCCCGTAAAGTCCGTTTTGCGAACCTTCGGTCAGCTGCGTGAAAGTCGAGGCATAGAATTTCTCCGTATATTTGTTGTTGCTGTTGTCGATGCGCAGGCGCCCCGAGACATTGAGCCAGTCGAGAATGTCGTAGGTAAGGGACGCATTGAGCATGTAACGTTTCTTGTTGTTCTCGCGCAGGTTGCGGTAGTTGATCCAGTAAGGGTTCTGCATGGTCATTCCCGCATCCCCCGCAGGCCAGTACTGGGTGTACAGGTTGCGGCTTTCGTTGTACCGCTCGTACATTCCGACATCGCTCCAGTCATCCCCGCGCGGAAAAAGGTAAGCGCCGATGAGCGGATTGTTGTAAGTTCCCTGATTGGTGAGGTTACGGTCTTTCTGGATCACATAGTTGATGCCGGCGTCGAACCGCAGCCTGTCGTCGAGGAAAGAGGTCGTGCTGCGAAACGTAAAGTTATAGCGCTCGTATCCGTTGTTGGGAACCGCCCCGCGCGAATTGACCGCACCTGCTGAAAAGTAAGCCTGGGTTTTGTCGTTACCGGTCGCCACGGAAACACTTTCGGTGCCGGTGACGCCCGTTTGGAAATAATCCTTCCGGGGCGAATATCCCATATAGCTCATATCGTTGAGTTTGTGCCCCCAACTGCGGACGACGGATCCTTCCGACGAATCGAGATCACCCGTACCGTACCGGTTCTGGAAATCCGGCAGCACGAAAGGCGTCATCACCTCCGTGGTGCTCGACACCACGATCGACGTACGGCCCGCCTTTCCGCGCCGGGTGGTCACCACGATAGCGCCGTTGGCTGCATCCGAGCCGTAAAGCGCCGCAGCCGCAGCCCCGTTCAGCACGGTCAACGATTCGATGTCCTCGGGGTTGATGTCCGCAATCGGGTCGGTCGAACCCTGCGAATGCTGCTCCATGCCGCCCTCGCGCGGAGTGGTGTAGACAGGCAGGCCGTCGATCACATAGAGGGCGTTCGAAGTCTTGCTGATGGATTTCTGTCCGCGCATCACGACCTTCGTGGCGCTGCCCGCGCCGCCGGCCGACGCGTTGATCGTGACACCGGCGACCTTGCCGTTGAGGGCGTTGATGAAATTGACGTCCTTGTTGGCCAGCAGACTTTCGGACGTGACCTGCTGGACATTGTAGGAGAGCGCCTTTTCCGAGCGTTTGATACCCATGGCCGTCACAACCACGGCATCCACATCGACGGCAGACTCTTCGAGCGTGATTTTGAGGTTCGTGCGCGTACCGACGGCAACTCCGACCGGCTCGTAACCCAGGTAGTTGACCTCCAGCACGGCGGACGAAGCGGGAGCGGGTACCTGCAGCGTAAAACGCCCGTCGGCACCGGTGCTCGTTCCGGTGGTGGTGCCCCGGATCACGACGGCGGCGCCGATCACCGGTAAACCCTTGTTGTCGAGGACAGTGCCCGTTACCGTCACGGGAGCGTCCGCCGCCGTGGATCTTGCGGACAGGATCACGTTCGTCCCGCTTATTTTGTAAACGATGGAAGTATTGCTGAGCATCCGGTCGAGAACCGCCGCCAACGGCAGCTCTTCGGCATTCACCGTCACGACCTGCTTCAGATCGAGATTTTCGTTGTACACGAAAAGGTAATTCGTCTGTTTTTCGATCTGGCCCATGACCTGTCCGAGCGGGGCTTTTTCAGCCGCAACGGTCACCCGGACATTTTGTGCGCTCATTTGTCTCGGCAGCAGAGACAGGGATGCGGCAAACAGGAAGGTAAACAGCATTTTAATTTGCTGAATACTTTTTTTATTCATAACTTTGTCAATTAAGGATCAGTAGTTTATTGCATGTAAGTTGATGTAATCGCTCTACGGTCCGCCCGAACTGCAGATATTCCGGATCTGCAGTTCTTTTTTACGGAACATAGAAGATGCAGGTTGGTCGTCTTCTGTTATTGCATAGGCATATCGGTTTTGAGGGTTTTACATACGGTTCGATTTTACCTGATACGGATTTCGTTCGTATCCCGGTCTATCTCGTAGGTGAAATCGGCTCCTGTCCGCAAAATGGACATGGCGTGTTCGATTCCGTCCGACACACGGAGTTTTCCCCGGCAGCGGAGCCTCGGCAGCGTCTCCCGCATCACTTTGATCCGGATGCCGTAAGCCTTTTCGAATTTGGCGATCAGCTCTTCGAACGAAGCGCCTTTCAGGCTGATGATGCCTTCCGTCCAGAGGAATTCGTCCGGATCGTCGATCTGTCGCAGGCTCAAATGGCCGCCGACGAGACTTGCGCATTCATCGGGCGACAAAACGAACTGTTCGCCGTCCGAAAGCCGGTTCACCACCTTCACGCGCCCGCGTATCAGGGACGTTGCGAATTTTCCGGCCTGTTCTTCGGCGACCACATTGAATTTCGTACCCAGCACTTCGACATCGCAGGCGAATGTTTCGACGACGAAGGGCCTGTCCGCATCGTGCGCCACATCGAACATCGCCTCGCCCGAAACCCGCACCCGGCGGCTGCCGGCTGCAAACGCGGCGGGATACTCCAGCGTAGTGCCCGCATTGAGCCAGATGGTCGTCCCGTCCTGCAGTTTGAGGCTGATACGCTGTCCCGCAGGTACGTTGACGGCCGTCATCTGCTCCGCCAAACGGCTCATCTGACGGGCGGTGAAGAACCATCCGCTTCCGGCAACCAGCAGCAGGGCGGCCGCAGCCGTCGCCGCATAACGCGCAGCGCGCCGAAGCACGAAGGTCTTCGCACGGCGAATTTCCGAGGCAGCAGGTGCGTGCAGCACCGTTGCGTTGTACACCGCATCCAGTCGGTCCATTTCCCGCCGGTGTCCGGGATCGGCTTCGAGCCATGCCAGCACGGCCGACTCCTCTTCGGGAGTAGCCTCGCATTTCATAAACCGGATTAATATCTCTCTGTCCATACACTATGATAACAAACAAGTGCGCCGACCTTACAGGGTCGGACGCACAAGTTCTGCAAATAAATATTTTTAAAATATTGTGTAAAATTCTTACGAATTCATACCGTTGAAATAGAACAGCAGGCAAGCCAACGGCAGATAGTCTTTCAGCTCGTGTCGCAGCAATGCCAGCGCCCGTTGAATCTCCGAGGTCACGCGGCGGACGGTGATCCCCTGTTCCTCGGCAATCTCCGCATAGGTCTTTTCGTGAAAGCGGTTCGCTTCGAATACCGTGCGGGTCAGCTCGGGCATGGAAGCCACCGCCCGCCTGACGATTTGCGTCACTTCGTCGGCAAACAACCGCCGGGGATCGCACGCCTCCAGCGACCGCAGGTTCGCCGAGACCATTCGGTATTGCCTGCCGTGCAGCTGTTTCTCGATGCGCAAATGGTTTTGCTGGGTCTGCAGCCAGTTCAGGCAGTTGTTCTTCACGATCGTAAGCAGGTAGGCCGGTGCGTTCAGATCGGAGGCAAGCCGATCCCGGCACTCCCAGAAGGCCATAAAACTGTCCGTCACCAAGTCTTCGGCCACAGCAGCGTCACGCACATAACGACGCGCGATAATCACGAACCGCCGGTACCATTGCGTGTAGAGTTGACCGAATTCTATATGGTTTAATGGATTCATTTCAGGTTTCATCAGGGCAAGCAAAATTAAAATAAACTTTGCTTACCGCCAAATCGGGATCGATCTTTCATCGCAACAGAGGACGGGACGGCGCTACCCGTCGGCGTATCCGGGAAATGCAATGTGCAGAATATGAATCGAAAAATCCCGTTCCAATGAAAAACGGGATTATGTTAAAAGTCGAGGCCGAAACTGATGCTGAACGTGTCCCGCAACGGCGTGTTGCGCTTGGCGAACAGATAGGCGAAGTCCAACCGCAGGTGCATGAACCGCACGCCTGCACCGATCGAGGCGTAGCTTGGGTAATAGAGGCGCTTCTCTCCGTAGTGATAGCCCGCCCGCAACTGGAAAAGTTGCATCAGGTTGTATTCGGCGCCCACCGAAGCCTGGAATCCCCGCACGCAGGAGGGGGTGTAATAATAGCCCAGATCCGCACCGATCGTCACTTCGTGGGCATCCGACAGAAACGTGTCCAGCGCAGCGCCCGCAGAAATATCCATCGGCAACGTATATTCCGACGCGGTAAGGTAACCGCCCAGATTACCGATCCTGGCCCCCGCGCGCAACACCGACCAGGCGCCGATATTTTCCAAAGGCAGGGAGTACATGGCGCTCAGATCCACGGACAGGGCGTCGGCCTTGTCATCGGGACGTTTGAAATGGCTGTAACGCGCCACTGCCCCAACAGCCCACCGTTCGCCCAGGCGGCGCGAGTAGCCCAGGTCGACCGACATGTCGCGGTTGCGGGGATCGCGGCGAAACTCCCGCCAGCCGGCCTGCGCCACATTGACGTTGTCGAAACGCCAGAACCCCGTGACCGTATAGTAATCGAATTCATCCTGCGCATAGTAGGACGACGAAATCTGTGCGGGCGTAGGCGAGAAGACGGCCGAAGCCGAATTGTTGTAAATGGAATGCGAACCCGAAAGGGTCGTCATCGTGACGCCGCCCATGCCCAGCGACTTGGCGTCGGGACTCATCAGCAGCGCATCCTGTGCCGCCGCCGTATATACCGCCGCCGAAGCAAGCAGGGTCACTATCAGACATTTCATGGCAACAAATCATAGTATAAGATGAGGGCAAAGCAGCGAACTTGTTCGCAAACTTTGCAGAACCTCTCCTGTATATTTCACAAATATAGCAAAAAAGATGCAACTCCCGCAATTCCGGAAGGCAGGTTTCGGAGCAAGCTGCTTTTACCGCCCGCTTTCAGACACGATCCGGCGCAGGTGCTCTTCGACCAATTGGAAAAACCGGGCGATATGGGCACCGTCTACAAAGGCGTGGTTTACGAAGATCGAGAACGGCAGCACAAGCCGTCCTTCGCGCGTCACGGCTTTTCCGACATTCATCAACGGGTATTCCGTCGGCTGGCCGGGTGCTCCCTGGGCATAGGTCACCGATGTGAAATAGAGGTCGGGCGTGGCACTTACCAGAAACACGTCGTAGTCGCCCTGCGCCTGCAACACCTTCTCGGCACCGTAGGGATCGGCATCCTGCGGAATGTTCGTGACCAGGGTGCGGGCTTCGGCATAAAACCGTTCGAAATCCTCGTGATAGGGGATACGCACGGTGCAGAATGTACGCCCCGGCACGGCGATGGGGGTTATCACATCCACCGTATCATGGAAAACAACGTCTCCCCGGGCGTCGGTACGGTAGCGGAACTCCGGGATTTCGTTGACCGCACGCACGATAGCGTAGAGGTAACAGAGGAAGAACGAGCGGCCGGCGGCCTTGCTTGCGGCACGGGCCTCCGTACAGTCGATTTCCGTGGCGACGGAAATCCACGAATTGAGGAAGTTGCGGAAAAAAGCGTAGTTGTCCCGCCGCTCCCAGGTTTCGATGTCGATCAGATGCTTCATGGACTTTGGGTTGGTTTGTCCGGCAAAGATAGCGCAAGACGAGAGCAATGGCAAATTTATTCGGCATTGCCCAACCGCATCCTGTCTCATCCCGACGGAAATACAGATCCACCTTATCCGGCGAGATTCCCGCTACCTCGCTGCCGGGATCGCTTACCTCCCCTTTACTCCGTCTTCCGCTGTGTAGAGTTACGACACCCGCTTTGCTCAGGTGCCGTGACTGCCGGCGGCACCCCGAAAACGGGAAAAGGATGTCGGGAGTGTGACGGCACGAAACAAGGCCACGAGTTTGTCCACCCGGGATTTACCTTCGCTTCGCTCCGCCCCTTTCGGGCTGCGCGCCGCTCGGCGACTGCCTTTCGCACCTCGCAAACGGAAAAAGATGTCGGGAGTTTGGCAGCTCGAAACATGGCCACGAGTTTGTCCACCCGGGATTTACCTTCGCTTCGCTCCGCCCCTTTCGGGCTGCACGCCGCTCGGTGACTGCCTTTCGCACCTCGCAAACGGAAAAAGATGTCGGGAGTGTGGCGGCACGAAACATGGCCACGAGTTTGTCCACCCGGGATTTACCTTCGCTTCGCTCCGCCCCTTTCGGGCTGCGCGCCGCTCGGTGACTGCTTTTCGCACCTCGAAAACGGAAAAGGAAATCCCGGCGGGAAATCGCCTGAAAACAAAAGCACCCGTTCAAATCGATTTGAACGGGTGCTTCCGTTTCCGGGCGGATGCCTTACGGCATCTTTCCTTTTCCGTTTTGCCCGGTTTGTCAGCAGTTCATCGCGCCGCAGCAGTGGATCACCTGTCCGCTGACATACGACGACAAATCGGAAGCCAGGAACAGGGCGACCTTCGCCACGTCCTCCGGCGTGCCGCCGCGACGCAGGGGAATCTGCTTGTACCAGCCCTCCTTCACCTCGTCGGGCAGCTTGTCCGTCATCTCGGTCATGATAAAGCCCGGAGCGATGGCGTTGGCGCGGATACCTCGCGGTCCCATCTCTTTTGCGATGGATTTAGCCAATCCGATCATGCCGGCCTTCGACGCCGAGTAGTTGCACTGGCCCGCATTGCCGCTCACACCGACCACCGACGACATGTTGATGATCGAGCCGCCCTTCTGGCGCGCCATGACGGGGGTTACGGCATGGATGAAGTTGAAGGCCGACTTGAGGTTCACCGTCAGCACGGCGTCCCACTGTGCCTCGGACATGCGCATCATCAGACCGTCTTTGGTGATGCCGGCGTTGTTCACGAGGATGTCGATGCGGCCGAAATCCTTCACGATCTGGTCGATGACCTTATGCGTCTGTTCGAAATCCGCCGCGTTCGACGCATAGCCTTTGGCCCTGACGCCCAGCGCTGCGATCTCGGCTTCGGTAGCCTTGCCGTTCTCGTCGATCGCAAGATCGGTGAAAGCCACATCGGCGCCTTCCTGCGCGAACCGGAGTGCGATGGCCTTGCCGATACCGCGTGCGGCACCCGTCACCACAGCCACTTTCCCTTCGAGTAATTTCATAGTATTCAAAAAGTTAATGTTTATAAAACTGTTTGCGAATTTGCTTATTGACCACCAAAGTTAAGAAAAATATTTTGAAACGTCCCCGCGCCGGCAAAAATTCGGCAAATTTAGCTATCTTTACACTTCGTAAACAGAATTCCTCAAAATCCTTACAATATGAAAAAAGACACCCAGATTTTCGAGCTGATCGCCGCCGAGCGCAGCCGTCAGATGCACGGCATCGAACTCATCGCTTCGGAAAACTTCGTCAGCGACCAGGTCATGGAGGCTATGGGCAGCGTCCTGACGAACAAATACGCCGAAGGCTATCCCGGAGCGCGCTATTACGGCGGCTGCGAAGTCGTCGACCAGGTCGAATCGCTGGCCATCGAACGCATCTGCCGCCTCTACGGCGCCGAATACGCCAACGTGCAGCCCCACTCGGGCGCGCAGGCCAACATGGCCGTATTCTTCGCCTGCATGCAGCCCGGCGACACCTTCATGGGACTCGACCTGGCGCACGGCGGCCACCTCTCGCACGGTTCGCCGGTCAACATGTCGGGCAAATATTTCAAGGCCGTAGGTTACCAGTTAGACGAGGCGACCGGCACGATCGACTACGACGCGATGGAGCGCAAGGCGCTGGAATGCAAACCCAAAATGATCGTGGGCGGCGCTTCGGCCTACTCGCGCGAGTGGGATTACCAGCGCATGCGCCAAATCGCCGACCGGGTCGGAGCGCTGCTGCTGGTGGACATGGCCCACACGGCCGGTCTGATCGCCGCAGGGCTGTTGGACAATCCCGTGAAATATGCACATATCGTCACCTCGACGACCCACAAGACCCTGCGCGGCCCGCGCGGCGGCATCATCCTGATGGGCAAGGACTTCGAAAACCCGTGGGGCCTCACCACGCCGAAGGGCGCCGTGAAGATGATGTCGCAGATTCTCAACTCGGCCGTCTTCCCCGGCATACAGGGCGGCCCGCTGGAGCACGTGATCGCCGCGAAAGCCGTAGCCTTCGGCGAAGCGCTCGAACCCGGCTACAAGGAGTACCAGACGCAGGTGCGGAAGAACGCCAAAGCGATGGCCGAAGCCTTCGTAAAACGCGGCTACAAGATCGTTTCGGGCGGTACGGACAACCACCTGATGCTGGTCGACCTGCGCACGAAATTCCCGGAACTGACGGGTAAGCTGGCCGAGAAGTGCCTCGTGGCGGCCGACATCACCACCAATAAGAATATGGTTCCCTTCGACAGCCGTTCGCCGTTCCAGACGTCGGGCCTGCGCTTCGGAACGCCGGCCATCACCACCCGGGGCCTGAAGGAGGACAAGATGGATTACATCGTGGAGCTGATCGACCGCGTGCTGCACGATCCGGAGAACGAGCAGAACATCGCCGCCGTGCGGCGGGACGTGAACGCCCTGATGGCCGATTATCCGCTTTTCGCCTGGTAGAATGGAGGAGATTATCGATTTCTTCCGCCGGCTGCACGACAACAACGACCGGGAGTGGTTCGACGCACATCGCAGCGAATGGACGCACGTGAAGGGGCGCTTCGCCTCCTTCACGGAGCGTCTGATCGCGGGCGTCGCGTCGTTCGACCCCACGGTGCGCGGCCTCAGGCCGCAGGACTGCACCTACCGCATCGCCCGCGACACGCGCTTTTCGGCCGACAAGTCGCCCTACAAAACCTATATCGGTGCGTTTATCGCTCCGCATGGCAAAAAATCGGGATTTGCGGGATACTACTTCCACATCGAACCCTGCGCGGACAGCCTGGTGGGATGCAACCTGCTTTCGGCGGGTGCCGTGTGTCTCGAACCGGCGGTGCTGCGTTCGATACGCGACGAGATTCTGGACAACGGCGCGGAAATTGTGCAGTCGATCGAAGAGGCCGAAGGATTCAGCATCTGCGACCGCAACAAGCTCAAGCGCACACCGACGGGATTTCCCTCCGGTACGGCCTACGACGAGCTGCTGAAACTCAAGGAGTACTACCTCGAACAGGCTGTTAGCGAAGAGTTCCTGCTCGCCGGCGACCTGCTGGAGCAGACCGTCGAGCGGTTCCGTCGCACGCAGCACTTCGTGACGATCCTGAACCGCGCCATCCGGTTCGCCTACGAGGAGATGCGCTGAATCCGGGCCGATTCGAATTATCGGACATTTAAGGGATTGCGCACTATGAAAAAGGCATTGTTGTTGATCGCATTGTTCACCGTGATGGGAGCGAAAGCACAACGTATCGAAAAGCAGACGTTCGTCTATGCCGTCAAGGGGAACGACACCTTGCGGCTGGATCGTTATGCGACGCCGGCAACGGACGAGGAGCCGAAACCCTGCCTGCTGTTCGTCTTCGGCGGGGGATTCGTCGCGGGAGCGCGCGACGAGGAGCGTTACCAGTCCTATTTCGACTATTACGCCCGACAGGGCTACGTCGTCCTCTCGCTCGACTACCGCCTGGGCATGAAGCAGGCGCTGGAGGCCGGAACACTCAGCGAAGAAACATTCCCCTACGCCTGGCTGCGGACGCTCGATATGGCCGTCGCAGACCTCTACGACGCCACGAACTACGTGCTGGCCAATGCCTCCGCGTGGGGCGTGGACCGGGAACGGATCGTTGCCAGCGGATCGAGCGCCGGGGCAATCACGGTGCTGATGGGCGAGTACGGCATCTGCAACGATTCCCGGCAGGCGCAGGTGTTGCCGCAGGGCTTCAACTACGCCGGTGTAATCTCCTTTGCGGGAGCGATTTTCGACAGGCGTGAGGAGCTTCACTGGGCCACGAATCCCGCTCCGATGATGCTGTTCCACGGCGATGCCGACCGCAACGTGCCCTACGACCGCATAACCTACATGGGCAACGGCTTTTTCGGTTCGAAATACATCGCTGAGCAACTCACCCGTCTGCGGTTTCCGCACTATTTCTACTCCTCGGCCAACACGGATCACGCGATGTCCACGCAGCCGATGTTCGACAACCGCTATGAAATCGACGCTTTTCTCGAAAAAATGGTGAAGCAGCGCCAACCGTTGATGATCGACACGTATGTCACCCCGTTGGACGCGCCGGAAGTGCCCAAGATTTTCACCCTTTCGGACTATATCGACGCCAACTTCGGCGACCGGTAAATACAACCTCCAAACTTATCTACCATGAAGAAAACCGCACTTTTCTGTGCTTTCCTGCTGTGGGCCGCGACCTCGGCCGCGCAGGACCTGCACATCGTCCTGTGGGACAACGCGACCGCTCCCACAGGCTCCAACGGCCTGACAGGCCCGGAGCAGAATCCGCAAACCAGACGCTGGGACAACACCCAGACCGCCGAAATGTGGATCTACAAGGCGGGCGACAACGCCACGGGGCAGGCCGTGCTGTTCTTCCCCGGCGGGGGCTACGGCTGGCTCTCGATGCCCAACGGGCATAAGGAGGCACAATGGTTCGCCCGGCAGGGAATCACCGCCGCCGTGGTGAAGTACCGGTTGCCGAACGGACACCCGGAAATTCCGCTCGCCGACGCCGAAGAGGCGCTGCGCACGATGCGCGCGATGGCTGCGGAGCTGGGCATCGACCCCGCGCAGGTGGGCGTTTCGGGCACTTCGGCCGGGGGACATCTGGCGGCCTGCGTCGGGACGATGGCCCGGCAGAAACCCGGGTTCATGATTCTCTTTTATCCGGTGATCTCTTCGGACGACGGCTTGCGCAACGACGAAACCTACGGACATCTTGTGGGAGAGGAAAACCTCCTTTCAGCGCTCGCCGATCGATACTCCCCCGAGAAGCGAATCGACGCAACCACACCGCCCGCCCTTATTTTCCACTGCGACGACGATCCGCTCGTGGAAGCTGCAAACGCCTCGGTATTTTATGCGAAAATGAAGGAGCACGGCCACAAAGCCTCGCTGCACATCTATCCCTCGGGCGGTCACGGCTGGGGCATGAACGAGAAGTTCCGCTACCGCGACGACTGGCGGCGGTCGGTGGCCGACTGGCTGCAAACGCTGCGGGAGGAGTAAATCCGAATCCATAATATCATACAAAAAGCCGCACGGGAAACTCCGTGCGGCTCTTTGTATCGTTACGTTCTTTTCCCTGAGGGGCTATTCTACGGTGACCGATTTGGCCAGGTTACGGGGCTGGTCTACATTGCGGCCTTTGTTCACGGCAATGTGATAGGCGAGCAGTTGCAGGGGCACGGAGACCACAATGGGCATCAGACACTCCGTCACGATGGGCACCTCGATACAGTAATCGGCACTGCGGCGCACCTGCCTGTCTTCGCGCGCAATAACGGCGATGATCTTGCCGCCGCGAGCCTTGATCTCTTCGATGTTGCCGGCGCTTTTTTCATAGGTGTGGTCGGGCGTGGCGATGGCTACCGTCGGCATCTCGTTGTCGATCAATGCGATCGGGCCGTGCTTCATTTCGGCGGCAGGGTAGCCTTCGGCGTGGATGTAGGAAATCTCCTTCAGTTTAAGCGCCCCCTCCAATGCCGTAGGGTAGTTGTAGCCCCGGCCCAGGTAGATGAAATTGCGGGCATAGGTGAAGATTTTGGCCAGGTCGGCAATCCGGTCGTCCTGTTTGAGCACCTCTTTCAGTATGTCGGGCAACTCCAGCAGCCCTTTCGCAACCTCCCGGTAATAATCGTCCGTGACGGTGCCTTTCTCCCGGCCGATGGCCAGCGCCAGCATCGCCATGACCGTCACCTGTCCCGTAAAAGCCTTCGTCGACGCCACACCGATCTCAGGCCCGACATGGATGTAAGCGCCCGAATCGGTCGCCCGGGCAATCGACGACCCGACGGCGTTGCAGATGCCGAAGACGAACGCCCCCGCCTTTCGGGCCAGTTCGACGGCGGCCAGCGTATCGGCCGTTTCTCCCGACTGCGAGACGGCGATGACGATGTCGTCCTCGCGGAGGATCGGATTGCGGTAGCGGAATTCCGACGCGTACTCGACCTCGACCGGAATGCGGCAGATGTTCTCGATCAGGTGCTCTCCGATGAGCGAAGCGTGCCACGAGGTGCCGCATGCCACGAAGATGATCCGCCGGGCATGGAGGAACCGCTCGCGGTTGTCGATGACCCCTGAGAGCTTCACCTCGCAGGTGTCGGCGTTGATGCGGCCCCGTGTGCAGTCCATGATCGTGCGGGGTTGCTCGTAGATTTCCTTGAGCATGAAGTGAGGGTAGCCGCTTTTTTCGAGCTGCGATATGCTCAGCTCGAGTTGCTTGATGTCGATGCGGCTCTCCTGGTTGTCGAACGTTAGTATCTTCAGTGGTTTGTCGCGGTTGATGACAGCGATCTGCTCGTCGTTGACGTAGACGAAATCATGCGTGTATTCGATGATCGACGCGGCGTCGGAAGCGAGGAAAAACTCCCCGTCGCCGATTCCGATCACCATCGGGCTGCTTTTGCGTGCGGCGATGATCTCGTCGGGATTGCCTTTCTCGACAATGGCGATGGCATACGCTCCGACCACTTGTTTGAGAGCCTGCTGCACGGCTTCGAGCAGCGAACAGGAGTTGGTCGTGCGGATGTATTCGATGAGGTTGACCAGCACCTCGGAATCGGTGCTGCTGCGGAACGTATACCCGTGTTCGGTCAGCGCATCCTTCAGCACCCGGTAATTCTCGATGATTCCATTATGTATAAGCGCGATCCGCCCGGATTCCGAAAAGTGGGGATGGGCATTCAGGTCGTCGGGAATGCCGTGCGTCGCCCAGCGTGTATGGGCGATACCGATGCTGCCGCTGCATGCTTTCGACTCCAGAAAACGCTCCAGGTCGGCAACTTTGCCCTTGCATTTGTAAACATTCAGCTCGCCACCGGCGTCAACCAGCGCCACGCCGGCGCTGTCGTATCCCCTGTACTCCAGGCGGTGCAAACCTTTGACGAGGATCGGACAGGCTTCCCGCCTGCCGGTATAACCTACGATTCCGCACATATTTTTAAACTGTCAGATTGCGAATATAACTAAAAATCCGGAACCCGGTGAAAAAAGGGGCGGAAGATTCACTCCCGCCCCCGTCATGCTATTTGGCGATTTCCGCGAAATATTTGTAAAACAGCGGAATCGTTTCGACGCCTTTGCAGAACTGGTCGAGACCGTAGCTCTCGTTGGGCGAGTGGATCGCATCCTCCGCAAGCCCGAAACCCAATAGCAGCGACTTGATGCCCAGAATCGACTCGAAGCCGCTGATGATCGGGATCGAACCTCCCGAATAAACTGGCAGCGGCTTTTTGCCGAAGGTCGCCTCGACGGCCTTTTCCGCCGCCTTGTAGGCCGGCATGTCCATCGGCGCGACGTAAGGCATTCCGCCATGAAGCGCTTTGACGGTGACCTTCACGCTCCTGGGAGCAATGGCCTTGAAATGCTTTTCGAAGAGCTTGCTGATCTTATGGTAGTCCTGGTTCGGCACCAGGCGCATCGAAATTTTGGCCGTGGCTTTGGAAGGAATGATCGTCTTGGTGCCTTCCTCGATATAACCGCCCCAGATGCCGTTCACATCGAGCGACGGACGCACCCCCGTGCGTTCGAGCGTCGTGAAGCCGGTTTCGCCCTCCACATCGCCGATGGACAGCGACTTCTTGTATGCCTTCAGGTCGAACGGCACCTTGTTGAACGCCTTGCGCTCGGCGGGCGTCAACTCGCGCACGTCGTCGTAGAAACCGGGAATCGTCACGTGTCCGTTTTCATCGATGAGACCCGCCACCAGCCGCGTCAATACGTTGGCCGGATTGGCCACGGCACCTCCGAAGAGGCCCGAATGCAGGTCCTTGTCCGGCCCCGTCACCTCGACCTCCATGTAAGCCAAACCGCGTAACCCGCAGGTAATCGAAGGTATATCCATCGAGACCATCGACGTGTCGGACACCAGGATGATGTCGGCCCGGAGCAGTTTTTTATTCTTGCGGCAGAAGTCGTAGAGGCTCGCCGAGCCGATCTCCTCCTCGCCTTCGAGCATGAATTTCACGTTGCACGGCAGGCTGTCCGTGGCGCACATCGCTTCGAAAGCCTTTGCGTGCATCCACAACTGCCCCTTGTCGTCGTCGGCACCGCGTCCCCAGATCCGTCCGTGCCTGATGACGGGTTCGAACGGATCGGTATGCCACTCCCCGCGCGGATCGACCGGCATCACGTCGTAATGGCCGTAGACCAGCACGGTACGGGCCTTCGGATCGACGATCTTTTCGGCATAGACTACCGGATTGCCCTCGGTGGGCATCACGTCGGCCCGGTCGGCGCCGGCCTTCGCCAACGCGGCCGCCAGCCACTCGGCACAGCGTTTCATGTCGGGTTTGTGCTCGCTCTGGGCGCTGATCGACTCAATGCGCAGCAAATCGAATAACTCGCTGATAAAACGGTCGTTGTTCTCCTTGATATACCTCTTTACTTCCTGCATCTGTTATTTGGTTTTGGTCAGTACGTAATGGTCGGCCAAAGCACCGGTAACGGGCTGTTTGTCACCGTCGAGCCTGCGCAGACGGTTTTCCTCGACTTTGTAATAGCTCATAACGTCGCCCTTCGCCTCGGGCATCAGCGTCAGCAGGTTGCCTTCGACCTTGTAGGTGCCCTTTTCGTGGAATTCCGAGTCGCGGTCGATGTATTTGTCGTGCTCCGTGAATTTCCCGTCGGGGTGCAACGTGAGCTTCACCTCGATCCCGGGACAGTCCGCAGCCGGGAAAGTTCCGGTGTAGGTGCCCTCGTAGTCGAGCGACGTTTGCGCCGTGTGCCCATCGGGCACGGCGGCCGTGGTCTTTTGCCGGTCGGCGTCAGCCGTTTTCTTCTGTGCGTTTCCGCCGCAGGCGGTCAGCGCGAAGGCTGCCACTGCGATTAAAATCGATTTTTTCATACGCTTAAATTTTGCAAATTTCGCGGATCTCCCCGATGAACCGCTGCGACAGCGCATCCGCTTCGGCCGGCGACTTCGCCTCGGTGTAGACACGGATTATAGGTTCGGTATTCGACTTGCGCAGATGCACCCAATTTTCGGCAAAATCGATCTTCACCCCATCGGTATCGTTCACCTTTTCAGCAGCGTATTTCGCCTTTATCTCACGCAGCACTTTATCCACATCGATCGCTGGCGTGAGCTGAATCTTGTTCTTCGAAGCGAAATAGGCGGGGTAGGTGGCGCGCAGCCGGGTCATCGGGAGGCCCGTTTTGGCCAGATAAGTCAAAAAGAGTGCCGTTCCGACCAGCGCATCGCGCCCGTAGTGCAGTTCGGGGTAGATCACGCCGCCGTTGCCCTCGCCGCCGATCACGGCGCCGACCTCCTTCATCTTCGTCGTGACGTTCACTTCGCCGACCGCCGAAGCGAAATATTTTCCGCCGTGCCGTTCGGTCACATCGCGCAGCGCCCGCGACGAGGAGAGGTTCGAAACCGTATTTCCGGTCCTGAGCGACAGAATGTAATCCGCCACGGCCACCAGCGTGTACTCCTCGACGAACATCGTTCCGTCCTCCGACACGAAAGCCAGGCGGTCCACGTCGGGATCGACGACGATCCCCAGGTCGGCCTTTTCCCGCACGACCGCCTCCGAGATATCCGTCAGATTCTCCGGCAGCGGTTCGGGATTGTGGGCGAATTCGCCCGTGGGGTCGCAGTTCAGGCAGACCACCTCGCAGCCCAGTTCGCGCAGCAGGGCGGGCATCACCACGCCCCCCACGGAGTTCACGGCGTCGACCACGACCCGGAACCGGCGCTTGCGCACGGCCTCCGCATCGACCGCCGGAAGCGCCAGCACCTGCGCGATGTGGCGTTCGTTGAACGATTCGCGGACGACGACCTTTCCGATGGCATCGACCGGCGGAAAGTCGAACGCCGCATCTTCGGCCAGCGCCAGCACGCGCTTGCCTTCGGCATCGCTGAGAAACTCCCCGTCGGCATTGAGCAGCTTCAGGGCGTTCCACTGGCGGGGATTATGTGACGCGGTGATGATAATTCCGCCGTCGGCCCCGTAGGTGATGACGGCCATTTCGGTGCCCGGCGTGGTGCAGAGTCCGACGTTGATGACGTCGGCGCCGCAGCCCAGAAGGGTGCCTTCGACCAGGTCGTCGACCATTTCGCCCGAAATCCGGGCGTCGCGCCCGACGACAATGGTAAGTTTTTTGCCCGGATTACGTTCTGCGATGAGGCGAAGGTAGGCCGTAGTGAATTTCACCACGTCGAGGGGCGTGAGGTTGTCGCCGGGGGCACCGCCGATCGTGCCGCGGATACCCGAGATAGATTTGATAAGTGTCATTTTCCGTATGCTATTTGCTGAAAAATCGGTACATTTGCCTGTTAAATATCGTATCGATTTTTTTGTAATTCGAGGTAAATATATTACTTTTATGCCAATTATAAAATTAAAAAATTGTAAATTATGCGAACGATACCCTCTTCCGAATTGATAATCAATGACGACGGCTCGATCTTTCATCTGCACCTGCGTCCCGAACAACTGGCCGACACCGTGATTCTGGTGGGCGACCCGGGCCGTGTGGCGATGGTCGCCGGCTATTTCGACACAAAGGAGTGCGAAGTCTCGAACCGCGAGTTCAAGACCGTAACGGGCACCTACAAGGGCAAACGCATCTCGGTGCTCTCGACCGGAATCGGTATCGGCAATATCGACATTTCGGTGACGGAACTGGATGCGCTGGCCAACGTGGATTTCGCCACACGCCAGGTGAAACCCGAAAAAAAGCGGTTGACCCTGCTGCGCCTGGGCACCTCCGGGGCCATCCAGCCGGACATCACGGTCGGGGAGGCCGTTTTCTCGCGTACGTCGGTGGGCTTCGACGGCCTGCTGAACTACTACAAGGGCCGCAACGAAGTGTGCGACCTGGAGATCGAGCAGGCTTTCATGCGGCATACGAACTGGAACGAGCTGCTGCCGAAGCCCTATTTCATCGACGCGGACCAGTCGCTCTTCGAGCATTTCAGGGACGTGACGCGCGAGGGCATTACCGTCGCCGCTCCGGGTTTCTACGCGCCTCAGGGCCGCTGGGTGCGCCTCGAACCGCAGGATCCGCACCTCAATGAGAAGATCGAGTCGTTCGACTACGCGGGCCGCCGCATCACCAACTTCGAGATGGAGGGATCGGCCCTGGCCGGACTCGCGGCCCTGATGGGGCACCGGGCCGCTACGATCTGTACGATCATCGCCCAGCGCATCGCGCTCGACGCCTGCACCGACTACAAGCCGTTCGTGCGGAAGATGATCGAGACGGCACTCGACAAACTCGTCACATTCAAATAGGCATATCAGAAGAAAAATAAAACGTAACAAACAGCTAAACCACAGAAAAACGATGAAATTCACAGTATCAAGTTCCGCCCTGCTATCCCTGCTGGCAACGACGGGTAAGGTCATCAGCAATAAGAATACGCTGCCCATCCTCGACTATTTCCTGATGGAGTTGAGCGGCAAAACCCTCAAAGTCACCACGTCCGACCTCGAAACCACGCTCATCGGCTCGATCGAGGTCGACAGCGTCGAGAGCGAAGGGACGATCGCCGCCCCGGCCAAGCTGATGCTCGACTCGCTGAAGGAATTCTCCGAGCTGCCGCTCACCATCGACGTGAACGACAAAAACTGGGAGATCAAAATCAACTGGAAGAGCGGTTCGCTCTCCATTCCGGGTGCCAGCGCCGTGAGTTATCCCGCCGTTCCGGCCCTGAGCGCCGAGAAGAAAGAGCTGTCGCTCGACGTGGACATGCTGGTGAACGGCATCAACAAGACGATTTTCGCCACGGCCGACGACGAACTGCGTCCCGTGATGAACGGCATCTATATCAACATTACGCCCGAGTCGCTGACGTTCGTGGGTACCGACGCGCACAAGCTGGTGAAGTACGAATCGGAGGCTGCGACCGACGTGACCGCCTCGTTCATCCTTCCGAAGAAGCCCGCCAACCTGCTGAAGTCGGTGCTGCTGAAGGAGGACGACGCCATCGCCGTGAGCTTCGACTCGAAGAACGCCATGTTTACGCTCAAGAGCCACACGCTCGTGTGCCGGCTGATCGAGGGCAACTATCCCAACTACAACGCCGTGATTCCGACAGGCAACCCCAACAAAGTGCTGGTGGACCGTGTGGAGCTGGTGAACGGCATCAAGCGCGTGGCCGTCTGCTCGAACCCGACGACCAACCTGATCCGCATGGACATCGCGGAAAACAAGATCGACCTCACGGCGCAGGACATCGACTTCTCGGTGTCGGCCAACGAGACCATCGCCTGCAGCTACGACGGGCAGCCCATCTCGATCGGTTTCAAGTCGACGTTCCTGGTGGAAATCCTCTCGAACATGGAGACCTCGACGGTGGTGGTGGAACTGGCCGACTCGACGCGCGCCGGCGTGTTCAAGCCCGTTTACGACGACAAGCAGACCAGCGCCACGCTGATGCTGCTCATGCCGATGATGATTAACGCCTGACCCGCCGTCCGATGAAGTTAAACCTCAAACGCCCGATCATTTTCTTCGACCTCGAAACCACCGGTGTCGATCCCGCCAAAGACCGCATCGTGGAGATTTCGATGGTCAAGGTGATGCCCGACGGCGAGGAGATCGTCAAAACGCGCAAAATCAATCCCGGGATGCACATTCCGGAGGAGTCGACCGCAATTCACGGCATCACGGACGACGACGTGAAGGACTGTCCGACCTTCCCGCAGGTCGCCAAGTCGCTGGCGCAGTTCGTCCAGGGCTGCGACTTCGGCGGATTCAACTCCAACCGCTTCGACCTGCCGCTGCTGGTCGAGGAGTTCATGCGCGCCGGGGTGGACGTGGACTTCAAGCGCCGCAAGTTCATCGACGTGCAGAACATCTTCCACAAGAAGGAGCAGCGCACGCTGGTGGCGGCCTACAAGTTCTACTGCGACAAGGAGCTTACGGACGCCCATTCGGCCGAGGCCGACACGCTGGCGACCTACGAAGTCCTGAAGGCGCAGTTGGAGCGTTATCCCGACCTGGAGAACGATATCGCCATGCTGGCCGACTTTTCGGCACGCGGCGAGACGGCGGACTATGCCGGGCGGATCGTCTTCAACGACAAGGGCGTGGAGGTCTTTTCGTTCGGCAAGTACAAGGGCCGCAGCGTAGAGGAGATCTTCGAGATCGAACCGAGTTACTACACCTGGATGATGAACGGCGATTTCCCGCTCTATACGAAAAAGGTGATCACCGAAATCCGCTTCCGGTCGAAAAACAAATGACGATGAAACGCCTTCTTGCGACTGCCGTTTTGCTGTGTTGGGTACTATGTGCGCCGGCCGTGCAGAAATCACCCACGATCGTCTACATCAACGGATCGAAGTATTACATCCACACCGTGCAGCCGGGCGAAACGCTCTATGCGCTCTCCAAAGCGTATCAGGTAGGCGAGCAGGTCATTGCCGGAAACAACCCTTCGGCCGCCGAAGGACTGAAAGCCGGTGAGAAAATCCGGATTCCCTTCATCGGCGAAACGGCCGATGTGATGCCGGAGAAGAAGCTCAGGAGGACTTTCGACATGCACTATGTCGCAAAGGGCGAGACACTCTACGGCATTTCACGGCAATATGCCATTGCGATCCAGACGCTGATGGAGGACAACCCGAACCTCGATCCCGCACATTTGGGTTTGGGCGAGCGGATTCTCATCCGCAAAAAGCAGATCGGCAAGGAACCCGAAGAGCAGGCGAAGGCACGATGGGAGGAGTACCGCAACTCGCTCAACAGCGTGGCCGATGCGGGTTTTTCGTACCACATCGTGCGTCCGGGCGAGACGTTTTACTCGCTGTCACATCGTTTCGGCATCAGCGAAGAGGAGCTTTCGACGCTCAACGGAGGACTGAAAGCCGCCGACCTGAAGGCGGGCGCGATGCTCAAGGTGCCGGGCAATGCGCAACCTGAAACCAATGGCGAAGCACCGGACAGCCTGACAGTCACCGACACGCTCTCTGCCGCAGACACGGTGCGCGAAATCTCGTTCCGCGCCCTGCGCCAGAGCGAACCGCTGCGCGTGGCACTGCTGTTGCCCCTCGCCGTCGACGGCGACGCCAACAGCAACTATCTGGAGTTTTACCAGGGTTTCCTGCTGGGGCTTGACAGCGTGAAAATGCGTTACGGCTATTCGGTCGATGTAGCGCTTTACAACACGGGACACAACCTGCAGAAGGTGCGCGACATCGTGCAGACACCCGAATTCCGGCGCTCGAACCTGATCGTAGGCCCGGTATACGAGAATGTGCTGCAACCCGTGCTGGAGTTCGCCGAGGAGTATGCGATTCCGGTGGTTTCGCCGCTGGCGCAGATGACCGAAGCGAACAGCGATGTGCTGTTTCAGCTTTCGCCCGAACCGTCGAAGAAATACGAGAAGGAGGGCGAACTCTTCAACGGCGACCGGAAGGTGACGCTGATTTACACGGAAAAAACGGATCAGGAATTCGAGCAGGAGATACTTTCGCTGCTGGGCGACTCGGAGTATGCACGGCATACCTATAAATACCAGCACCCCTCCGTGCGGAAGGCCGAGGGTGGCCCGGGCGATTTTACGCCACTGCTGCAGGGCGACGGGGAAAAACTCTTCGTCGTGATGGCCGACAACGAAATCGACGTCGACCGCATACTGGCGGCTCTGGCTTCGGCCTACACGGGGCTGACGAGCCGGGGTTTCACCGAACCGCGCTTCGCGGTGCTGGGCAACGCCCGATGGAACCGTTACAACAACATCGACCGCACGATGTTCTTCAAGAACCGGGTGATCTTCACCTCGACCTACCACGCCAAGCGCGACGGGGAGGTGATCCGCCGGTTCGACAGCGCCTACATCCGGGCCTTCGGGTCGCTGCCGACGCTCTACTCCTACCGGGGATACGACACGGCGATGATCTTCTGCCCGGGGATGTTCTCCGACATCGAATACGACATGGAGGGCCGCCGCTACGAACCGCTTCAGACCGGCTATGTCTTCGGGCAGAGCGACGGACGGCACAACCATGTCAACCAGAACTGGACGCGGGTGAACTACAACGGGGACTTCACGATCACCCTCGAATAAACTGCACACGACAATGGGCAACCTGACAAACGGCATTCCCGAAAAAACCATCGAACGGCTGAGCGAATACCGCCGGACGCTGCTGGCAAGCCATAAGCAGGGAATCACACATATCTTTTCGCACGTCCTGGCGGGCATTCACGGCATCACGGCCGTGCAGGTGCGCCGCGACCTGATGCTGATCGGCTTCTCGAGCGACACGAAGAAGGGCTACGACGTGAAGGTGCTGATCGAGTTCATCAGCCGCATTCTCGACAGCCAGTCGCCGATGAACATCGCCGTGCTGGGCATGGGGCACCTGGGGCAGGCAATCACCAAGTATTTCAACGGCAAGGGCCTCAAGCTCAAGATCACGGCGGCTTTCGACGTCGATCCCGCAAAGGTGGGACAGACCATCGACGGCATTCCATGCTACCACATGGATGCCTTCGAGGAAGTGGTCGAGGACAAGGACATCTCGCTCGTGATCGTCTCGTCCCCGACGAAGGTCGCCCCGTCGCTGGTCGTGCCGATCATCAACGCCGGCATCAAGGGTGTGCTGAACTTCACCTCCACGCCGCTCAACTTCCCGCAGGGTATCGTCGTCGAGAATTACGACATCACGACGCTGCTCGAAAAGGTCGCCTACTTCGTCAAGGAGAACGAAGAGGGCGCCAACACGGGCAACGCTTAAACCGACGGTGTGCCGATGAGGATATTTCACGGATTCGAATCCCTTCCCGCTTTCCGCAGTCCGGCCGTCACGGTCGGCTCCTACGACGGTATCCACCGAGGGCATATGAGGCTGTTGGAGAGTTTGCTTGCAGAGGCGAAAACCGAAGGCGGCGAAAGCGTCGTACTGACGTTCGAACCCCACCCCCGCATTACGCTGGGACGGGCCGAAGGACTGCGGCTGCTGACGACCCTCGAAGAGAAATGCGTCCTGCTGGAGCGGATGGGCATCGACCATGTGATCGTGATCCCTTTCGACGAGGCCTTCAGCCGCGTCACGCCTTACGAATTCATCCAAAACTACCTGATCTCGAAAGTCGGCGCGCGGACGATGATCGCCGGTTACGACCACCATTTCGGACGGGATAACGAGGGAAACTACTCCTTTCTCAACCGGCAGGGGTTCCCACTGCGAATCGTCGAAGTCGCCGAGTGCAACGTGGACAGCGAGAAGGTGAGTTCCACGGTCATCCGGCGGCTGATCGCCCGGGGTGAAATGCGGCAGGCCGTCAAACTGCTCGGTCATCCCTATCCGGTGATCGGCGAAGCAAAAAACGGAGTCGTGAAGACCGCCCCCCTGAAACTGCTCCCGGCACCGGGAACCTACGAAATTCTGATCGGAGGACAGCCCGCAACGGCACGCATCGACCCCTCCGGCACCCTTACGGCCAACCACCTTCCGGACGGGAAGGTATCGATAACATTCTGATTATGCTGAGTCACGACTGTCAAATCCGCGTGTGGTACAAGCACACCGACCAGATGGCTATCTGCCACCATTCGAATTACATCTGCTACTACGAAGCCGCCCGCTCCGAACTGCTGCGGGAGTTGGGTATGTCCTTCGCCGAGGTCGAGAAGCGGGGGATTATGATGCCGATCCTCGAAGTGCAGTCCAAATACCGCAAGCCCGCCTACTTCGACGAGCTGCTCACGGTGCGGATCATGCTGCGCGAGATGCCCTCGACGCGCATCAACTTCTTTTACGAAATCTACAACGAAAAGGGCGACCTGCTCAACACGGGCATGACGCAGTTGGGGTTCATCCACAGCGACACCCGACGGCCCTGCCGCTGCCCGAAGTGGTTCCTCGAACTGCTCGCGGGCAAATGGGTGGAATAGGAGCTGCGCACGAACAAGGCCGGAGAACGAAATTCTCCGGCCTTCTCCTGTGTCACAATTTCTCAGAGGAAACGAATCGCTTTCCTGTCGAAAGCTTGCAGAATTTCCTGCTCGTGTTCGAGCTCGAACAACGCCGTTGCACCCGTCACATGCTCCGACATGCAGGCCGGCGCCGTCATGTAAAAATTCACCTCCGGACGGAACCAGTAGTGCCGAATACCCCGATTCGCATCCGCCATCAGGCGGTCGGGCGGTGCCGAAAGATTCAGTTGAAGGTAAAAGGGCTTGCGGGGCTGTTGCTGTAAATTATCGATCGTACTTAATTCGCTGTCCGCGTATACCTCGAAAACACTTACCCTCGATTCCGGAAAATCGCGCCGAATACCCTCCAGAATCACCTCATCCAGATAATCCGAAGGATAGTCCGACGGTCTGCTTCGCAGCGTCAGAAGATAGTCGAATTCCGATTCGTCCGCCCGGCGTTCCCGCATCTTATACGTCTTGCCGACCGGTCGTTCATAGAGGATATACCCCGCATCGATCATCCGGTTCGTGCCCCAGGGGACAACCACGTGGATTTGCCGCACGAACCGCCACTCCTCGAACGGCAGAATATGCAGGGTACGTTGTGGCGTCTCCGTCCCTACGCATCCCGCCACTCTCGCCGTCTCCACCTCCAGCGCTGCCGCAATCCGGCCGGCCGTGTCCGCAGCCGGATTTCGAAGCAGACAGTACAAATATTCACGCGTTATTCCCATCCGCCGCGCCAACTCCACTTTCGTGAGCCGTTTCTCGCGCAGCAATTCATTTATATGCAGCATATTTCAATTTTTATGAAATAAAAGATTCCATCCCGATGTAAATATAACACAAAAAACACACTTTACAAATTATTACTATGTAATATTACATTACGGGCAAAAAAAAATCAGGTGCATTTTTCATACACCCGATTCCTTGTTCGCCTGTTTCGGCTATTTCCCGATCAGCGAAATCGAACGCTGGATGAACTCGGTCAGGTTCTTGCCCTTCAGCAGGCCATTCGAAAGCAGCGCCAGGTCGATGATCTGCTTCACCAGTTTATTCTCCGCGCCGATCTCGGTCAGACGCTGGTTGCGCTCGTCGCGCAGCGTGACGATCTTCTTCGACAACTCTTCGCGCGTCGATTTTTCCTCCGGCGTGAGTTCCTCCTCCTTTTTGTCCTTCACCACCTCGTCGAAACGTTTCTCCTCGGCTACCGCCGCGTCGATCTTCTTGGTGATCGACCTCAGCTTGTCGCCGTAGGCCTTCTCGGCGTCGGAGAGGATGTCGATGACAATCGGGTTGTTCCCGTTCACCGCGATGGTGAAATTGTCCGGCATCTGGGCATAGAACTGGCTCATGCCGCCTCCGCCCGTCTGGGCCATCTCCTTCATGCGGCGCATGAATTCATTCTGCGTGATGACGACGGGAGCCGCTTCGGGCGCCATCGGCTCGAACGAAATGTGGTAATGAATCTTCTCGTCTTTGGGCATCTGGCTCTCGAACACGGGACGCAGAATCTCCTGCTGCGCTTCCGTGAGCGACATCTTGAGCGTATCCTCCTTCGGGATCAGTTTGTCGATCACGTCGCTGTCGATGCGGGCGAAACGGCACTCCTTGTGCTTCGATTCGTACCATCCGATATAATGGTTGTCCAACTGCCCGTCCATCACCAGCACGTCGTACCCCTTGTCACGGGCCGCCGTGACGAACGCCTCCTTTCCTACGGGATCATCCACATAGAGGTAAACCACCGTCTTGTTCTTGTCGGTCTGGTTGCCCTTCACCAATTCGTCGTACTCCTTTGCCGTGAAGTACTTGCCCTCGACATTCTTCCACAGCATGAACGCCTCGGCCTTCTCGGCGAATTTCTCGTCGGTCAGGATGCCGTACTCGATGAAGATTTTCAGATCGTCCCATTTCTTTTCATAATCGGGGCGCATGGTCGTGAACAACTCCTGCAGCCGATCGGCCACCTTGCGGGTGATGTAGCTGGAAATCTTCTTCACGTTGGCATCGCTCTGCAGGTAGCTGCGCGACACGTTGAGCGGGATGTCCGGCGAATCGATCACGCCGTGCAGCAGCGTCAGGTATTCCGGCACGATGCCCTCGACCTGATCCGTGACATACACCTGATTCGAATAGAGCTGAATCTTGTTCTTCTGAATCTCGAAATTGTTGTGGATCTTCGGGAAGTAGAGAATGCCCGTCAGGTGGAACGGATAGTCGATGTTCAGATGGATGTAGAACAGCGGCTCCTCGCTCATGGGGTAGAGTTCGCGGTAGAACTCCTTGTACTGTTCCTCGGTGATGTCGCCCGGTTTGCGCGTCCACAGCGGATCGGTGTCGTTGATGATGTTATCCTTATCCGTGTCGACATACTTGCCGTCCTTCCACTCCTTGACCTTGCCGAAAGCGATCGGCACGGGCAGGAAGCGGCAGTATTTCTTGAGCAACTCGCTGATTTTCGATTCCTCGGCATACTCCAGCGCATCTTCCGACAAGTGCAGAACGATCGTCGTGCCCCGGTCGTGCGCCTCGTCGGTCTCCTCCATCTCGAACTCGGGGGTACCTTCGCAACTCCAGTGCACCGTTTTAGCCCCTTCCTGCCACGATTTCGTCAGGATTTCCACCCTGTCCGCCACCATGAACGAGGAGTAGAAACCCAGTCCGAAATGACCGATAATAGCCTGGTTCTTGTACTTTTCCATAAACTCTTCGGCACCCGAAAAAGCAATCTGGTTGATGTACTTGTCCACCTCCCCGGCCGTCATGCCGACGCCACGGTCGGTCACCGTAAGGGTTTTGGCCTCCTTATCGACCGCCACACGGATCGTAAGGTCACCCAGGTCGCCCTTCACCTCGCCGATCGACGAAAGAGTTTTGAGTTTCTGGGTAGCGTCAACGGCGTTCGATATCAGCTCGCGCAGAAAGATTTCGTGGTCTGAATAGAGGAACTTTTTGATCACGGGGAAAATGTTTTCCGTCGTAACTCCGATTTTTCCGTTTTTCATAATCGTTATCGTAAGTTTTAATTTGAATTCTTTCGTACCCTTTCAATCAAACTATGTGCCATGCGGTTTTCACTGACATTCTGTCAGTCGCATCTGACAAACGGGGATAAATCCCGCCCCCGGAAATGGAACAAAATAATCCCGTATCCTCTCGGATACGGGATTATTCAAACGTTCTTTCGGATGTAAATACCGCCGTTGTTATTTTGCGTACAGCCGGAACCTCATGTTCCATCTGCCGCCCGGCGGGATCGTCCGGAAACCCGAGGCTTCGGGGTCGGCGGCGTTGGGCGCGTTCGTCCACCACGACTGCGGCTCGGGACAGCAATAGGGCACTTGCCCGCCGTTGTTCCAGATCGTCCAGTAAACGGTCTTGTCGTCCGTTTCGTAGAACGTGCGGACACCCGTCCGGAGGTTCTCGACCAATGCTCCGCGATAGGGTTTGCCGTCCACGTCGATCTCACGCAGCGTGAAAGCCGCCTCGATCGGTTCGCAATCCGTAACCTGAAGCCCGCCTTCGCGCAGACAGGCGAAACGCTCCGACAGAGGCAGCGTCCGGCCCGTCGGAATATTGCGTTCGCTGAGAAAAACCTCTTCTCCGACCGCCACGCGCATCACATAGTCCCGGGGTTCGCCTCCGGCGAAAGGAATCTGCATCGGAGTGTGAAACCCGACACCTACGGGCATCGGCTCGCGGCTTTTATTGCCGAACATCACCTCCTGCTCCAGCCCTTCGGCCGTGAGGCGGTACGTGATCTTGCATTTGAATTCATGCGGGAAGTCGCGGAAAATCGCGTCGTTGCCCGCATTGGAGTAGTAGCGACACTCGACGAGCACCTCTTCGTCGGTCTCCCGGGCTTTCGACACGAGAAAAGGCTGGCTTTTGAGAATGCCGTGGTGGTAGTGGTGTTCCTTCGTCTGGGTGATCGGGAAACGGTAGGTGCGTCCATTGAAAGTATAGGTGCCGTCCTCGATCCGGTTGGGCGGGAAGAGGATCGGCAGCCCGAATACATGGGGCCGCCGCCGGAATTCGTCGATCTCGTCCGCCGCAGGCGCACGCAGGATTTCGACCCCCAGGGGCGTATGGGTCAGCCGCACCAGGTTCGCCCCCATGCCGGGAACGAGCAACGCCGTGTAATCCCCCTTCGAGAACTCCACGGCGTCGATTCCATGCCAGTCGATACAGCGCAGCATCTCAGAGCAGTTTGGCGATCTTCTCCTTCAGCGCTTCCTTCGTCGCGGCGCCGACCTGCTTGTCGACCTGTTCGCCGTTCTTGAGGAACACGATCGTCGGGATATTGCGCACGCCGTACTTCGCTACGACGTCGTCGTTCTCCTCCACATCGCACTTGGCAATCAATACCTTACCTTCATACTCGGCAGCCAGTTCGTCGATGATCGGAGCCACCATACGGCAGGGACCGCACCACTCGGCCCAGAAATCGATAACTACGGGAAGCGAAGAGGAGATTACCTCCTGAAAATTGTCCTTTGTGACAGCTAAAGCCATAATCTTTTAAATTTTAATTATTTATAAATGTTACATGATTGAATACTTGATTTGGTTGTCGTCCAAAAACGATACCAGCGGCTGTGTCAGGCTGACCTTATGGGTTTTGGAAAACAGATTCAGCGACACTTGTGCCTCCCGGTCGTAGACGTTAAGCCGCAGCAGGGTGGAACCCGCCGACTCCTTGATCTTCTCGCTCAGGCGGGCGATCAGTTCCTGCGTCACCTCCTCCACGGCCAGCTGAATGTGCATCTCCTTGATCATCGTGTCGCGCATTTCCGAGAGCTGCACCATCGATATGATTTTGAATTCCAACTCCTTGTCATTATAAGGTCTGGGTTGCACCCGCCCCCGTATGAAAAGGAAATAATCGCTGAAAAGGTATTTACGGAAATTCTCGTAATCCTTGCCGAACAACACGAATTCGTGCGTACCGTTATAGTCCTCGAGTGTAAATCGTCCCCAGGGTTTTCCGGTCTTGGACATCAGGTTCTGCACCCCTACGACCATGCCCGCCACAGCGATCTCCTGTCCCCGGAAATTTTCGAGGTTTTCCAGGTCGGATAGCTGGGTCTTACACATATTTTTAATAATGACCGCATAGTCGTCGAGCGGATGCGCCGAAAGATAAAGGCCGATCATTTCACGCTCTTTGTTGAGCGTCTCCAACTGGCCCCAGTCCGCGCAAGCCGGCAGCGTCGGAGGCTGAATATCGACCTGCCCGCCACCGCCGAAAAGGCTCTGCTGGGCATTGTTTTTCTCTGCCTGGAACCGTTGTCCGTACCGCATCAGCTGCTCGATGAAGGTCAGGCCGCTGTTATCGCGCAGATCGGTGCCGAAGAATTTGCCCCGGTGGAATCCCGAGATCGAGTCGAAAGCCCCCGCATAGGCCAGGTTCTCGAAACATTTGCGGTTTACGGCGCTGAAGTTCACCCGCTCGAACAAGTCGTACATATCCTTGAACCTGCCGTTTTTAGTACGCTCTTCGATCAGGCTCTCCACGGCAGCCTCGCCGACCCCCTTGACAGCCCCCAGACCGAACCGCACGTCGCCGGCCTTGTTGGACGAAAAGGTACGCATCGACTCGTTGATATCAGGTCCCATAACCTTGATACCCATGCGCTTGCATTCGCTCATGTAAAGCGTTAGCTGCTTGATGTCCGCCAGGTTTCGGCTCAGCAACGCCGCCATGAACTCCGACGGATAGTGGGCTTTGAGGTATCCCGTCTGATAAGCCACGTAGGCATAGCAGGTCGAGTGCGACTTGTTGAAGGCGTAAGAGGCAAACGCCTCCCAGTCGCCCCAGACCTTCTCGCACACCTTCAGATCGTGCCCGCGCTGCTTGCAGCCCTCGATGAACAGCCCCTTCATCTTGTCCAGCACGTCGCGCTTCTTCTTACCCATCGCCTTGCGCAGCGTATCGGCCTGACCGCCCGTAAAGCCGGCCAGCTTCTGCGACAGCAGCATGACCTGCTCCTGGTAGACCGTAATACCGTAGGTATCGTTCAGATACTCCTCCATGTCGGCGATCTCGTAGGTCACAGGCTCCTCGCCGTGTTTGCGGGCGATGAAGTTGGGAATGTACTCCATCGGGCCGGGCCGGTAGAGGGCATTCATAGCGATCAGGTCCTCGAAACGGTTGGGCTTGAGGTTCCGCAGATGCTTTTTCATGCCGGGGGACTCGAACTGGAACAGGCCGGTGGTTTCGCCCCGGGCGAAAACCTCGTAGGTCGGGGCATCGTCGAGCGACACCGCGTCGATATCCAGCTCGACCCCGTGTACATTGCGGATATTATCCACCGCATCCTTGATGATCGAGAGGGTTCGCAGCCCCAGAAAGTCCATCTTGATCAGGCCGACGCTTTCGACCTCCTTGCCTTCGAACTCGACCACATTCAGGTCGGCGTCCTTCGCAATGGCCATCGGCGCGAACTTTTCCAGGTCGTCCTGGCCGATAATCACGCCGCAGGCATGCACGCCGGTCTGGCGGATCGAGCCTTCGAGTTTCTCGGCGTATTTGAGCGTATTGCGGATCAGTTGGTTGGGCGACTCGCGTTCGGCGGCCAGTTCGGGCGACTCCTTGAACACGAAATCGAACGGCGTCTCGCCGTGCTTCTTGTCGTTGTCGATCTTGTCGGGCACCAGCTTCGCCAGCCGGTCGCTTTCCGACAGAGCCAGCTTCTGCACACGGGCCACGTCGCGGATCGCCATCTTCGGAGCCATCGTTCCGAACGTAACGATCTGGGCCACGCGCTTCTGCCCGTATTTATTGACGCAGTACTTCAGCACATCCGCGCGACCGTCCTCATCGAAGTCCACATCGACATCGGGCAGGGAGATACGCTCGGGATTGAGGAAACGCTCGAACAGCAGGTCGTATTTGAGGGGATCGATATTCGTAATCTTCAGGCAGTAGGCAACCACCGATCCGGCCGCCGACCCACGCCCCGGGCCGACCGACACACCCATTTCGCGCGCAGCGCGGATGTAGTCCCACACGATCAGGAAGTAGCCCGGGAATCCCATCCACTCGATCGTGTCCAACTCGTATTTGATACGTTCCTCGGTCTTTCGATCGAGCGTCTCGCCATAGCGCCGGTGCGCGCCCTTGTAGGTCAGGTCTTTGAGGTAGCAGAACTGTCGTGCGACCATCAGTTTGTCGGACAGGTCCTTGTCATCCGCAACGAGCGCATCCAGCTCCTCCACGCTGGCGCAGGCACGGACGCGCGCGAGCAGCTCCTCGTCCGTCATCTTCTTCGTGAACGAGGTGCGCAGTTCGTCGAGATCGATCGGAAAATCCTCGGGCGGCGCGAAGTTGGGCATCAGAGGCGCGTGGGCCAGTTGGTACACTTCGACTTTTTCGGCAATCTCCACCGTCGTGGCGAGCGCTTCGGGATGGTCGGGGAAAAGGGCAGCCATCTCTTCGGGCGACTTGAGGTACTCCTGGAACGTATAGCGCATCCGGTTCGGATCGTCCAGATCGCGGCCCGTATTGAGGCAGATCAGGTGGTCGTGCGCCGGAGCATCCTCCGCCAGGATGAAATGCACGTCGTTCGAGCAGATGTATTTGACGTCGTATTTGGCCGCAAGTTCCAGAATCGCCTTATTCACCCGCACCTGATTCTCATAGACATCCGCGTCCTTCTGCCTATCGCCCGACGGATGAAGCTGCATTTCGAGGTAGTAATCCTCCCCGAAAACCCCCTTGAACCACTGCACCACGCGTTCGGCCTCCTCCATGTCGTTGTGCATGATCGCCTGCGGCAATTCGCCGCCCAGGCAGGCCGAGCAGCACACCAATCCCTCGTGGTAGTCCTGCAGCAGCTGTTTATCGACGCGGGGTTTGTAGTAGAAACCCTCGGTGAAGGAGTAGGAGACCATCTTGCAGAGGTTGTGGTACCCTTCGAGGTTCTTGGCCAGCAGAATCAGGTGGTCGCCCGCCTTCTCGTCCTTGTCCTTCTCGAAGCGGTTTTTCACCACATAGACTTCGCAGCCCAGGATCGGCTTGATCCCGGCGTCGACGGCCGTGTCGTAAAAATTCTTCACCCCGTACATGTTGCCGTGGTCGGTGATGGCCAGCGCATTCATCCCGAGTGCCTTAGCCCGTTTTATCAGGGGTTTGACGGCCGCAGCGCCGTCGAGAATCGAGTATTGGGTATGTACGTGCAGGTGTACGAAATCGGGCATGTTCCATGAAGTTTTATCTCTACAAAGATAGGGATATTTTCGGAAAATTTTCCGGCAGAGTCCTTGCAAGTTATCAACAAAATTCTTAACTTTAAATACCGAATCAAAACCAGGGAATTATGCGTGACGAAACATTGGTTGTATTGGCGGAGTACAACAGCATCATGGAGGCTGAAATCACCAAATCGATCCTCGACAGCGCGGGAATCGAGTCGACGATCCGCAACGAATATATGTCGACCATCTATCCGATCGGGACGATGCCCGCGCAGGTCGTCGTCCGGGAATCGGACGTCGAAAAGGCAAAGACGCTGCTCCGGCACAGGTAGCCCGGATGCAAAAGAGCGACCCCGAAAGGCCGCTCTTTTTTGCTGCGAACCGCCGGGTTTTCACTCGGCGAAACAGTAGACGTTATACTTATAAATACTCGCCACGGGCATCCCGTCCCGCTTGCGGGGCGTCCATTTTCCTTTACTCTTTTTGACTACGCGCACCACGTCGGCCGTGTATTTCGGATCGGGGAAATCGCTCGTTTCGAGGATCGTGATGCTGCCGTCGACCTCGATGCGGAATGTGACGGAAAGCCGTCCCTCGGCGGCCATTTCGCGGTTGCCGTGGTAGCGGAAATGCGGCACCGCCCATTTATGGAACGATTTGTCGGGATCCTCGCCCAGAAACAGCAGCGGATCGCCGTCCTGCTTTCTGGCGATTTTCTCCACCGGAATCCGCAGCCGGATCGTCGCGGTATAGGGTACGGGCCGCCCATCCTCCTGAGCAGGCGTCCAACGTTCGAGCCTGCCGAGCGCCGTCTCCAGCACCTCCTTCGTTCGCGGCGACGCCGGATCGGCATCCCGGAAATCGCGTCCCTGGCAAGTGGAGTCCAGATAACGCCAACCCGTCACCGCTCCCGTCGTGTCGACCGTAAAGCGGGCCACCACCAGCGGCGTGAGTTCCTTCGCAGGCACCTCGCTCTCCAACGCGACCTTTTCCGCTTCGCCCGACAGACGGGCCATAAAACGCTGCACGTCGGCACCCTGGAATTTGGGAGGCGTTTGCTGCGCGAATACGCTTCCTGTCAATAAGATAAGTATTGCAAGCAATCCTTTTTTCATACGCTTTTTTCTGCCGGGCCGTTTGCCTTGCCCGAAGGTGTTTTCAGTATAGAGTCTTTTCCGGAGGAAATTCCACAACTTATTTGCCGAAAAATCACGCACCCGTGGCCGACGGCGACACATCGCCGTTCCAGATCCGCCACGACGCTTCGGCCTGCGTGCGGAACATCGTCTCTCCGTTCAGACAATGTGCTCCGCGCTGTTGTCCATACGCGAGAAACTGCGTCAGCGGGGGATTGTAGACCAGGTCGAGCAGGTAGTGTCCGGGGGTGACAAAGGCATAGGGGATTCGCGGTGCGGCCTCCGCAGCGGGCCAGGTTCCCACGGGCGACGCATTGACGATCAGCCGCCGCGCGGCCACCTCCTCCGCAGGCAGGTTATCGTAGGTGAAGTTGCCTTTCGCCGGATCGCGCGACACCAGCGCATAAGCGATGCCCATCTCCGAGAGCACATACTGCACCGCCTGCGAAGCGCCTCCCGTGCCCAGCACCAGCGCCCCCTCCGGCACATCGTCCCCGAGCAACGCGGCGAACGAAGCGCGCAAGCCTTCGACATCCGTATTGTAGCCTGTCAACCGATCTCCCCGGCGTTTCACGCAATTCACGGCTCCGATGCACTGCGCCTCATACGAAATCTCGTCGAGGCAAGGTATCACCTGACGCTTGTAGGGAATCGTCACGTTGAATCCGCACAGGTCGGGCGTCGTTTCCAGCAGGTGCGGCAGCGCCCCGATCGTCTGGAGTTCGTACAATTCATAGCTGCAGTCCGCAAGTCCTTCCCGGCGGAATTTTTCCCCGAACCACTCGGCCGAGGCGGAGTGTGCCAACGGACAGCCGATCAACCCGTAGCGTCGCATGGCGTTATTGCTTCTCGTTTTTCAGGATTTTGCGCGCTGCCAGTTCGATGCCGTAAATCAGCAGGAAGCCCACCGCGCACAGCAGAATCGCCGATCCCAACTGCGGACTGCCGCCGGGAAACTCCCCGGGCAGCACGTTGCTTTCGACCAGCGGCAGCACCTTGCCGTGATCCGTATAGGTTTCGAGCGTCTGCTTCCAGGGCCAGACCTTGTTGAGCGAACCGATCATGAAGCCCATCAGCACGGCGACCGTCACGTCGTGCCAGTGTTTCAGCAACCACGAGAGCAGGTGCGAAAAACTGATGATACCCGCCACGGCGCCGGTCACGAAGATCAGGATCACGGGAATATTCAGGTCGCCGACCGCCTCCATGATAAACTTGTATTTGCCCAGCAGCAGCAGGATGAAAGCCCCCGAAATACCGGGCAGGATCATGGCGCATATGGCGATGGCACCCGACAGCATCACGAACCACCAGGTGTCGGGCGTCTGGCCGGGCGTGGCGACCGTAATCCAGAATGCGGCGGCAATACCGGCGACAAGCGCCGCAGCGCTCCGCCAATCCCATTTCCCGATCTGCCGGGCGACCAGCAGCGCCGAAGCGATGATCAGCCCGAAGAAGAACGACCAGATTTGAATAGGGTGGTGCTCCAGCAGGTAGGTCATCAGCCGAGCCAGCGAAAAGATCGAAACGGCGATACCCAGCAGTACGGAAAAGAGGAAGCGTCCGTTGATGTGGCGCCAGAATTCCCGCAGGCGGAGGGTCACGAGCAGTTTCAGGGCATGGGCGTTCACGCTTTTGATCGAGTCGATCAGTTCGCCGTAAATCCCCGAAATGAAGGCGATCGTGCCGCCCGACACGCCGGGCACGACGTCGGCCATTCCCATTGCGCAGCCTTTGAGCGTCAGCAGCAGATAGTCGGAAAATTTCATAGTATGATTTGAGATTCGCACAAAGGTAGAAAATTTTCCCGAATTCCGTCCGGGCTTCCGGCCTCTTTTCCGGAATCGCCTCCGGGTAACGGTGTTCACGACGAAAGGGGACATGTTGTCCCCTTTCGCTGCATGTTCTGCGGAGCAATCCGCAACGAGTGGCATATCACCGCTCCACGGAAGATTCCTGACTGAAAAACTCGGGTTTGCTTTGCCGGATAAAGCCGATCACTTCCTCCAGGCTGTCGCAGAATTTGGCAAAATCCTCTTTGTACAAGAAAATCTTATGCCGGTCGAAAGAACAGGTTCCGTCGCTGGCGGTCTTTTTCCTGCTTTCGGTAATGGTCAGGAAATAATCGTCGCCGCGAGTAGCCCGCACATCGAAGAAATAGGTTCTCCGGCCGGCTTTCACGGCTTTTGACAGAATCTGCTCCCCAAAATCATCGCTATCTCTGCGAGGCGTAGTCTGAGATATCATAGTTTTTTCGATTGGTTTGCAGAACGAAAATAAGCAAAATTTACCGAAATTCCAAACTCCGGGATTATTTTTCAGGTGCGAGCAAAGGGGCGCCCTCCGCATTCCAGTTCTCCAGAATCCGCACGGCACGGTCGTAGACCGGGTTTTCGGTGCGGTTGATCACCCGGTAAAATTCGGCCGTCGTGAAGAGCCGCTGCGCCAGGATCGCCTTCAACTGGTCGCGCATCAGCTGTTTCGAAGTCTCGAAACCCGCCTGGTCGAACTTGACCCCGCGCTGCTCGCCCAGGGCCGTCAGCCCGGCCAGGATCTCATCGGTGACTTCGAATTCTTCGTCATAGGTTTCGAAATCCGGATAAGCGGCCGTCAGCGCCTTGCGGTTGGCATCCAGATAGGTGATCGTAAACTCGTTGACGACGCCCCGGCGCACCAGGTCGAGTGCATAGTCGGAGATGTCCGTCGTATCGGCTTCGACCGTCACATCGGGCCGGATACCGCCGCCGCCGTAGACCTTGCGGTGCGTCCGCAGCGTTTCGTACACCGGCGCCGCCGCATCGAGCGAATCCGCCGCCGCGCCGTACCGTTTCAGGTGGTCGCGGTAATACTCCTCGCGTTTCCCCTTCTCATAGGGGCGCTGGATCACCCGCCCCGAAGGCGTGTGGTAGCGCGCTACGGTGACGCGCACAGCCGATCCGTCGCCCAGGGTCATCTGCCGCTGCACGAGGCCCTTGCCGAAGCTCGGCCTGCCCGCGACCACGCCCCGGTCCCAGTCCTGCACGGCTCCCGCGACGATCTCGCTCGCCGAAGCCGAATTCTCGTCGATCAGCACCACCAGATTGCCCCGCATATAGGTCCCGTCGCGCCGCGCCGCGAACGACGCCGAAGGAACGGCACGCCCTTCCGTCGAGACGATCAGCGCCCCGCGCGGCAGGAAGAATTCGGCCATTTCGATCGCCTGCTCCAGCAGCCCGCCGCCGTTGCCCCGCAAATCGAGGATCAGCCCGTCGATGTGCCCCAGCTTTTCGAATGCCTCCCGGAACTCGGTCATCGTCGTGCGGCCGAAACGGTTCACTTTGATGTACCCGATGCCGTCTGCGGCACGGTAAGCCGCATCGACCGTGTTGAGCGGAATCTTGTCGCGCACGATCACGAAGTGCAGGGGAGCGGCCGCCCCGTGGCGCACCACGTCGATCTCGACCTTCGAACCGGTTTTGCCCCGCAGGTATTTCGGCACGTCGGCCTGTTTGAAACCCACGGCATTCGTCGTATCGATCCCGACGATCCGGTCGTTGGGCAGCACTCCGACCCGTTCGGCGGGGCCGCCGGCGATCGTGTTGACCACGATCACCGTATCCCTCAGGATGTTGAACTCCACGCCGATACCGCTAAACTCCCCGTTGAAACTCTCCTGCACGCCCTTCATCTCCGCAGCGTCGATATAGGCCGAATGGGGATCCAGCTCTTCGAGCATCCCGCGAATGGCCTCTTCGACCAGCGGCGCCATATCCACTTCGTCCACATAGAGTCTGTCCAGATAGCGGTAGACCTGGTTGAGTTTCTGCTGTTGTTGCAGGGCATCGTTCTGAGCCGCAAGGGGCAGCACGGAGAGGGTGGCGAGTATCACGAAAAGTCGGCGCATATTCCATTCAACATTTAGAATTCATAAATCACAATCGCTCATCGCAGCAAAAGCAGCGTCGATCCGCATTCCGGCGACTCCCGATTCTTCCTCCCGAATCAGGAATCGGCGACCACGCCGGCCAATTCGGCAAACGCGACCTGCCGCTGCTCGCCCGAGCGCATGTCCTTGAGTGTCACGCGCTGCTGCGCGAGTTCCTCGCTGCCGACGATGGCGACGAACGGAATGCCACGGCGGTTGGCGTATTCCATCTGTTTCTTCATTTTGGCCGTCTCGGGGTAGATTTCTGCGGCAATGCCCGCATCGCGCACCTCCCGGAGCAGCTCCAGCGACGCCCGTTGCTCCTCCTCGCCCAAATTGACGAAGAGCAGGCGCGTCGAGCAGCCGACCCCTTCGGGGAAGAGGTCGAGACCCGTCATCACGTCGTAGATGCGGTCGGCACCGAACGAGATGCCCACACCCGACGTGTTCGGCATCCCGAAGATACCCGTCAGGTCGTCGTAGCGGCCGCCGCCGCAGATCGAACCGATGGCGAAATCCAGCGCCTTCACCTCGAAAATAGCGCCCGTATAGTAGTTCAAACCGCGTGCCAGCGACAAGTCGAGTTCGACTTCGAGGTCGATTCCCTGACGCTCCGCACAGCCGAAGATCGTCTCCATCTCCTCCACACCGCGCAGGCCGGTTTCCGAACCGCCGATCACATCGCGCAACTTCGCCAGTTTCTGCGCATTGTCGCCGCTGAGTTCGAGGATCGGTTGCAGTTTGTCGATCGCCGCCCGATCCAGTCCGCGCTCCAGCAGTTCGGCTTTCACGCTGTCGATGCCGATCTTCTCCAGCTTGTCGATGGCCACCGTGATGTCGATCATCTTGTCGGCATGACCGATCGTTTGGGCAATGCCGTAGAGAATCTTCCGGTTGTTCATCTTCAGCAGCACGCGAACTCCCAGCGCCCGGAAAACCCGCTGCACGATGTCGATCAGCTCGACCTCGTGCAACAGCAAGCGCGAACCGATCACGTCCACGTCGCACTGGTAGAATTCGCGGTAGCGGCCCTTCTGCGGCCGGTCGGCCCGCCACACGGGCTGAATCTGATAGCGTTTGAAGGGGAACACCAACTCGCTCTGGTGCTGCACCACATAGCGGGCGAAGGGCACCGTCAGGTCGTAGCGAAGACCCTTTTCGCAGATTTTCAACGCCGAGCGCACCTCCTCGTCCGAAAGGCCCGCAGCATAGTCGCCCGAGTTGAGAATCTTGAACAGGAGCTTGTCGCCCTCGTCGCCGTATTTGCCCAGCAGGGTGGAGAGGTTCTCCATCGCGGGGGTTTCGAGCGGCGCGTAGCCGAACAGGCGGAATACGCCCCGGATCGTGTCGAAAATATACTGACGGCGCATCATCTCCAGCGGAGAGAAGTCGCGCGTGCCTTTGGGAATGGATGGCTTTTGCATGGCAAATTAAAAATTAAAAATTAAAAATTAAGAATTAAAAATTCT
>DBFWKV010000008.1:0-1552 GCA_048465795.1 Alistipes sp.
GGGACAGGGGAGCCATGACCACGACGGAAAGCGTGGAATACGACAGGCTCGGCCGTATCGTCAGGCAAACCGATGTGCTGGGCCGCGTGACGGCGACAGCCTACAGCGAAAACGGCCTGACGGAAACCGTCACGACGCCCGCCGGCGCCACCCTCGTCACCGAACGTCACCCCGACGGCTCCGTACTCCATGAATACGGCACGGGACAGCGCGAACGCTACCATGTCTATGACATCGGCGATAACTGCCTGAGGGAAACCGTTACCCTGGCCGACCAGACGACCCTCCTCTCCCGGACCCTGGTCAACGGCTTCGGACAAAGCGTCGTGCAAGTGACGCCCGCGACTGCCGGGTTCCTGTATGACCGTTCCGAATACGATGAACAGGGGCGCCTCATCCGCACATGGAGGGATGCGGGAACGCAGGAGGGGGCCGCCGCCATGGCGCCCACGCTCTACGAATACGACGCCTTCGGCAACATGACCAGGGAAACGCTCGCCCTGGCGGAGCAGCCCGCACCGGACAACAGCCCCATCCGGGAATATGCCTTCAGCGTGGAAAACGCGGAGGACGGCATCTATATGGTGACGGCGCAAACCCGCTACAATGCTGAGGGGCAGCCGCTTGTCTCCGTACGGAAGCAGCTCCTGTCCGAACTCTCCGGAGTTCTGGAAACAAAAACCATAAATATCGACGAACGCGGCTTGACTTCGGCGGAATGGACGGAGTATGCTGAAAATACGAAAAGAATCCAAAAGAGCGTTATCCCCTCTTCCAGCGTCACGGCTCAAACGGTGGCGGCGGACGGCCTGATGCTCTCGCAGCAGAACCACGCGGGCATCACGGAAACGGCCGCCCGCGCCTATACGGCCACGGGCGTGACCCTGACCCGCACGGACGGCCGCGGCAACACAACGACGATCCGGACCGACCTGGCCGGACGGGCCGTCAGCGTGACGGACGCCGCCGGAAATGAGACCGTCACGCAGTACGACGCCCGCTTTGACCTGGCCGCCGTGGTGACGGACGCGCTGGGAAATACGGTGTGCGCCGGATACGACGCCAGAGGCCGGAAAACGGCCGAATGGGGGACGGGGACGCAGCCCCTGCTCCTGGGCTATGACGAAGCCGACCGCCTGGTGAGCCTGACCACCTTCCGCGCGGCGCAGGAAGGAGACGTCGCGGAAGACCCCACTGGCCGCGCGGATGGAGACGTCACCACCTGGAGCTATGACGACGCCACGGGGCTGGAAACGCGCAAAACGTATGCCGACGGAACGCACGTGGACAAAACCTGGGACGCCTTCAACAGGCTCGCCACGGAAACGAACGCCCGCGGCATCGTGAAGACCTGCACTTACGAACAGGCCCGCGGGCTGCCGGCGGGAATCAGCTACTCGGACGCCACGCCCGGCCAGAGCTTCGCCTACAACCACCTCGGTCAATTGACGCAAATCACGGATGCCTCCGGAACGCGAACCTTCGCCTACAATCCCTACGGGGAACCGGAAACCGACAGCCTTGAGGCAAACGGCCTCGCCTGGCAGGTCTC
>DBFWKV010000009.1:0-51514 GCA_048465795.1 Alistipes sp.
AGAAGATAATTTTTAATTTTTCATTTTAATTTTTCATTCGCTGCAATGACTGTCCGGGAGCAGATGGCACAATTCGCCGCAGGTTCGCAACCCCTCGGGCAACTGTGCCGCGAATACGAAAATCAGAGCGCCACCGTCCACCTGAAAGAGCTGGTCGGCGGGGCGCTTTCGTTCTATGCGGCGGCCGCCGTGAGCCGCGTCGGAGGCGTGCACGTTTTTGTCGCCGAGGACCGCGATGCGGCCGCCTACCTGCTCAACGACTTCTACGGCCTGCTGGACGAAAGCCGGATCTACTTTTTCCCTACCTCCTACAAACGTTCTGCGGCCTATGGCGCCGTGGATGCGCAGGGCATGGTGCAGCGTACGGCGGCGCTGAATGCCGTGCGCACGGCAGGGGAGGGGTACGTTGTGGTCTGCACCTATCCGGAGGCGCTGGCCGAGCGGGTGGCCGACGCCGAACAACTGCAGCGCGAGACGCTCGCGGTCGGCGTGGGCGACACGATTTCGATCGCAGTGCTGGAGCAGAGCCTCGTCGACGCGGGTTTTGAGCGCGTCGATTTCGTCTACGAACCGGGTCAGTACTCCGTGCGCGGCGGCATCGTCGATGTCTTTTCCTATTCGGAGAGCAAACCCTACCGGATCGACTTCTTCGGCGACGATGTGGATTCGATCCGCCGCTTCCACATTTCGAGCCAGCTCTCGTCGGACAAACTCGACCGTATCGAGATCATCCCGAACCTGAATACCCGCACGGACGCTGCCGCGAAGGTCTCGTTCGTCCGTTTCGCCGGGGAACGAACCGCGTGGTGGTTTTACGACGCGGACTATGCCCTGCGCCGCGTGAACGACGTGCGGCGCAAACTGCTCGGCGACCTGGAGGAGCCGGAGCGGATCGACGAGTATGTCGCCAGCCGCAACGTGCTGCTCGCCGACCTGGAAGGGGCGCGGCTCATCTCGTTGCGGGACAATCTCAGGGAGCGCCCGGCCGGGGCGGTCGTGGAGTTCCGCACGGCGCCGCAGCCCCGGTTCAACAAGAATTTCGAGATGCTGGCCGACGACCTGATCCGCAATACGCTGCGCGGCTACCGAACCTTTATCCTTTCGGAGAACAAGGCGCAGATGGAGCGCCTGGAAAACATCTTCCACCAGATCGGTCGCGGACAGGCCGTCGTGCGGCCGCTTTCCCTCACCCTGCACGAAGGGTTCGTGGACAACGACCTGAAACTGTGTCTCTACACCGACCATCAGATCTTCGACCGTTACCAGCGTTACCGGATCAACGGCGAGATCAAGCGCGACGAGCAGATGACCGTCGCGGAGCTGAACCGGCTCAAACCGGGCGATTACGTGGTGCACATCGACCACGGCGTGGGACGCTTCGACGGACTGGTGAAAATCAGCGAAAACGGCAAGACGCACGAGGCGATCAAACTGGTGTACCGGGACGGCGACGTGCTGTTCGTCAACGTGCATTCGCTGCACCGCATTTCGCGCTACAAGTCGGGCGACGGCGAGCCGCCCAAAGTCTACAAGCTGGGCAACGGGGCCTGGCAGAAACTCAAGAACGCCACCAAGAAGGCCGTCAAGGACATCTCGCGCGAGCTGATCGCCCTCTACGCCCGGCGCAAGGCTTCGAAGGGATTCGCCTTCACGCCCGACAGCTATCTGCAGCATGAACTGGAGGCTTCGTTCCGGTGGGAGGACACACCCGACCAGCAGTCGGCGACCGCCGCCGTGAAGAAGGACATGGAGTCCGACCAGCCGATGGACCGCCTGGTGTGCGGCGACGTGGGCTTCGGCAAGACCGAGGTGGCCATCCGTGCGGCGTTCAAGGCCGCGACCGACGGCAAGCAGGTGGCGGTGCTGGTGCCGACGACCATTCTCGCTTTGCAGCACTACCGCTCCTTCACCGAGCGCCTGCGCGATTTCCCGGTGCGTGTGGAGTACCTCAACCGCACGAAGAGCGCGAAGGAGGTGGCGCAGATCCGCGAAGACCTCGCCTCGGGCAGGATCGACATCCTGATCGGTACGCACAAGATGCTGGGCAAGAGTATCCAATTCCGTGATCTGGGGCTGCTCATCATCGATGAGGAGCAGAAGTTCGGCGTTGCGGCAAAGGAGAAACTCACCCAGATGAGCGTTTCGGTCGATACGCTGACGCTCACGGCAACCCCCATTCCGCGCACGTTGCAATTCTCGCTGATGGGTTCCCGCGACCTGTCGGTGATCTCCACGCCGCCGCCCAACCGGCAGCCGATCGTCACCGAATCCTATACCTTTTCGGAGGAGATCATCCGCGATGCCATCGAGGCGGAACTTGCGCGCGGAGGCCAGGTCTACTTCGTCCACAACCGCGTGGACGACCTCCCTACGCTGCAGGGACTCGTCACGCGCCTCTGCCCGAAGGCCCGCGTAGGGGTGGGGCACGGCAGGATGCCCGCCGAGCAGTTAGAACGGCTGATCATGGACTTCATCTACGGGGAGTACGACGTGCTGATCGCTACGACGATCGTCGAGAACGGCATCGACATCCCCAACGCCAATACGATCATCGTCAACGATGCCCAGAATTTCGGCCTGAGCGACCTGCACCAGTTGCGCGGACGGGTGGGCCGCAGCGACCGCAAAGCCTACTGCTACCTGCTCTCGCCGCCCGACGAACTGCTTTCGACCGATGCCCGGCGCCGACTGAGGGCCATCGAGGAGTTCTCCGACCTGGGTTCGGGGTTCAACATCGCCATGCAGGATCTCGACATTCGCGGTGCGGGAAACCTGCTGGGAGCCGAGCAGAGCGGCTTTATCGCCGACATCGGTTTCGAGACCTACCAGAAGATCATGAACGAGGCGATCGCCGAACTGCGTGCCGAGGGGCTGAATGTCGCCGGACTGGGTGTCCCCGAGCAGGAGGTTGTGGAACAGTTGCGTTTCGTCGACGACGCGCAGATCGAGATCGATGTCGAGGCCGAACTGCCCGACTCGTACGTGGGCCAGCAGGCCGAGAAACTCAAACTCTACCGCGAACTCGACTCCACGAAGGACGAGCAGGCGCTGCAGGCGTTCCAGGCGCGTCTGATCGACCGTTTCGGTGCGCTGCCGCGTGCGGCGAAGGAGCTGCTGAACGTCGTGCGCCTGCGCTGGGAGGCGATCCGGCTGGGTATGGAACGCGTGAAGGTCAAAAACGGCCTGATGATCGTGCAGTTCGTGGGCGAGGAGAATTCGCCTTATTATAAGAGCGAGGTGTTTATGGAACTTTTGCGTAAGGTGACGCAGCATCCCGACCGGTTTGTGCTCCGGCAGCACAATAATCGGCTGGCGATGACCGTTAGAAATGTCAAAGACGTGGAAGAGGCCTACAAGACGCTCAGAGCGTTATAAGTGGAAAGTGGAACCGACGCAGCGGGCGAGGGCAGAGGGCGCATGAAGTGCGAACTATGCCGAGCCGCAAGGAGAAAAGCCTCCGAAGGAGGATTAAAAGTGAAAAGTGACGGCGGAAAATGGAAAGTAAACGCGCACCGAAACCTGTCGGACGTTTTCGCGTAAGGCGTTAAAACTGTATTTGTTCAAATCTTACCGAACGTAAAAGGAAAACCCAAGTTAGAGGGGCGCAAAATTTTCAATTTTCACTTTTCAATTTTCCACTTTTTCAACTTTCCATTTGAAGAGAATGAACCTGATTATCGACATAGGGAATACGCTTGTCAAACTCGCCGTGTTCCACGACGGCGGGATCGTGGCGCAGCATTATGTGGAACGCCTGCATCCGGCGATGCTCGACGAACTGCTCGCCGCCTGGCCCGGGGTGGATCAGGCCATTGTCTCCTCCACACGGGGCGAGGCGGACGACGTGGCGGAACTGGTGCGTCCCCGCGTGAAGCGGCTTCTGGAGTTTACCTCACAGGTGCGCGTGCCTGTGGGGAACGCCTACGCGACGCCCGCGACGCTCGGCCGCGACCGGCTGGCGGCGGCCGTTGGGGCGGGAGTGCTCTACCCCGGACGCAATGTGCTGATCGTCGACTTCGGTACGGCGATCACGATCGATCTGGTGACGGCGGACAATGTGTTTCGCGGAGGATGCATCTCGCCCGGGGTGAAAACGCGTTTCCGTTCGCTGCACGATTACACCGCGACGCTGCCCCTGTGCACACCGGTCGAGGAGGCGCTGCTGACGGCGACCACGACGCGCTCGGCCATCGAGCAGGGCGTCATGAACGGCATCGCCTTCGAAATCGAAGGGTATATCCGCCGGATGCAGGCGCAGATCGACGATTTATGCATAATTTTTACCGGCGGGGACGCAAAATACTTTGCGAAACGGATTAAAAATACGATATTTGCAAATTGTAATTTGGTCTTTTGCGGATTGAACAGAATTTTAGAGTACAATGCAAGTGAAGAAAACCTTAATTAAGCTCCTTGTCGCGGCAACGGCAGCGATTCCCGCCGTCGTTTCGGCCCAGACGAGCAGCATCAATGCATTCTCTCCCTACACGATGTACGGTATCGGCGAGCTTTCGACGCAGGGAACCCTTCCCACGCGGTCGATGGGCGGCGCGGGTGTTGGCATGCGTAACTCGGGGGTGATCAACCTGCTCAATCCCGCATCGTACAGCACGGCCATCCAGAAGAGTTTCCTCTTCGATTTCGGCCTCGAAGGACAGAACTACTACAATTCGCAGAAAATCGACGGCCAGACCAAACGGACGGCTTACAACACCTTCAATTTCCACGACATTGCCTTCCAGATGCCTATTACCAAAAAATTGGGCCTGGGATTCAGCCTCACCCCGTACAGTTCGGTGGGCTACCGCATCAAGTTCGACGAACCGTATGATCCGGACAGTGAAGGCGGTAACGATATTCCGGGCAACGTGGGCCGGATCAACTATGCCTACCAGGGCGACGGCGATGTGACGGAGGTGAAATTCGGGCTGGGCTGGGAGGTTTTCAAGAATTTCTCGATCGGTCTGGCCGCACAATACTACTGGGGTGACATCGACCGTAACTTCGCCATGACGCCGATCAGCATCACGGGCGACGGCACGTTTGTTCCGACCGTGGGCATCGACAATTACAGCATTTCGAGCTTCAAGGGCCAGGTGGGTGTCCAGTACAGTCCGATTCTCAACCAGAAACGGGCGCTGACGCTGGGTGCCACCTACGATTTCGGCGGCGACCTGAAACCCAAACGCTCCAAGCAGCTCTATGTCGGCGACCTGTTCAGCTCGGCGATCAAGGGCGACACGACGCATCTTTCGCTGGTGCTTCCCCGTCAGTTGTCCCTGGGGGCTTATTACCAGACCTCCAAGTGGTCGCTGGGGCTGGATTACGTGTTCCAGAACTGGGGCGGAACCAACGACCGGACGGAAGTGACCGGAAGTGGCCTCAAAGTTGCTTACACGAACACGAGTACCGTGAAATTCGGTGTGGAATACACGCCGAACCGCTACGATGTCCGCCATTTCTTCAAGCGCTGGTCTTACCGCGCGGGCTTTCGTTACGGGGATTACAACCAAACCTACGGCGGCCACCGCATTTCGCAGTACGCCGTGACGCTCGGCATGGGGATCCCCGTGAAGTTCCTGGCGGTGTCGGCCATCGATATCGGGGTGGAATACGGGCAGCGGGGCAGCAATCTCGCTCCCCATCTGGGGCTGGTCAAACAGCAGTATTTCAAGTTTGCCGTCGGCTTCACCCTCTTTGCGGGCGCCGAGAACAGCGAATACTGGTTCCTGCGTCCCAAATACGATTGACGACAACACGAATAAACAATAAAACTCAAAAATTAACAGACTGAAATGAAACACGTTAAAATTTTGTTCGCCGCTGCATTTGCACTCTTCGGCGTAGCGGCGGTAGCGCAGGATTTCAATGACCCCAAATACGCGAAGTGGGGTGAAAACGCCGAGCAGCGTCAGGAGAATATCCTGAACAGCAACTTCCTGAAGGAGTCGGTCGATAACCGCAACTGGGACGAAGCGGCCAAATACCTGAAGATTCTGATCGAGCAGGCTCCCGAAGCGTCGCAGAATACGTTTATCCGGGGCACAACGATTTACAAGAACAAGATTAACCGGGCCAAGAGTCTCGATGAGAAGAAAATGTACATCGACTCGCTGATGCTGATGTACGACCTGCGTGCGAAGTATTTCGGCGACCACCCCAAACAGGGTACTCCCTATATCCTCGACCGCAAGGCGCGCGAATACGTGATCTACAACCCGGGCGACCGTGCGGGTATCCGCAAGGCTTTCCAGGAGGCGATCACTGCTGCCGGAGACGATGTGAACCCCGAGACCGTGGTGCTTTATTTCAGCAACCTGTGCGACGATTATAAGAATACCGACGAGGTGATGCCCGACGAAATCATCGCCGAGTACGATCGCCTGACGCCCGTGTTCGACAGCAACCCCGATGCTTCGGAGTTGAAAGGCCAGTTCGATGCTGCTTTCGGCCTGAGCGGCGCTGCCAGCTGCGAGAACCTCGAAAAATTGTTCCGGGGCAAACTCGAAGCGGCCCCCGACGACGAGGCCCTGCTGTCGCAGGCCGTGGCCCTGATGTCGCGTGCCAAATGCGACGGGGACTATTTCTTCACGATTGCAGAGAAATATTACGAGATCAAACCTTCGTCCGAAACGGCCCTGTTCCTCGCCCAGGGATTTCAGGCTCGCGGCGAGTACGATAAGGCAATCAAATACCTGAACGAAGCGCTCGCTTCCGAGACCGACAATGCCGAACGCGAGAAACTGCTGGTGCGTATCAGCCTGATCGACCTGGTGGCGAACAACTATTCGGGCGCCGTCTCCGCCGCCCGTCAGGTGCGCGAACTGAATCCCGAGAACGGTGTGGCTTACTTCGTGATCGCCCAGTGCTATGCGGCTTCTGCCGCCGCCTGCGGCGGTTTCGCCGGCCAGGCTACCTTCTGGGCCGCCTACGATACGATGGCGCAGGCCGTGACGCTGCTGGAGAACGAGCCGGAGTACCTCACCACCGCAAAAAGCGCCCTGAACGCATACCGGGGCCACTTCCCGACTTCGGAGGAGTGCTTCTTCAACGAGTTGAAGGAGGGGCAGCGCTATACCGTGACCTGCGGTACGGCAGCCGGTGTGGTGACCACCGTGCGTCCTCGATAATCGACCGGTGAAAACTGTCGGCAGATGAAACACCTGCTCGCAAGATATATTCGGGTAGCACTTCCCTTCGTGGGAAGTGCTATCTTGCTATTCTCCTGCGGGCAGCATGAGGCGGGGGATTCGTCCGCATCCGACGAGTCGGTGATGACCGAATACAGCGAAAACCTCACGGTGCTGATGTCGCAGAACGGACGGCGTTCCTATCACTTCGTCACGCCTCTGCTGGAGGGCTATTCGATGGCCAAAGAACCTTACCGGGAGTTTCGCAGAGGGGTGAAAATCACCACCTACAAGGACGATTCGCTCTCGACGGTGGATGCCATCCTGACGGCCAACTATGCCATCTACTACGAAACCCGCCAGTTGTGGGAGGCGAAAGGAAACGTGGTGGTCGAAAAGTCGGACGGGAAAACCCTCTATACCCAGCAGTTGTTCTGGAACCAGAAAACGAAAAAAATCTATTCCAACGTCGATTCGAAAATCGTGCAGAGCGGCGGCCGCGACGTCTTTGTCGGCGAAGGTTTCGAGTCGGACGAGGAGTTCAAGGACTGGCGCTTCCGCCGCATGTCCGGACGCATGGAGGTGGAGATAAGCCCCTCTGACCGGGCCGATTCGGTCGCCGGGTCGAATCCTGCGGCGGAACGCAAACCGGTGCCGGAGGGGGCTGCTACGTCGCAGAAACCGCAAAATGAGGGAGCTGTCCCGGATTCCGGCGCCGGCACTCCGGCAAGGCGGCCTGCCGCAGATCGGCATGGCGGAACTTCGCCTCGCCGTCCCGCCGGTGTCCCCGGGCGGAACATGGACCCCAAGAGCGGGGAGCGACCTGCCGTTCAACCCCGGCAAATCGAGCAAACGGAGCCAGCTGCCCCACGGCAGGCCGCCGGTCGCCCTGACGAAATCCCTGATCCGAAAAAGTTATGACGACGACCGTGCTGCTGATCGTGGCGATGCTGTTGCTTTCGGGCTTTTTCTCCGGCATGGAGATCGCCTTCACGAGCAAAAACCGCCTGAAGCTGGAGATCGACCGCAAACAAAGCCGGATGTTCGACTCCATTGCCGATGTCTTTGCCCGGCATCCGGGACAATATATTACGACGATTCTGGTCGGCAACAACATTGCGCTGGTCATCTATTCGCTCTATATGTCGTTGCTGCTGCGCCACATCGCGGGTTCGTTCGGGTGGACGCATGTCGGCACGGGCGGCGGTGTGGTGCTGGAAACGGTGATTTCGACCGTGATCATCATCTTCGTCGCGGAGTTCCTGCCCAAATCGGTTTTCCGCAACAATCCCAATTTCTACTACCGGGTTCTATCGCCGGTGATCTATTTTTTCTATGTGCTGCTTTACCCGATCGCGAAGCTGACGACGCTGCTCTCGCACGGTATCCTGCGACTGCTGGGCCGGCGTGTCCAGGAGCGGAACACGAATCCGTCGTTCGGACGCAGCGACCTGGCGGCGCTGCTCGACGCGAACAATACCGAGACGACACACGATGCCGACAACGAACTGAAACTGTTCCAGAATGCCCTCGACTTTGCCGACCTGCGCGTGCGCGACTGTATGGTGCCGCGTGTGGACGTGGAGGCCGTAGACCTGGAAAATACGACGATCGCACAGTTGACCGACCGTTTCGTGGAGACGATGTATTCCCGGATTTTCGTCTGGGAAAAAAGTATCGACAACATCGTGGGTTATGTCAACTCGAAGAGCCTTTTCCACCGCCCTGCAAATTTGTCGGACGTGCTGATGAAGGTCAACTTCGTGCCCGAGACCATGCCTTTGCAGCAGGTGTTGCAGAATTTCATCAAGCATAAGAGCAACATCGCGGTGGTGATCGACGAATTCGGCGGTACGGCGGGTGTCATCTCGCTGGAGGATGTGCTCGAACAGATTTTCGGCGAAATCGAGGACGAACACGACATTCCCGATTTGGTGGAAAAGCAGGTGTCCGAAAGTGAATATGTGCTCTCCTGCCGGCTGGAGGTGCGGTACCTGAATGAAAAATACGGGCTGGGTATCGAGGAGAACAAGGAATACGATACGCTTGCCGGTTTCATCATTTATCACTACGAAGGGATTCCGGCATCGGGAGAGACGCTTTTCATCGGCGGTCTGCAGCTCCGGATCCTGCGCACGACCCGTTCGCGGATCGAACTGGCCCGGGTCAAAAAACTCTGAATCCTGTCTCCGGTCACTTTTCGGCGCCGTTTCCCGCAAACAGGCGCTGTTTTTTTGCCCGCAAGTGGCCTTAATCCGAATAAATTTACTACCTTTGACTGCTAAATCGGAAACAAATAAATAATTTACAAATTATATGGCAAGTCTAAACACTTTACGAACCAGATTCGGTATCATTTTGTCGATTATCATTGCATTTGCCCTGTTGGCATTCATCCTTTCGCTGAAAACGGAAATGGGCTTCACGGGCAACGACCCCAAGGTGGGCGAGATCGACGGCGAGAAAGTCCGTTATTCGGAATACTACGACCAGTACGAGCAGATGAAGGCGCAGAGCGGTGCTTCCGAGAACGATCCGCAGCAGGCAGACATGATCTACAACGCTACGTGGCAGTCGCTTATCGCCAAGTATGTCTTTACGCCCGGTTTCGAGCAAATGGGCATCGTGGTGACCGAGCCGGAGCGTCTGGCCCTGATTAGCGGCGAACAACCCTCGCAGGCTTTCTTCAACGCTTTCGCCGATCCCCGCACCGGGCAGTACAACGTGGCTGCCGTAAGTCAGTTCCTGGCGCAGGCCGAAACCAATCCGCAGGCCCAGCAGGCCTGGAAGGCTCTGAACGAGCAGGCGCGTCTGGAGCGTGAAATGCAGAAATACGCCGGTCTGGTGAAGGGCGGCGCTTATGTCAACTCGCTGGAGGTGAACCACGGCGTCCAAGCTGCGAACAATACCTATTCGGGTAAATGGGCCGGCAAGAAATATTCGGCGGTTCCCGATTCGCTCGTCCAGGTGAGCACGTCCGACCTCAAGTCGTATTACAAGAGCCATCGGGATATGTTCGCGCAGACTCCGTCGCGCAGCATTTCGTATGTGGTATTCGAAGTGAACCCCACCGACGCCGACATGCAGGCGCTCGAAGAAAACGTTCGTGAGGTCGGTGCCGGATTCGGTGCCGCCGGGGACGTGAAGGCTTTTGTCCGCGCCAACCGGAACGGTAAGATCGACGACCGTTACGTGACGGCCGCCCAGCTGGACGGTGAGGAGGCCGCAGCGCTCATGGATGGTAAGATGTACGGTCCCGTGCTGAAAAATAACGAGTGGCGGATGGCCCGCGTGCTCGATGCGAAGATGGTGCCCGACTCGATGGGCGTAAAGCATATCGTGCTTCCTTATACGGCCGATGCCCTTGCCGACAGCCTCCTGACGGTGTTGAAGGGCGGTGCGGATTTCGGTGAGATCGCTTCGCAGTATTCGGTTTACGAGGCGACGGCTGCCAACGGCGGCGAGGTGGGCGTGCTGCCTTTCTCGGCCTTCACGGGCGAGTTCGCTGCCCAACTGGCCGGTGCGAAAGCCGGTGACATCGTGAAGATTGCTTCCGGCGATGCGATCCAGTTGATGAAAGTTTACCGTGCCGACAAGCCGTCGAAACACGTGCAGGTGGCTACGATCACCTACCCCGTGGAGGCTTCGGCCGAAACACGCCGTGACGTGCATAACCAGGCCGGGGTCTTTACGGTTGCAGCCAAAGGTTCGGCCGGGCAGTTCAACGAGGCTGCTTCGGGTGCTGCGCTGACTCCCCGCATCGCCGTGCTTTCGCAGGGCGAGCGTGATATTCGCGGCCTGGAGGATTCGCGTGAAGTCGTTCGCTGGGCATACGGTGCGGAGAAGGGCGATATGTCCGAGATTTTCAAGGTGGGCAAGGACTATGTAATCGCCGTGCTGACGGGCATCGATGACGAACAGTACGCACCCTTCGACAAAGTGTCCGCACAGGTGCGCTCCGCCGTGCTGCGTGACAAAAAATACGACTATATCGTGAAAGAGATTACCGGCACGACGCTCGACGATCAGGCCGCAAGCCTCGGATCGGAAGTCGCTGACTTCAACGGGGTCAATTTCGCCTCGTACTTTATCGCCGGTATGGGCGTAGAACCCCGCGTGGTGGGGGCTATCGCTTCGACCGAAGAGACCGGTGCGGTTTCCGCTCCGGTTCAGGGTCTCTCGGGCGTCTACATCTTCCAGGTGGACGACATCACTACGGCCGATAAGCAGACCGCCGAAGGTGAGAAAGTGCGCGCGCAGGCGATGGCCGAGGGTATGGCGCAGCAGATGGTGATGCCGGCCGTGCAGCAGATGGCGAAGGTGCAGGATTTGCGCGGCAAATACTTTTAATTTTCGATTTTAAGCGGATAGTTCCGCACATCCCCCGAACGGGACGGACAGGTAGTACAAAAGTACGTCCTGTCCGTCCCGTTCCCGATAAAGTGCGAGACGCTCCGCTTTTTCCGGCCGGGTATTTGTAATTCCCGGAATTTACGCTACTTTCGCAGAACGGTTCAGTAACTCCAACAAACTTTCCAATGAATAATTTCATCTATCAAAATCCTACCAAACTGGTATTCGGCAAAGGGACGATCGCCAAACTTTCGAAACTCATCCCCTCCGACAAACGCATCATGCTGACGTTCGGAGGCGGCAGCGTCCGTAAAAACGGCGTCTACGACCAGGTCGTGAAGGCGCTCGAAGGGCGGGACGTCGTGGAATTCTGGGGCATCGAACCCAATCCATCGGTCGAAACCCTGCGCGAAGCGATTGCTCTGGGACGTGAAAAGAAGGTGGATTTTCTGCTGGCTGTCGGCGGCGGTTCGGTGATCGACGGAACGAAACTCATAGCCGCCGGACTTTGCTACGGGGGTGATCCCTGGGACATCGTGCTGAAGGGGCGTGCGACCGAAATGTTACCGTTCGGCACGGTTCTTACCCTGCCCGCCACCGGGTCGGAGATGAATAACGGTGCCGTGATTTCCCGGCAGGAAACGAAGGAGAAATATCCTTTCCACGGCAGCTATCCGCTCTTCTCGGTGCTCGATCCCGAGGTGACCTACTCGTTGCCGCCGCGTCAGATCGCCTGCGGTCTGGCCGATACCTTCGTGCATGTGCTGGAACAGTACCTCACGACGCCCGGACAGTCGCGCCTGATGGATCGTTGGGCCGAAGGAATCCTGCATACCGTGGTGGAGGTCGCGCCGCTGATCCGCGAGAACCAGCACGATTATTCCGTCATGGCCGACTTCATGCTTTCGGCGACGATGGCCCTGAACGATATGATTGCGATGGGTGTGACGCAGGACTGGGCGACGCACATGATCGGACACGAACTGACCGCGCTGCACGGCCTCACGCACGGAGCCACGCTGGCCATCGTCATCAACGGTACGCTGCGTGTGCTCCGGGAGCAGAAGCGCGGTAAATTGCTGCAATACGGCCTTCGGATCTGGAACATTGCGGACGGTACCGAGGAGGAGCGTCTCGACCGTACGCTGGCCGCGACCGAAGCCTTTTTCCGGTCGCTAGGGCTTTCGACCCGGTTGTCGGAGGAGGGGATCGGTGAAGAAACGATCGCCGAAATCGAACGGCGCTTCCATGTTGCGGGCGTAGCCTACGGCGAAGCGGAGAATGTCACCGGCGCCGTGGCGCGGCAGATTCTCGAAGCCTGCCTTTAGACTGCATTTCCTGTGAAACGGGCCGCACGGTTTTTAAGCCGTGCGGCCCGTTTTTTGTGCCGTTCGGCAATCGTTCGTGTTCCGAAACGGCAGTGTGCTTCTTATCAGATAGGTTCCGGAAGCGCTTTTGCCGAAAGATACGCGCCGACCGCATAGGGTGACGAGCCAATCTCGTGTCGGGGCGCGGTACGCTTGCGGTCGAATTGTTGTGGTGATAAAATAGGTTAAAATGAATAATTTCCAATTCAAAAAGAATAATATAGTTTGATTTATGGGCTAAAACGAATAGTATAACCTCCATTTTCATCTTGCGCTCTGCAGCGAGTATGACTATTTTTGACACAAAAAAAGTACGATGCAACGAATCATCCCCCATATGCTGACTTGCTGCCTGGTTCTGGCGAGCGGCTGTGACCGTGTGTTCGATTATCACCCTTACGACGTGCGGATTACGGGAGAGTGCGATCTCAATGCGAAGAATTCCGCCCGTATCGAAGCGGCGTTGGAAGGGCATACCTCCTTCCGGTTTGCCGTGATTAGCGATACGCAGCGATGGTACGACGAGACGGAGGATGCCGTGCGGGCGCTGAATGCACGGGGCGACCTCGATTTTGTCATCCATTGCGGCGATTTCTCCGATTTCGGAGCCACGAAGGAGTTTCTGTGGCAGCGGGATATTTTGTCGGGACTGAAAATACCGTGTGTCTGTGTGCTCGGAAATCACGATTGCCTGGGTTCGGGCGAGCAGGCTTACCGGAAAATCTTCGGGCCGTACGACTATGCTTTTACGGCCGGCAACGTGCGCTTCGTCTGCCTGAACACCAATGCCGGCGAGTACGATTATGTTGCGGACGTGCCCGATTTCGGGTTCCTGACCCGGGAAAGCGCGGATTGTCGCGGCCGCGTGGAGAGGACGGTCTTCGTGATGCATGTGCCTCCCTACGATGTGGTGTTCAACAACAATGTCGCTCCGCTTTTCGAGGAGCAGTTGTTGCGGTTTCCCGCCCCGCAGTTCTGCCTTTTCGGCCACCAGCACCGGATGCAGGTGAAAGAACCTTTCGGGGATGGTCTGCTCTATTACGGATGTACGAATATCGCCGACCGGCAGTATCTGGTCTTTACGGTAAACGCAGAGGGCTATGTGTGCGAGACGGTGGATTTTTAGCGTTGCGGCGGTTCTTTGTGCCGCGCTGCTGCCGGCCTGCGCCCATGCCGCCGGGAGTTTGCAGGACACGCTTTCTGTCGCTACGGAAAAGCGGCTCGACCGCCGCGTACATCGCGGATACGAAGGGTGGGAGCGGCTGACGCCCACCCATGTGAAGTTGCAGTTCGCCGGAGGCATCGGTTTGCTGTCGGGTGGTTTCGGCTGGGACTACGGGCGCAAATGCCGTTGGGAAACCGATTTTCTGCTGGGTTACGTGCCCCGCTTCGATTCCCGTTCGGCCCATGTGACCTTCACCGTGAAGCAGAATTATATTCCGTGGAGCATCGCATGCGGCAGCCGCTTTGCCGTCGAACCGCTTACCTGTGCGGTGTATATGAGCGTCATTACGGGCCAGGAGTTCTGGACGCGTGTTCCGGAGCGCTATCCCTCGCGTACCTACTATCCCATGCCGACCAAACTGCGGACGTACGTTTCCTGCGGGCAGCGTTTTACCTGGTACTTCCGGGAGAAACGCAGGATGCGCTGCCTGACGGCCTACTACGAATTCTCTACCTGCGACTACTACCTGGTTACGAAGCTGAGCAACCGCACGCTCGGCCTGACCGATATTTTCAGCCTTTCGCTGGGCGTGAAACTGCAGTTGTTCTGATCCGTCCCTCCCTCTGCGGAGAGACAAAACGCCCGGGTCTCCGAAAGGAGGCCCGGGCGTTTTCGCATATTGTCGTCCTCCGGCTACTTGTCGAGCAGGATTTCGAGCATCTTGATCGCTGCCGTGGCAATCGGGGTGCCGGGGCCGAAGATAGCGGCGGCGCCGTCCTTATACAACTGGTCGTAATCCTGTGCCGGGATCACGCCGCCGACGATGACGATGATGTCCTCGCGGCCCAGCTTCTTCAGCTCGGCGATGATCTGCGGCACGAGGGTCAGGTGACCTGCGGCCAGCGACGATACGCCTACCACGTGCACGTCGTTCTCCACAGCCTGCCTGGCGGCTTCGGCCGGGGTCTGGAACAGCGGACCCATGTCCACGTCGAAGCCGATGTCGGCATAACCCGTGGCAACCACTTTGGCACCCCGGTCGTGGCCGTCCTGACCGAGTTTGGCGATCATCACGCGCGGCTGGCGGCCCTCCTTGCGGGCGAATTCGGCGGCCAGTTCTTTGGCGTGTTCGAAAGATTTGTCGTTTTTCACTTCTGAGCTGTATACACCTGAGATGGAACGGATAACTGCTTTGTAGCGGCCTACGACTACTTCGCAGGCGTCGGAGATTTCACCCAGCGAGGCGCGCGCTTTCGCGGCTTCCACAGCCAGCTCCAGCAGGTTGCCCTGCTTGGTTTTCACGCACTCGGTGATGGCGTCGAGCGCCTTTTTCACGGCAGCCTCGTCGCGCGATGCGCGCAGCTCCCGCAGGCGCTTGATCTGGCTTTCGCGCACGGCGGTGTTGTCCACGGCGAGGATGTCGATCGGAGCCTCCTTCTCCAGGCGGTACTCGTTCAGGCCGATGATCTTCTCGTTGCCCGAGTCGATGCGCGCCTGCTTGCGGGCCGAAGCCTCCTCGATACGCATCTTCGGAATGCCGGTCTCGATCGCTTTGGCCATACCGCCCAGCTTCTCGACCTCCTCGATGCGCTCCCACGCCTTGTGGGCGATCTCGTTGGTGAGCGTCTCCACGTAGTAGGAACCGGCCCATGGGTCTACCTCGCGGCAGATGTTGGTCTCCTCCTGGATGTAAATCTGCGTGTTACGCGCAATGCGCGCCGAGAAGTCGGTCGGCAGGGCGATCGCCTCGTCCAGTGCGTTGGTGTGCAGCGACTGGGTGTGTCCCAGCGCGGCGCCCATCGCCTCGATGGCCGTGCGGGCCACGTTGTTGAACGGATCCTGCTCCGTCAGCGACCAGCCCGAGGTCTGCGAGTGGGTACGCAGTGCCAGCGACTTGGGGTTCTTCGGCTCGAACTGCTTCACGATCTTCGCCCATAGCATACGCGCGGCGCGCATCTTGGCGATCTCCATGAAGTGATTCATGCCGATGGCCCAGAAGAACGACAGACGCGGCGCGAACGCATCGACCGACATGCCGGCGTTGATACCCGCCCGTAGGTACTCCAGACCGTCGGCCAGCGTGTAGGCCAGCTCGATGTCGGCCGTGGCACCCGCCTCCTGCATGTGATACCCCGAAATGGAGATCGAGTTGAACTTGGGCATGTTCTTCGAGGTGTACTCGAAGATGTCGGCGATGATGCGCATCGAGAACTCGGGCGGATAAATATAGGTGTTGCGCACCATGAACTCCTTGAGGATGTCGTTCTGGATCGTACCGGTCAGCTGTTCGAGCGTGCAGCCCTGCTCCAGACCCGTCACGATGTAGAAGGCCAGGATCGGCAGCACCGCGCCGTTCATGGTCATCGACACCGACATGCGGTCGAGGGGAATGCCGTTGAACAGCACCTTCATGTCCTCCACCGAGCAGATCGACACGCCCGCCTTGCCCACGTCGCCCACCACGCGCGGGTGATCGGCGTCGTAGCCGCGGTGCGTGGCCAGGTCGAAGGCCACCGAAAGGCCCTTCTGGCCTGCCGCGAGGTTGCGGCGGTAGAAGGCGTTCGACTCTTCGGCGGTCGAGAAACCGGCGTACTGGCGTACCGTCCAGGGACGCATGACGTACATCGTGGAGTAGGGACCGCGCAGGAACGGGGCGATACCCGCCGCGTAGTTCAGGTGCTCCATACCTTCGAGGTCTTCGGCCGTGTAAGCGCCCTTCACGGGGATTTGCTCGGCCGTCAGCCACGGTTCAACCTGTCCGCAGCCTTTCGAGGCGCAGCAGCTCTGCTGTTTTGCGCCTTCGTATTTAAGTTCGCTAAATTTCGCTCTCATAATAATCGTGCAAAAGAATTGTTCCGGCATCAGCTTTACATCGCTAAGTTTTCCGATCGGATGATGCTCATGCCCATAATAAGCACTTGGTGCTAAATTCCCATCTCTTTAAGGTAGAACTTCAGTGTCTCCAGGACGTTCGACTTCACGTTGATGAAGTTCGTAATGCCCTGCGCCTCCAGCTCGGGGGTGCAGGCAGGAGCGCCGGCAACCACCAGCATGGCCTTGCCTGCGAGCAGCTCCTTGATCCGGGGCGCGGCTTCGGCGTAGTCGTCGTCGCTTGCGCAAACCACGACGATCTGGGCTTTCGACTCCAGCGCGGCCTTCACGCCTTCCTCGATCGACTTGAAGAACGTGTTGTCGATCACCTTGATGCCGGCGCAGGCGAAGAAGTTGCACGAGAACTGGGCGCGGGCGCGGGCCATACCCAGGCTGCCGCAGGTGAGCATGAAGGCTTTCGGAGCCTTGCCGCTTCGGTCTACCCGCAGACGCATCTCTTCGAATGCCATCGCACCGCGATAGGGGGTGAGGACATTGCCCTCGCCTTGCTTGCGGGTCACGGCTTCGGCGGTGACCTCCTTCGGGGCGATCTCCGTGAAGTTGGGGTACTGGTTGGCGCCGAGCAGCGTCTGGCGGCGTGTGGCGATGTTCTTGTCCTTCGCTGCGGCCGATGCCTTGACGCGCTCCACGACGAAGCCCGCCTTGTAAGCCTCCGTGTAGCCGCCCTTTTCCTCGATCTCGAGGAAGAGCTTCCAGGCTTCGGCGGCGATCGACTGCGTGAGGTTCTCGATGTAGTACGAGCCGCCGGCCGGGTCTACGACCTGGTCGAAGTGGGCTTCGTGCTTGAGCAGCAGCTCCACGTTGCGGGCGATGCGCTTCGAGAATGTATCGGGCGTCCCGAACGAAGCGTCGAACGGAGTCACCTCCAGCGAGTGTACGCCCGCCAGCGACGCCGACATGGCCTCGGTGGTGCCGCGCAGCATATTGACATAGGGGTCGTAGACGGTCTGGTTCCAGCGGGAAGTCACCGCGTGGACGAACATCTTGCACGAGCACTCCTTCTCGGGGTTGTAGCCCTTCACGATATTGGCCCACAGCATGCGGGCTGCACGGAACTTGGCGATCTCCATGAAATAGTTCGACGTGACGGACATCGAGAAACGCATCTTGCGGGCCGCTTCGTCGGCGGTGAAGCCGGCGTCCATCAGCCGCACGAGGTAGTCGTGGCCGGCCGAAAGGGTGAAGGCCAGCTCCTCGACGATCGTCGAACCGGAGTTGCCGAACACCTGACCCGAGACGGTCACGACGCGGATGTGCTTGTACGCTTTGGTCGCGTTGACGAGCGCCGCGATCTTTGCAAAACACTTTTCGCCGTCGGGCGAGCAGAAGTCGCCCTTCTGCGAGAGGTTTTTCACCAGCGGGTCGATGCAGAAGTTGACGTGTACTTGGCCCTTGTCGACACCCTCTTTTTCGATCTTCGCCAGCACCAGTTCGGCGACCGAAGCCAGGCCGCAGCCGCAGAAGGTCAGTTCGACGGCCGGGATCGAGATGTCTTTGAGAAGCGTGTCGAGGTCGGCGGCCGTGAAGCTCTCCGTTTCGATCGAGAACCCGAGCGAATCGACGCCCGCACAGAGGATCTTCAGCGCTTCGGCGTTGGCCTCTTTCGGGCATTTGACTTCGACGGTCTGGTGTACGTGCCAGCGATTGTGCGCATGCGTACCTCTTACGTACGGGAACTCCCCTGCCTGGGAGCCTACGAAGCGGATGCCTTCGAGGTTTTCGGCCCGATAGTAGGGGCGGACGTTGAATCCTTCGCCCGTACGCCATACCAGCTTGCGCTCGTAATCGGCACCTTTCAGATCCGCAGTGATCACCTCTTCCCATTTCTCGGTCGGAACCGGAGGAAATTCGGTAAACAGCTTTTCACGTTTGGTATTTGCCATAACTATTTAGAGATTAGTATTAGTGTTTCTTCCTGTCTGTCATCGTTTTCAACACACGGCAGGGCACGAAACCATACGGCTTTGCGCGTGCCTGCCGAAAACGGGTGTGTTAAAATTGCACGTAAAGGTATAAAATAATCGGCAATTGTAAGCAGAAATTGTTAATAAAATAACAGTTTGTGTTTCTTTTTAGAAGGAGGCGTATTTCGTTTGGTTTCGGGGCGCGCTTTCCGGGGGAATCGGTTTTGAGGAGAAATAGTTGAAAATTTTACGCTATTTCCGCTGAAATCCGGATTGTGCAAAAATCATCGAAAATCGGATTTTGCCTGAAATTTCGAGGTGTTTTTCGGAAAACGGGTTGAAATTTTCGATGATTGCCGAAAAAATAAGGCTTTTTTTGGGAAAACAGTGAAAAAAATCGTGATTTTCTCGAAAAATGTGATTTTATGAAAAACAACTTCGGGCGAAAATACCTACATTTGTAACCAGAAAAAAGCCGTGCAACTTCCCTTCCCGATGCGGCTGACCCAACTTAAATAATATAGGTGTATGTCCTCACTACTCAGATTCAAAATGGTCGATGCGGCGATCAACCATACCGCCGTCGAAGTGAAAGCCCCGGAGGGACGACCTTCCGACTATTTCGGGCAGAAGGTTTTCGGCCGTGCCGCCATGCGTAAATACCTCAATCGGGCGACCTACGAGGCCCTGCTCGACACGATGCAGAACCGCACGCCCCTCACGCGGGAGGTGGCCGACGGCATTGCCGCCGGGATGCGGCAGTGGGCGCTCGAACACGGTGCCGACCACTATACGCACTGGTTCCAGCCCCTGACGGGCGGTACGGCCGAGAAGCACGATGCATTCGCCGAGCCGGACGGCTGCGGCGGGGTGCTGGAGGAGTTTTCGGGCAAGCTGCTCGTGCAGCAGGAGCCCGACGCGTCGTCGTTCCCCAACGGCGGTATCCGCAACACGTTCGAAGCGCGCGGCTACTCGGCCTGGGATCCGGCGTCGCCGGCGTTCATCGTCGATACGACGCTCTGCATCCCGACGGTCTTCATCGCCTATACGGGCGAGGCGCTCGATTACAAGGTACCCCTGCTGCGGTCGCTGACGGCCGTGGACAAGGCCGCGACGGAGGTGGCCCGCTACTTCGACAAAAGTGTGAAGAAGGTATTTTGCTACCTGGGCTGGGAGCAGGAGTACTTCCTGGTGGACGAAAGCCTGTGGGCCGTGCGGCCCGACCTGATGCTCACGGGCCGCACGCTCATGGGGCACGAGTCGGCCAAGAACCAGCAGTTGGAAGATCACTATTTCGGGGCGATTCCCACGCGGGTGATCGCCTTCATGAAGGATTTGGAGTACGAATGCCTGAAACTGGGCATTCCGGTCAAGACACGCCACAACGAGGTGGCTCCCAATCAGTTCGAGCTGGCCCCGGTCTACGAGGAGGCCAACCTGGCCAACGACCACAACCAGCTGCTGATGACCATCATGGACAAGATCGCGCGCCGTCACCGGTTCCGCGTGCTGCTCCACGAAAAGCCCTTCAAGGGGATCAACGGCTCGGGCAAGCATAACAATTGGTCGCTGGGGACCGATACGGGCGTGAATCTGCTGGGACCGGGGAAGACCGCTTCGGAGAATCTGCAGTTCATCACGTTCCTCGTGAATGCGGTTTCGGCCGTCTACAAACATAACGGCCTGCTGAAAGCGGCGATCATGAGCGCCACGAACGCCCACCGCCTGGGTGCCAATGAGGCGCCGCCCGCCATCATTTCGACGTTTCTGGGTACGCAGGTATCGGCCGTGCTGGACAAGCTGGCCGCCTCGAAGGGGGGCGATGCGATCCGGTTCGACGCCAAGAATGTCTTCCGGATGAGCGGCATCTCGCACATCCCGACGCTGTTGCTGGACAATACCGACCGCAACCGCACCTCCCCGTTCGCCTTCACGGGCAACCGCTTCGAGTTTCGCGCCGTGGGTTCGTCGGACAACTGCGCCGAGGCGATGATCACGCTCAATGCGGCGATGGCCGACGAGCTGACCGAGTTCAAAAAAGCCGTCGATGCCAAGATCGAAGCCGGGACCAAGAAAGAGAAGGCCATTTATGAAGTGCTCAAACAGATGATCGATGCCTGCAAACCGATCCGTTTCGACGGCAACGGCTACTCGGACGAATGGAAGGCCGAGGCGCTGCGGCGCGGACTGGACTGCGAGACCTCCACGCCGCTGATCTTCGACCGTTATCTGGACAAGTCGACCCTCGAAATGTTCGGCCGCACGGGCGTTTACACGAAGGTGGAGCTGGAGGCCCGCACCGGTGTGAAGTGGGAGACCTACACCAAGAAGATTCAGATCGAGGGCCGCGTGCTGGGCGACCTGACGATGAACCACATCGTGCCGATCGCGTCGAAATACGAGGCGATGCTGCTCGACAAGGTGTATAAGATGGCTCAGATACGGCCGTCGGTGACCGGGGGCCTGAACATGATGCCCGACATCGAACTGATCAAGAAGATACAGGATCACACGGCCTCGATCCAGAAGCTGACGCAGGAGATGACCGAGGCGCGCAAGGTGGCCAACCGGATCGAAGACCCCCGGGCGAAGGCGATCGCCTACCACGATACGGTGGCCGTCTGCTTCGACGAGATCCGCCGCCATGTCGACAAGCTGGAGGAGATCGTCGACGACCAGATGTGGCCGCTGCCCAAATACCGCGAACTGCTGTTTCTGCGGTAGTTTTCGGTTTTGCAGGATCTCTTCGTACTTGCGTTTGTGAGGCGGAAACTCCGATTATTTATCTATCTTTGTTCGTATGAAAATCATTGCTGACAGCGGATCGACCAAATGCGACTGGCTTCTGACCGACGGCGTGCATACCGAAGCGATACGTACGCGGGGGATCAATGCCGTGCAGCACACGTCGGAGCAGATACGCGAAATCCTTGCGGAGCTGCCGCCCTGCGGGGATGCCGAGACCGTTTATTTTTACGGCGCGGGATGCGGCGGACAGTTCCCCGAAGCGCGGGCGAAGATGCTCCGGGCGTTGAGCCGACATTTCCACGGGGCGCATATCGAGGCGGAATCGGACCTGCTGGGGGCAGCCCGGGCTTTGCTGGGGCGGAAGGCGGGGGTGGCCTGTATCCTGGGTACGGGTTCCAATTCCTGCCTTTACGACGGGGAACGGATCGTGCAAAATGTGCCGCCGCTGGGCTACATTCTCGGCGATGAAGGCAGTGGGGCCGTGCTGGGCCGCAACCTGGTGAACGGGATTTTCAAGGGGTATATTCCCCTGCGCGACGAGTTTCTTCGGGAATACCGCCTGACCTATGAAGAGGTGATCCGCCTGGTGTACCGGGAACCGGCGGCCAACCGTTTTCTGGCCTCTTTCGTGCCTTTTATCCGGGAGCATCTGGAGTGTCCGGAAGTGCGGGAGATGGTTCGGCAGTCGTTCGCGGCGTTTGTCGAACGCAATCTGAAACCTTATCATACGGCCGGCGCCGTCTCGTTCGTCGGGGGTGTGGCTTGTGCCTTCGAAGAAGAGTTGCGGTCGGTCCTGGAACAATACGGGTATCGACCCGAACGGGTGGAACAAACCCCGATGCACGGATTAATCATGTATCATGCAGGAAAATAGAGTGACCGAGCAGGCCTCGGTTTATGACGATTTGCAGCGGATGTCGGTGCACGACATCCTGGTCGGGATCAACCGCGAAGACGCGCGCGTGCACGAGGCCGTGCGGCAGACGATTCCCGTGATGGAGCGGTTGGTGGAACGCATCGTGGAGCGTATGGAGCGCGGCGGCCGCCTATTTTATATAGGTGCCGGCACGAGCGGCCGCCTGGGCGTCACCGACGCTTCGGAGCTGCCGCCGACCTACGGCGTGCCGTTCGACCGGGTGATCGGGCTGATCGCCGGGGGCGACGGGGCGCTGCGCCGGGCGGTGGAGCATGCGGAGGACGATCCGGACGGGGCCTGGCGCGATATGGCGCCCTGGCATCCGGGGCCGGGCGATGTCGTGATCGGCATCGCGGCGTCGGGAACGACGCCCTATGTCATCGGGGGGCTGCGCACGGCGCGCGAACACGGCCTGCTGACCGGGGCGGTCGTCTGCAATCCGTGCTCTCCCGTGGCTGCGGCGGCGGAGTATGCGCTCGAAGCGGTCGTGGGGCCGGAATTCGTGACGGGTTCCACCCGGATGAAGGCCGGCACGGCCCAGAAATTGATGCTCAACATGCTCTCGACGGCGGTGATGATCCGCCTGGGACGTGTCGCGGGCAACCGGATGGTCGACATGCAGCTGACCAACGATAAACTCGTGGCGCGCGGTACGCGGATGGTGATGGAGGCTTCGGGGCTGGATGAGGTGCAGGCCCGCGCGGCCCTGCTTCGATACGGTTCGGTGCGGGAGGCGTTGAATCATCTGCCCGAAAAATAACCGCGATGGGCCGTTTCTTCTCCGGGCGCGAAGTCCGCGCCGTGGTCTTCTTCCTCCCGCTGGCGGGGCTGTTCCTGCTCGGGGCGCTGTGGCTGCAACCCAAAGCCGACCCGGAGGTTGCTGCGGCCGTGGAGCGGGAGATGGAGCAGCGCGCCGATTCGGCGGAGCTTTTCATGTTCGATCCCAATACGGCCGATTACGACGAGCTGCGCCGGCTGGGGCTATCCAAACGCGAGGCGGTGAGCCTGCTCAAATACCGGAGTGCGGGCAAGGTGTTCCGCATCCCCGAGGATGTGGCCCTCTGCTATGGGTTTACCGACTCGCTCTACCGCCGGTTGGCTCCCTGGATCCGGATCGGACGGGAATATGCGATCGAAAAGCACGCTTATGTACGTGCAGGGCGGACGCAGCGGACGGAGGCTCCCCGTCTGCCGCTCGAACCCTTCGGGATCGACACGGTGGGCGTCGCCTGGCTGCGCGCGACGGGACTTTTTTCGAAGCGGCAGGCCGAAGCCTTCGTGCGGTGGCGCAACCTCGCCGGGCTGCGCGACATGGAGGAGGTGCGGGAGTTGCGTTACGTCTCCGACTCCGTCGTGGATGTGATCGGCCGCTACGCCGTTTTCCCGGAGCGGGCACCCGACCGGACGCAGGAACCCCTGGAGATCAACCGGGCCGATTCGGCGGCCCTGCGCAGCGTTTACGGCATCGGCGAAAAGACCGTCACGGCGATCCTCGCGTACCGCGAGCGCCTCGGAGGCTTCTGCCGCGCGGAGCAGCTCGCCGAAGTCCCGGGCGTCACGGAGGCCAACTATGAGAAAATTTTACGACAAATTTGCTGCGATAGTTGTGAAATTCGAAAAATAGATATTAACTTTGCGGCTCCGGATCGCTTGCGCGGACACCCTTATCTGCCGCCGCGAACATTACGGAAATTACTGAAAACAAGACAATTGAAAGGAGGTTGGAGTACCCTCGGAGAGTTAGTCGAAGATCACATATTGACTCGAGAGGAGGCAGCGCGGCTGGCTCCCTATCTCCGGTTCGGGGTACAAAACGACGAATAACCTTTCGAACGACACCCAAAATCCGGTCGGCAGAACAGCGATTTGCAGACCGCAGCCGCAGGCAAAAGCCCGCATTGCAACAAAAACAGAATACGAATAATTAAAAAGTAAATAGTTATGATTATCATGCCGGTAAAAGAGGGCGAAAACATCGAACGCGCCCTCAAGAAATTCAAACGTAAATACGAGCGCACGGGTGTGCTGAAGGAACTTCGCCGCCGCCAGTATTTCACCAAGCCCTCCATTTCGAAGCGTGAGGCGATGCAGCACGCCGTATATGTGGAGCATATGTACCGCAACGAAGAGTAATTTTTCGATTTTCAGCGGATATTTCCGCACTTCCTTGACCGGAGCAAACAGGACGTGCGTTTGTACTACCTGTCTGCTCCGATCTTCGTTCAGCGCGAAACTCTCCGGCTGAAAATCGAAAAATGCACCACGGTTTTCGCCCTGCCTTGTTTGGCCCGGATGGGACGTACGTCGGTACTATCCATCCGTGCTTCACTTCTTTTAAGCACAAATCCGCACCTCTGAAATCGAAAAATCCGGGTGTGGATCGGACGTTCCCTGCCCGGAGCAAACAGGATGTACGTTCGGAACTTACCCTGCCGGAGCAAACGGGACGTACACCGTCTACTGCCTGACGCGGTCTTCCGGTAGGTGTCGGTGCTGCCGGGGAGCGGTAAGTGCGGATCAATCTAAAACAAAAACAGGATTGTCCCCGAAGGACAATCCTGTTTTTTCGTGTTGCGTCGCGGAAGAATTACTTCGCCTTCTCCACGTTGGTGCGGCGCTTCTCCTTGATGCGGGCCTTTTTACCGGTGAGGTCGCGCAGGTAGTAGATACGGGCGCGGCGTACGACACCGACTTTGTTCACCTCGATCTTGTCGATGTGAGGCGAGTAGAGCGGGAAAATACGCTCGACGCCCACACCGTTCGAAATCTTACGGATCGTGAACATCTTGGTCTTGCCCGAACCCTTGATCTGGATAACCACACCCCGGAAACTCTGCAGGCGCTCCTTGTTACCCTCGATGATTTTGTAAGTCACGGTGATGGTGTCACCGGCCTTGAACGACGGAACATCGGCGTCCGTCTTGGGCCACATCTGCTCGTTGACGAGCTTGATGAGTGCATCTTTGTTCATTGTTATAACACTGTTTATGGTTTTCGCATCCAACATTCCCGCTGTGCTCCGCCTACCATGCGGATTCCCTGCTCCGCAATCCCCCGGACTCACGCCCGGCTCTGGTGTCGCACCCTGTGGAAGAGGTTGATATACGCCCCGAAGGGGAGTGCAAATATAGGAATAATTTACCGAATATGCACAAAACCGGAAAATAATCTCTAATTTTGCGCCAAAACCATAGGCTAAAGACTGCATGTTGCAAACTGTCACTCAGCCGAATCCGCGTATCGCCTCCCTGTACGTGCTTCGGTTCATCTGTGTGCTGCTGATCGTGGTGATCCATTTTCCGATGGCCGGTTCGGAGCCGTTCGTCCCGTTGCTGCGCACGGCCGTACCCCTTTTTTTCATGACATCGGGTTATTTCGCTTTCGCGTCCGATCGCAGCGCGGTGGAACGGAAATTGCGCCGGGCTTTCCGCAAGACGTTGTGGATCACACTATATTCCAATGTGATTTTCGGCTGCCTCAAAATCCTGATCGCAGTCGTGGGGCAGGAACATACGCCCTCTTTCTCGCTGACCTCCCCGTTCGACTGGTTTCGGCTGATTTTCGTGGGAAACACGGTGTTGGAGTATCTCTGGTACCTGACCGCGTATCTGGAAGCGCTGGCGGTTTTCCTGCTCTTTTTCCGGATGAAGGCCGAACGTGTCCTTTATTTTGCGGTTCCTCTGCTGCTGACCGCCGGACTTCTGCTCGGTAAATACAGTTTCCTGACGGGTCTGCACCAGTCGCCGCCTCTTTGGATCGGCCGGAATTTCCTGACGCTGGGACTTCCGTACTTTTGCCTCGGCTACCTGATCCACCGTTACGAAGAGCCGCTCCTGTCCTGCTGCGGCCGCCATGCCGCCGTGTACGCCGCGTTGTTGCTGGGCGCCGTATTGCTGGAAGGGCGGATGCTCGGCAGCGTGCCGCGCATGGGCGACGTGTTCGTTTTTACGGCGCCGCTCGCCGCATCCGTTTTCCTGCTTTGCCTGATGCACCGGAATTACGGCGCCGGCTCCTGGTTCGATCTTGCCGGGGAGCGGCACGCGTTGAATGTCTATCTGTTCCAGTCGGTCGTTGCAGGCGTTGTGATCGGTCTGGGGCCGCGTTTGCTGGGTTTCGATGTGGCTCCCTACGCCGCTCCGGCCATCTTCCTGGGCAGTATTCTGCTGTCGGTGGTGATCAATCATACACACGGGCTGCTTCGGAGGTAGCCGATATTTTGTCCGCATGAACGGTTGCGGCTGATTTATTGCTATCTTTGCAAAAGTTTATCTTTTTGGCAAAGGGCTGTGTGGCGGCTTGCACTGCCGAGCCGGAAAATTAGGAAGAGAGGATGAAAGAGCGATTGATTCTCGTAACCAACGACGACGGTTACGATTCGAAAGGTATCCGTGCCGCCATCGAGGTGGCGCGTCGTTTCGGACGGGTGGTGGTAATCGCCCCCGAGACGATGCAGAGCGGCATGAGCCAGGCCATCACCATGTTCAACCCCCTGTATCTGCGTGAAGTGTCGCGTGAGGAGGGGCTGGAGGTCTATGCGTTTTCCGGTACGCCGGTCGATTGCGTGAAGATGGGTTTCGACTACCTGCTGCGCGACGAGCGGGTCGATCTGGTGATCTCGGGGATCAACCACGGATCCAATTCGGCGGTCAACGTGCTCTATTCGGGAACGATGGGCGCGGCGATCGAGGGCAGTTTTTACGGCTGTCCCGCCGTCGGCCTGTCGCTGGTGGATCACAGTTTCGACGCCGATTTCGCCGCTTCGGTATTTTACGGCGAACGCATCATCCGCCGCGTGCTCGAATCCGATGTGGAACTGCCTCTGTGCCTGAACGTCAATTTCCCGCTTGGGGAGCCGCAGGAGATTCGCGGCGTGCGCCTCTGCCGCCAGAACCGGGGTTTCTGGCGCGAGGAGTTTTTCCGGCACGAAGACCCTCGCGGAAGGGAGTATTTCTGGCTGACGGGCGAGTTCGTCAACCGCGAACCCGAGGCGGAGGACACCGACGAGTGGGCGTTGGCTCACGGCTATGTTTCGGTGGTGCCCGTACAGGTCGATCTGACCGATTACCGGCAGCTGGAGAATCTGCGGCCGTTTTTGACGCATATGAATTGAGCATGTTGCATTACGCCGTTCATCTACGGCGTTTTTAATTCTTGATTGTCAATTTTTCATTATTTTTGTAAAAAACCTCCGGCCTATGCTGATCAAAGTCCTGCTCATTATCGCAATCGTCATCCAGACCATTGCTACGGTCTATGCGCTGCGCCTGGTGCGAACGACCAAATACAATTCGGTGTGGATACTCTTCATCGTGGGCTTCTCGCTGCTCTCGGTCGAGCGGGTGGTGCAGTTCATGCTGGCCAGCGGCCAGTACGTCCCGCGCGGCTGGTTCGCCTACCTGGGCATCGTGATCTCGGTTTGCCTTTCGATCGGGGTGATGTACGCCCACAAACTGTTCAAATACATCGGCCGGCTCAACCGCCAGCGGCAACTGCTCAACAAACGAATCCTGACGGCGGTGCTGCGCACGGAGGAGAAGTCGCGTTCGCGTTTTTCGAAGGAGCTGCACGACGGTCTGGGACCTCTGCTCTCCTCGGCCCGGATGTCGCTCTCGGCGCTGGCCCGTGACGAACACAACCCCGAACAGCGGGAGATCATCGACAATACGACCTATGTGATCGATGAGGCGATCCGCTCGCTGCGTGAGATTTCGAACAACCTTTCCCCCCATGTGCTCAACGATTTCGGCCTGGCGCGGGGCGTGCAGAATTTTATCGACAAGACGGCCGCGATGCACGAGGTGAAAATCCGCTTCACGACCAACCTCCGCACCGAACGTTACGATACGGATGTGGAAGTGATCCTTTACCGGGTGATTTGCGAGCTGATCAATAATTCGCTCAAGCATTCGGGATGCTCGGCGGTCAACCTTTCGCTTTCGCAGAACCGGCATGTGCTGGCGCTCGACTACACCGACAACGGGCGGGGGTTCAATCCGCAGGCGATGATGGATTGCGGCATGGGGCTGTCGAATATCGCTTCGCGGATCAATTCGCTGGGCGGAACGCTCGACATCACCAGTTCGAAAGGGAAGGGAATGCGTGCTTCGGTACGTGTCGATACCCGGGAGGACAGTTCGCCCAAATCGCAGAAAAAACACCGTAGTTAGATGGAGAATTGCCGCATCATACTTGTAGACGATCACACCCTGTTCCGCAACGGATTGCACGGACTGCTCGACCGTTGCGAAGGTTTCCGCGTGGTGGCCGAAGCCGGGAGCGGCGAAGAATTCCTGGATCTGCTGCCCCGGACGGAGGCCGATGTGGTGTTCATGGATTTTTCGATGCCCGGCATCGACGGTGCGCAGGCGACCGAGCGGGCGCTGCTGCTGCGTCCCGGACTGAAGATCGTCACGCTGTCGATGTTCGGAGAAGAGAGTTACTATTCACGGATGGTCGAGGCCGGGGCCAAAGGGTTTCTGCTGAAGGATTCGGACATCGGCGAGGTGATCGAAGCCGTGGAAACGGTGCTCGCGGGCGGAAGCTATTTCAGTGCGCAGTTGCTCGCTTCGATCGCGCACCGGATGCGAACACGCGAGGCCGAGGCCGACGAGTCGCTGTCGCAGCGCGAGCGCGAAATTCTGGTCGCCGTCTGCCGGGGGCTGTCGAACCAGGAGATTGCCGACGAGCTTTTCATCTCCAAACGCACGGTGGACAAGCACCGCGCCAATATCCTCGAAAAAACGGGCTGCAAGAATACGGCGAGCCTTGTGGTCTATGCCATAAAGAACGGAGTGGTCGATCTCTGATGCGGCTGCCGAAAACGGAAAACGGAGTTTGACGGTTTCGGCCGAGCCTGCTTTGAAAAAGCCTTACCCCCCCCCTCCGGGGACAGGCTTCTTGCGTTATAGAAGAGCGATCATTGAGCTTTGCAGCATAAATTCGGCATCGGAATTTCAACTTTTCTCATCGGGACGTCATTGAAGTAATCCTCGGCGAAATTATTGAAATAGTAGACCCCGAGTTTTCCACCGTGGTAATCCATCTTAAAAATACTGATCAGAGGGTTAGTAAACTCCACTACGGGTTCGGATTTTTTATTTGCGATGTCGTATGAATACAGAATATTCGCATCGGCATAGATCAGATGTTTCCCGTCCGGGCATATGAGCGCAAACGATGAATTCGCAAGAGGGTCGCTGTTTATCTTCTCGCAGATTCCGGAGGTAATGTTGCATAGATAAAGATCGTTTTCCGTCTGAAAATCATCTATTTCCTGCGACAACACGACTGGGAGGGTCAAGAGCTTCAGCTTATCGTCATAGCAATACATGCCCGTAGTGAGTAGGCTGTCGATGCTATAAACGAGTTTCCCGTGGTCAAGAATCTCAACGCGGCTATAGATGGCATCCGAATGTTCCGGATCCTGCGCCTGACTTATCGACGTCGATTTCTTTACGCTGATCAATGATTTCGACAGATGCAGGGTGTCGGCCTCATTGGGCGCCTCGAAATTTTTGTGGGCGATATATTCCCGGGAAAAATCGACGTCAGTGGTCTGCAAAGAATCCAGATCAACTTTCAAGATGCCGTGCTGCCGGGTTTGCTCTGCGCAGTTGAAAAACAATGCACAGGAGATAAACAGGAAAATCGATCTTATTTTCATCTCTGTTTTATTCTTTATATCCGGGTTTGCGGAGAACCGATATGGGGTGCGAATTTATCGGTGGGTTACAGCAATGGCGAAAAGAGGCGCATGAACGATTCGGCGACACGGCGCGAGCGGGGACGGTTGAACCATTCGCCGGGCGTCAGCAGGTGGCACCGGTTCTGGTCGTCGGCGAAGATCGCGGACATCCTGTCCGAGAATTCGCGGTCGTAGACGAAAGCGTTGATTTCGAAGTTGTGTTCGAAACTGCGGAAATCCATGTTGGCCGAACCGATCACCGAGAGCGTCGAGTCGATCAGCAGCAGTTTGGAGTGCAGGAATCCGGGGTTGTAGAAATAGATTTTCACACCGGCTTTGACCAGGTCGTCCAGAAACGAGTGGGTGGCCAGGTCTACAACCTTCGAGTCGGAGCGCGCGGGAAGCATCAGCCGCACGTCGATGCCGCTCAGCGCCACGGTCTGGAGCGTGGTGTTGAGCTGGTCGGAGGGGATGAAATAGGGGGTCTGGATCCAGACCCGTTCTTTGGCGTTGGTGATGGCGAAGCAGTCGGCCTGCAGCAGCGTGCGCCATTTGCCGAAAGGCCCGCTGGGGACGATCTGCATGATGTCGTCCGTCAGGCGGGCGTTGGCGGGGAAGTATTGTTCCGAAACGGGATGAATCTTGGTCGTTGCCGACCAGTCGCTCAGGAACGACGCCTGAAGGCCGGCCACGCCGCGTCCTTCGACCTTGAAGTGAGTGTCGCGCCAGGTGCCCCAGCCCGTGCCTGCGATGTAACGGTCGGCGATGTTCATCCCGCCGATGAACCCCACACGGCCGTCGATCACCACGATCTTGCGGTGATTGCGGTAGTTGACCTTGCTGGTGAAGAGCGGAAATTTGACGTGCAGAAAGGAGTAAACCTCGATCCCCGCAGCACGCATCGAATCGAAAAACCGTTTTTTCACGCCGCTGCATCCCACGTCGTCGTAGAGGATACGCACCTCGACGCCCTCCCTGGCTTTGGCCGCAAGCGCGTCGCGCAGGCGGCAACCCGTTTCGTCGTCGCAGAAGATATAGTATTGCAAGTGGATGTGGTGCCGTGCCCGGGCGATTTCCCGTAGCAGGGACTCCATCTTCTCCCGGCCGTGCGTGTAGGGGGTGATTCGGCTGCCGAAGAGCGGCACGGCGTGAATCGTGTTGCAGAGCAATCCGGCCAACGGAACGTGCTCGTCAGGGAGGGAAGGACCGTCGGCCAGGGCATTCTCCTGCAGTTGCATGGTGATGCGCCTGCGCGTGCGGCGGGAGATGATGCGCCGTTTGCTGAGATTTTGCCCGAAGAAGAAGTAGAAAACCAACCCGACGACCGGTGCCAGCAGGAGTACGACGATCCAGGGAACCGTTTTCAGCGGGTTCCGGTTGTCGGTGACGATGACCAGTATGATACCCAGGATGGTCAGCGAATAGATGCCGACGAACAGGTATGTCAGGAATTGTTGCATCGGGGTTTCTTCTTCGGGGCGGGCGGCTGCCCTGCGGCGGCGGCTCAGACGGGTTCAGGGGCGACTGTGCGGGAGGGGTGCACGGGGCAGTTGCCCGGAGGGGTTCAGGGGTGCTGCTCGGGCACGGCCGTTCCGGGGAACTTCACGCCGTAAAGCAGGTGTTCGACCCCCCGCATGAAGTTGCGCTTGTGCAGTTTCGGGGAGTAGACGTAGCAGTCGAGCGTGAAGACGCGGTTGGTGGCGGTGTCGACGGTCGTGTAGCTGACGAACGGCCCGCCCATGAAGTCGCCCTTCACGTCCCAGAACCCGCGCAACTCGGCCCAGATGCGCCCTTCCATGCGGAACAGCTTGTAGGCGGGTTCGAAAACGTCGGAAGTGGTCATGTACGAACCGTCGGCGGGGCCGGGGATGCGGGCGGCGAATTTGTTGCGGGCCGCGACGAGGGCCGCCTCCGAAAGCGACTCCTTGCCTTCGTAGGGATAGGAGTAGACGAAGAAGCCCTGGCTGGCCTGGGGATATTCGTACCGCGCCCAGACGAAATCGGGCTGCGAGTCTGCCAGGACGTAGCCCTTCGGAACGGTCATTTCCACGCCGAAAGTCTGCCGGATCACCTCCTGTATGTGTTTCTCATTGAATTTCGCCCCATAGTCCAGCGCCCGGTCGCGCTCGGCCTTTTCGAGTACGTAAAGCACCTCCTCGCGGTGCTCCGACAGGTAGTCGGTCAGTGCCTGCTCGCTCGGGCCTTGCAGGGTCAGCACGATCTGCGGTTCGGCCTGCAGGTCGTACTGCACGGCCACGTTGGTCTGCGTGAGCGAGGGATCGGCGATCACTTTGAGGATATTGCGGTGCTTGACGACCATGTTGGTGAAGCCGTCGGGCAGCACCCGCAGCACGTCGAAACGGGGTTCCGTCTGATTGAGGTAGGGCACGGGCGCCGTGAACACCGCGCGGAGCGTGTCACCCAACTCGCCCGTCCATTCGGCCTGTGGGCAGACGACGATCAGTTCGTAGGGCGATCCGAGCGCTGCCGGAAGCCGTTTGTCGGTAAGCGTGCGGAAGGCGTCGCAGCCCGTGACGAGTGCGACGAGGCCCGCGGCCAGCAGTATGCGAAGTATGTTTTTCATAACAGGAGCGTTAGAGATCGTTTTTACAAATATAGGCATTTTTTCGTAAACGTGCGGATTTTCACTATTTTTGCGGGGTAATAAGACTGCGATGCGTTTAAAACCGCCCAAAATAATCCGCCGGCTGATGCCCGACCTGATCTGGGAGATCGACGACAAGGAAGGGGTGTTCCTCACCTTCGACGACGGTCCCACGCCGGGGGTGACCGAGTGGATTCTCTCCACGCTGGACAAGTACGATGCCAAAGCCACCTTCTTCGTGCTGGGCAAGAACGTCGAGATGTACCCCGATCTCTACCGGCGGATTCTCGACGCCGGGCACAAGATCGGCAACCATACCTATTCGCACCAGAAAGGGTGGGGCATGAGCCTCGAACGCTATACGGAGGATGTGGATTTCGCCAACGACCTGCTGCACACCGAGCTGTTCCGTCCGCCCTATGCCCGGATCACGCCCGCCCAGACCCGTTTCCTGGGGCAGCGTTACAAACTGGTGATGTGGGACATCATCTCGCGCGACTACAACCGCCGCCTTTCGCCCCGCACGTGCCTTCGCAACGTCACCAAATACCTCGAGGGCGGCTCGATCGTCGTGTTCCACGACAGCGAAAAAGCGTTCCGCAACATGCGCTACGCACTGCCCCGCACGCTGGAGAAAATCCGCCGGATGGGACTCAAATGCAAGGCGATCGAGTTGTAGCAGGGAATAACGATCCGTTTCCGGTATTTGCAAAGGTTGCACAGTCTTTTGAGCTGTAAAATAAAATCCCGCAGGCTGAACTTGCGGGATTTTTGTTTCGGGACGACCGACTGTTACGACCAGTCCTCTACGCGGCATTTGCCCGAATAGGTGCCCGTAATTTTGTGTCCGTAACCGTCCTCGAACTGAATATCGAACTTGTAAGAGTCCTGTCCGTTATTGGTGATTACCACCTTCCCGCCGCATACCGACGATTCCAGCTTATTTCGGGTCGAATAGAACCAGGATCCGAAATATCCGCCGTATGTGGTGTTGTATACGCCGCTGAGCGCCGTCCCTACGGGATAATCGTCCGCTTGTTCCGCATCGATGATCGTATAGGTTCCCGAAGGTATTCCGGTCGAACTGCCGGGAGTGACGTTTACCGAGATCATCAAGGCGTCCGACTGGCCGAAATTGACGTCCAGGTCATAGTCGGGACCGGCGATCAGAATGATAAACAGGTCGGAAGTCGGAGTGAATGCCTCGCCGTTGTACATCAGAAGAGCCTGAGTGAGTCCGGTCAGGGCGGCATCCTCCTTGAGATTGCTCATTTTCCCTTCGTTCGTGCGGTTGAGAAATGTAAGGTTCCCGATGAATGAATAGGGGTAATCCGTACCGTCTTCGAGTTTCAGCGCACACTCGAGGTGATAGTAACCCTCCTCGGTCGTTACCGTTACCGAACCGGAGACGATTTCCTTCAATGTGGAGGATCCGTCGGCTTCGTAAAAGCTGATGTACGAGTCGCCGCTTGCAACATTGAGGGTGAATTCCCGATGTGTATCCGTAGAACTTCCGATGTATGTGCCGACGGCGAGAGACGCAAAATCGGGATTTTCGGCCAGTGTCGTGTTGAAATCCAGACATAGCACATAACCGGGGCCGACATAGTCGCCGGTTTCTGCGTCCAATTTCATTTCCGACCGGAAATTAATCCAGAGGTTGCCTGCTCCCGAGTCATAATAATCCCCTTTGTAGAAAGATTCCGTGACGACGCCTATTGTGGGTTTTATACCCTCGTCACCGTTGTCGCCGCCATTCCCCCCCCCTCGTTTTCTTTGTCCGAACATGCGGCGAATGCAACTGTCAGAGCGGCAAACCCCAGACAGCGTAAAAATAGTGTAGTTTTTCTCATTTCCTTAACCTTTTTGTAAATGGATGCGGTAAAGTATGAAAAATACTTTATACGGGCAAATAAAAGAATGAAAAAAGTAGTCGCAATGCCTCAGAAAGACTTTTCCCGGATGACTTCTGCCGGGAAACGGATCGGATATGGGTTCTGTGTTTTTTTCCGGCGGCATAAAAATAATTCCCGGCCGAAGCCCTTCCTTCTTTGGAGAGGTACATATATCAATAGGAAATTCCGGATTTTTTATCTATCTTTGCGTCCGCGAAATTATCAATCAAACAATACACTATGGCAACGACAGCTGATATCAAAATCGGAATGTGCATCGAACTGGACGGCAAAACGCTCCAGATCGTCGACTTCCAGCATGTGAAGCCGGGCAAAGGCCCCGCTTTCGTACGCACCAAAATGAAGAACCTCGAGAACGGCCGTGTGATCGAAAACACTTTTTCGGCCGGCGCCAAGATCGAGCCGGTGCGGGTGGAGCGCCGTCCGTACCAGTTCACCTACGAGGACGATCTGGGTATGCACTTCATGCACACCGAGACTTTCGAGGAGATCAACATCGACAAGAACCTGATCAACAATTACGATTTGATGGCCGACGGCCAGATCGTCGAAGTGATGTTCCACACCGAGAAGGAGACCGTTCTTTCGGCCGAACTGCCCCCGATCGTGGACATGGAGGTGACCTATACCGAGCCGGGCATCAAGGGCGATACGGCATCGACCAACTCGCTCAAGCCCGCCACGGTCAACACGGGCGCTACGGTGCGTGTTCCCCTGTTTATCAACACGGGCGACAAAATTCGCGTGGACACCCGCAACCGCGAATATTACGAGCGTATCAAATAAGTCGGATAACTGCTTCCTGCCTCTCGAACGGCAGGATGGGGTTTGTTGTAACGGAGCGTGCCGCAGGGTGCGCTCCGTTTTTATATGAATCCGATCTGCAGCAGGGTTTGCCCGTTTTTGCGGTGGCGGTGGCGGCCTGCGTTTATGGATTCCCGTCGGACGACGTTGTTTTTACGAAATTTTCCGGCTTGATCCCTTTGGCGTGCAAAATTGTTATGAGTAATGAATTACTCATAAAATCTGAAAACTATGTCTTATAGTTGGAAAACTATGGAAAATAGTTGTGTGTGAATTTTTTTTAGTTACCTTTGTGTCTGAGACGTGAACGCGGATTCGTTTTTGTTCCGTACATTCCGGGACCGTCCGTTTCCTGTTCCTGTACGATGAAAACGCTTTGCGAATGTCGATGCCCGCCCGAACCGAAGGGAAATCCCTGAAGCCGGCCCGCACGGACATCGGTCGATAAAAGGAATGTAACCATGAAAAAACTGACACACAGAGAGGAAGAACTGATGCGGTGCTTCTGGGAGCGCGGCCCGCTGTTCGTGCGCGAACTGGTCGCGCTGAGTCCCGATCCCAAGCCCCATTTCAATACGCTGTCCACGATGGTGCGCACGCTCGAGGCGAAAGGTTATCTTTCGCACGAGGCGTTCGGGAATACGTACCGCTATTATCCGCTCCTGAGCGAGGTGGAGTTTTCGAAACGTACATTGGGGAACGTGATCGATAAATACTTCGAAAATTCCTATCTGGAGGCGGTTTCCGCATTGGTCGAGGAGGAGAAAATCTCGCTCGACGAACTGCGCGGACTGATCGCCCGCGTCGAAAATCAAACAACCCATTAGCCATGAATGAATTTCTGCTCTATCATCTGAAAGTCGCGGCCTGCCTGGCGGTATTCTACCTGTTTTTCAAGTGGGCGCTGAGCCGCGAGACCTTCCATCGTTTTAACCGGATTCTTTTGCTGGCGGGAACTGTTGCGGCATTTCTGCTGCCTGTGTGGGTGGTGACGAAAGTTTACGAGTTGCCTGCGGCTTCGGAGCTGATGACGTCGCCGGAAGCGGGCATTCGGGCGGCTCGCACCGTGTCGGGAGAAGCGGACGGGAGCTGGTTTGCGCTCGTGGCGGTTCAAGCGCTTTTTCTGGCCGGGATTTGCGGTGCTTGTCTGGCGTTTTTGCGGTTGTCGTGGTCGCTCGGATGCGTGGTGCGCATCATTCGTGGCGGTCGCCGCGAACGGCTCGGAGGGCGGTGCGTGCTGGTGCGCGTGACCAAGCCGGTGATGCCCTTCAGCTGGATGCGCTATATCGTGATCGCGGAGCCGGATCTGGCCGGCGATTGCCGCGATATGCTGCTGCACGAACAGGCGCATGTCCGTTTCGGCCATTCGTGGGATTTGCTCTGCATGGATCTGCTTTGCTGTGTGCAGTGGTTCAACCCGGCCATTTGGCTGCTGCGCCGGGAGCTGGGTGCGATTCACGAGTACGAGGCCGATGCGGCCGTGCTGGCCGCCGGTGCCGATCCGCGCAGTTACCAGTTGTTGTTGATCCGCAAATCGGTCGGGGAGAAAAATTTTGTCGCTGCAAACAGTTTCAACCATTATAAACTTAAAAACCGGGTTAATATGATGTTGCGTGAAAAATCATCGCGGCGGGCATGCGTCAAGGCGCTTTTGCTGCTGCCGTTGCTGGGGATCGCCATAAGTGCATTCTCCGAGACTGTGTATCGGGAGTCCGAACCGTTGCGGGGGAGGATGCAGACCGTAGTCGTCGGGGGCGATTCGTTATCGGTGCGGGGCGTACAGACAAAGCCTCTGATTATAGTAGACGGGCTTGAAGCCGGGTCTTTGGACGATGTCAGCGCTGCGGACATCGAATCCGTTACCGTGCTGAAAGACAGCGCGGCCCTGCGGATTTACGGAAGCCGGGCGAAAGACGGGGTGGTTATCGTCACGCGCAAGAACGCGGCGGCGACGGGGGAGGCCCGCACGATCGTGGTGAATGTGCCGTCCGATTCCGGAGAACCTTCCGGTGCAACCGCTCCCGAACGGTATGACATCGTCATCAGCCGCGAGGGGGGAAATACTGCTCCGGACACCCCGGCAGGAGAGGGACAGGATCCGAAATCCGCCCGGATGACGACCGTCGTGTCGGTTACGGGCGCTGGCGGGCGGGAGGTCGCAGACGTGTCGCAGGTGACGACCGTCGAAGTGTCCGATGCCGGCGCTTCCGGGAAATCCCGTGAAGCGCTGGAGAAATCCCGTGCCGCATCGCAGAAAGGTTTGACGGCGGCGCAGACAGCACTCGAAGAGGCGCGCGCTGCGCTGGCAATGTCCCGCAATGCGTCGCAGGAGGGATTGAAAGAGGCGCGGGCTGCGCTCAAAGAGTCGCGCAAAGCACTCGAAGCAGCCCGAAGGGAGGTTGACAAAGCTCTTCTGGACGCGCACGATCCGGATGCGACGGTGTTCATGGGCGGGCCTGACGGATATGTCAAGCTCAACAATCCGATCGAGGCCGGCGGCCGGCTGATCCTGATCGACGGGAAAAAATCCACGCCGGAGGCGATGAATCGCACGCTGCGGAAGAAAGTCCGTAATATAACGATCTGGAACGCCGAGGACGGTGCGCGCAAATTCGGCGAGGAAGGCCGGAACGGGGTGGTGGAAATCCGTACCCGCAGATGATTCGCCCGGTCGTGCGTTGATTGCGTAAAAAGTCCCCGCCGGAACGGGAAGCTCCCCGTTCCGGTTTTTTATGCTCCGGCCGGTTGCGGGGCACGCGATTTGGTGGAATTCGGGTGAAAGTGTATCTTTGTGAAGCGAATTCAACTTACGAGAGCCATGAAGCGTTTGATTTTCCTTGTTTGGGTACTTGCGTTGGGTGCCTGCGGCCGCTCCTTCGAGCAGCGAACCGCAAAATACGCCCAGGTGCGGGAGTTGCACGACGACCGTGCGGCGGTGCTCGATACCAGCGAGGAGACATCGCTGTGGGGTTTTGTCGACGCGACGGGCGAACTGGTCATCCCGTGCAGCTATGCCGGAGCGGAAGATTTTTCGGAAGGACTTGCCGCCGTCTGCGGCAGCGACGGACTTTACGGCTATATCGACAAGGCGGGTGTTGCGCTGACCCCGATGCGCTACACGCGGGCGACGCCCTTTGCCGGCGGGCTTGCCTGGGTGCAGGAGCAGGGTGCCTACTGGGGGCGGATCGACCGCCGGGGCCGGGAGATCATTCCCTGCCTGTACAACCGCATCGGCGAACCCGAGAAGAACGGCTGGCGGGCCGTGGAACGCGACGGGAAGCACGGTTATATCGGCTCCGACGGCGGGATCGTGGTTCCCTGCCGCTACGACCGCATCGATCCTGAGAACCGTTACGGACTGCTTCCGGTGACGGAGGCCGGGAAACACGGATTTCTCGACTCGCTGGGGCGTGAAGTCCTGCCCTGCTATTTCGCCTATATTTCCGAGTTCAGGGACGGATATGCCCGCAGCAACTACGGAGGTACGGTCGTGTTCGGCAGCGAACCCTACGGCGGACAGTGGGGCCTTATCGACTCGCTGGGCCGCGAAGCGATTCCGTGCCGCTACTACTACCTGGCCGAACCCGGCGAGGGGCTTGCCGCCTTTTCGCCGGAGCAGTTCGCCAACCTGGGTTATGTCGATGTGAAGGGCAACGTGGCGATTTCTCCGCGTTTCACGATCGCGCGGCCTTTCCAAGAAGGTGTGGCTGTGGTGAGTTACAACAACGTCAATTTCGGGATCGTCGACCGCAACGGCGATGAGCAGAGTTCATTCCGATACAACCGGATCGGGGAATTTCACGACGGGCTGGCTCCGTTCAACGTCAACCTCTACGGCATGAATTTTCAGGGCATGGAGCCGCGTTGCGGATACATCGACCTCGAAGGGCGCGAGGTGATCCCCGCCGCCTACGACGATGCGGGCGAGTTCAGCGAGCGCCGCGCGGCCGTGATGCGGTTCGGCACCAACCCCGAGGATTTCTACGATGCCCGCTGGGGCTATATTACCCCGACCGGCGAACAGGTCGTTCCCTTCAAATACCACGAAGCCTATCCTTTCAGTTGCGGCATGGCACGCGTTTTCATCAAGGGCGAAGGGTACGGATATGTCGATCGCAAAGGCAACCAGGTCGTGCCCTGCAAATATCAGGAAGCGGAGGATTTCGTCGATTTCACGGCCCGCGTCAAGCAGTACGACCGGGTGATGACGATCGACGAGAAGGGCAATATCGTCGAAGAGACCGAATAAAGCAATCCTGAAAACGGTCGATAGCGCGGACCAGGGTGAGATTTCCGGATTTTTTTATTTAAACCCGACGATCTCGGGACGTGTCGGGCGATAGCGGTACTGTTCGATGCGGGTTTCGTTCGACACCTGGAAATACCGCGAATCGACCAGTCCCGGTTTCCCGAGTGCGATGCCCACCTGAATCTGTATCGCGTTGAAGATCAGCCGCTCGTTTTTGAGACGGATACCGAGGCCGAACGTGGTGAAGAATTCGTTTTTGAACAGATTGGGCGAGTTGCCCAGCAATCCGAAGTCGGCGAATCCGAACAGGGCGATGCGAAAGCCCAAAGGCTGGTAGGGGGTGAAGAAAACCGTTTCGGTGTTGAGTACTGCGCGGTTGATGCCCGTGATGTGTTCGCGCAGGGTTTGCAGCCCGTTTTCATCGGTGAAACGCAGGATCTCGTCGTTGCCCCAGTCGCGGTTCCACCCCTGCGTGTAGTTGAGGCCGAGGAACTGGCGGATGCGCGTGCGGCGGTAGAGAAAAAGGTTCGAGAACCACCTCAGGTCGACGTCTACGGCGCTCCGGCTCCACCGCCCGGTGGAGAGGTCGATGTAGCTCCCCAGCGTGAATCCGCCCATCATGTAGCCCAGGCGGGTGAAATTACCGATCTTATAACTGGTTCCCAGATACATGTTTTCGTCGAATTCGCCCCACGAATAGCCGCCGACGATTTCGGCTTTATAGCCCGTCGCGAGGTACTCCTTGTTGCCGTAGCCGTAGATCATGTTGGCCGTGTAGAATTTCTCGCGGTAAAGACCGACGCCGAAAAGCAGGTTGTCCGCGTCGTGGAATACGGGGTTGTAACGCGGCCCTACCTCGGGGCGCAGGCTGAAGCGGCTGTAATTGTAGCGTCCGGTGACGAAAAGGCTGGAGCGGATTCCCCGGAAATATTTCGACCGGCCCGCCCAGAGATCGATGTCGCGCGATTTTACCAGTTCGGAGGTGTCGCGGTTGACCATGTAGTATTTCGACTTGACCTCGTTGTAGGTGACGCCCACCTCGTAGTCCGTCGGACGGATGAACTCCTTACGCAGGCCGATCTTCAGCTCGCTGTTGTAAAAGTCGCGCCCGGCCGAGAAGTCGGCCGTGTAGAAGGTACCCAGCACGTTGGGAATTTCGTATTCGACGATGTTGCCTCCGTAATCGAAATTTTTGCGGTTGAAATGCGTCTTTATCTTCAGGCTGTTGCCCCATCCGAAAATGTTGGCGTCGTATACGCCGAACATGGTGCGGCCTTCGCCGTGAAGGCCCGCGTCGGCGGTAATCGTCCAACTGTCGCGCGTGCGCACGAGAACATCGACCCGCGTGGAATCTTCCGGGTCGGGACGGAGTTCGATGTCGGCATCCGAAATGTAGCGTCGCGAACGCAGCAACTGTTGGTTGCGCACGAGCAGTTGCGGATCGATCGCATCGCCCGGGCGGAACAGCAGGTCGCGGCGGATCACCCTTTCGCGGGTCATGACGTGCAGTTTATTCCCGGTGCGTTCCAGCCAGTTCCGGTCTTCGAACACGGGGATTCGGTCGATCGTTATTTCTCCGACGGTTTTGCCCTCGTAGGGGGCGAAACGCTCGCTTTCGTCGAGCACGCGGCCGCTGCTGGTCGTGTCGAGTACGGGTTTGACGAAAAGCATCCGATACATCATGCGGGGTACGGCCCGGCGGCTGGTTTTGGTACGGATGCTGTCGTAAAGGCGCTGGTTGCGTTCGGTTGCCCGCCGGCTGGTGCTGTCCCGGAGTTCCGTCCGGATCGTGACGTCTTCGCTCGCGCTGGGGCCTTTGTCGTGCGCGTAGCAGAAGGTCGCCGCCGCGAACAGGGCGAGTACGAGTATGGAAACCCGGGGATGCATGTGTCAAAGATAACGTATTTTTTCTTGAAAAAGTATCGTAAACCCTCCGGAAATCGCTCCTGGAGCGGGTTTAAATCGATGTTCGGAGGTTGGACGCAAATGACGGCGGGCACGTATCGGGTTGAAATTCGGCAGGTGAAGTCAATCTTGCTATGGGTGCAGGATCACTCCGGAGCGGATAAAAAATATGCAGGCTATCCATTCGGATACCCTGCATGATGCCGGTCGGACGGAGCCTTTGCCCGCCTTTACTGGCGTTTCTCCTTCGCCTCGATGCACTCGGTGGCGTGGGGTACCTTCATCAGGCGCTCCTTCGGAATCAGTTTGCCGGTGGTTTTGCAAATCCCGTATGTTTTGTTTTCGATACGCACCAGCGCCATCTCCAGGTTGCGGATGAATTTCATCTGGTGTGCCGCCAACCGGCCGCTCTCCTCTTTCGAAAGGGTCGTGGCACCCTCTTCCAGCACCTTGAACGTGGGAGAGGTGTCCTCCGTGTCGTTGTCGGCGGTGTGGGTTATGGTGGCGCGCAGCAGCTCGTAGTCCGCGCGCGCGTTTTCCAGCTTCTTCAGGATGAGCTGTTTGAACTCCTCGAGTTCGGCGTCGCTGTATCTCGTTCTCTCGTCTGCCATATCTCTTACTTTCTTTAGGTTTATGTAAAATTAAGCATTTCTTTCGGAAATACCAAATATCCCGCGCAAAACTATACGCGGGTCACGGCGATCCGCACCGGTTGCTCGTCCACTTCGGCCTGCGTTACGACGGCTCCCGCAGGGGCCGCATCGCCCGTCACCTCGACGGCCAGGGTCTGCGAAGCGATGTAGGCGGCATAGCGTTCGATTGTGTCGCGGGTCAGCGGAGTCAGCTCGAGGCTCACGCGAATGCGGTCGGTCACTTCGAATCCCGACTCCTTGCGGATGTTCTGGATGCGGTTTATCAACTCGCGTGCCACGCCTTCCGCCCGAAGCTCATCGGTTACGGTAATGTCCAATGCCACCGTCAATTTACCTTCCGTTGCGACCAGCCATCCGGGCATGTCCTCCGACGTAATCTCGAAGTCTGCCGGGGTAACGGCGATCTTATCGCTCCCCAGGTCGAGCAGCGTTTCCGCCGCCGTTTCGACCTCTGCAATCTGCTCCTGCGTGAATTGAGCCGTCAGGGCGGCGATCTGCTTCATGTATTTGCCGTACTTCGGCCCGAGGGTCTTGAAGTTGGGCTTGATCCGCTTGGTGATAAGACCGGTCGTTTGCTCGATCAGTTCCACCTCCTTGACATTCACTTCGTTCATGATCAATCCTTTCACGGCTTCGATCCGGTGTTTCGCCGCCGGGTCGAGCACGGGAATCAGGATCTTCGTGAGCGGCTGCCGCACCTTGATCGACACCTTACGGCGCAGGGCCAGCACCATCGACGATACGCGCTGCGCCAGCGACATCATCTCTTCCAGTTCTGCGTCGATGAGCGACTCGTCCGCCTTCGGGAAAGTCGAAAGGTGCACCGACGAGTCCTTATGACGCCCGCTCACGGCGTTCAGGTCGCAGAAGATGCGGTCGGAGATGAACGGTGCGAACGGCGCCGCGAGCATCGACACCGTCTCCAGGCAGGTGTAAAGCGTCTGATAGGCCGCGAGTTTGTCTTCGGTCATGTCGCCGCCCCAAAACCGTTTGCGGTTGAGGCGCACGTACCAGTTCGAGAGGTTTTCACCCACGAACTCCTGGATGGCGCGGGCCGCAGGCGTCGGGTCGTAGCCCTCCAGCGATTCGGTCACGGTCTTGACGAGCGTGTTGAGCAGCGAGATGATCCAACGGTCGATCTCCGGACGTTTTTCCATCGGGATCTCCGCCTCCCTGCCCGTGAAACCGTCCACGTTGGCGTAAAGGGCGAAGAAGGAGTAGGTGTTGTAAAGCGTGCCGAAGAACTTGCGGCGCACCTCGTCCACGCCGTCCGTGTCGAACTTGAGGTTGTCCCACGGCTGCGAGTTGGTGATCATGTACCAGCGCGTAGCGTCGGCCCCGTAGGTTGCGAGCACCTGGAACGGATCGACGGCGTTGCCCAGGCGTTTGGACATCTTGTTGCCGTTCTTGTCGAGCACCAGGCCGTTGGAAATGATGTTTTTGAACGCGACCGAATCGAACAGCATCGAGGCGATGGCATGCAGCGTGAAGAACCAGCCGCGCGTCTGGTCGACCCCCTCGGCGATGAAGTCCGCCGGGTAGACCGTCCTGAAATAGTCGCCGCCGTTCTCGAACGGATAGTGCAACTGCGCATAGGGCATGGCGCCGGAGTCGAACCACACGTCGATCAGGTCGGGTTCGCGCTTCATCGCCTCGCCTTTCGACGAGACGAGTACGATCGAATCCACATAAGGGCGGTGCAGGTCGAGATTGTCGGTCGAATAGTTCTCTTTCGACATGTCGCCCGGTTTGAAATTCTTGTAGGGATTCTCGGTCATCAATCCTGCGGCGATCGACTTTTCGATCTCGTCCGTCAACTCGGCCACCGAACCGATGCACTTCATCTCCGAGCGGTCCTCCGTCACCCAGATCGGCAGCGGCGTACCCCAGAACCGCGAGCGCGAGAGATTCCAGTCGTTGAGGTTCTCCAGCCATTTGCCGAAGCGGCCCGTGCCCGTCGATTCGGGTTTCCAGCGGATCGTCTTGTTCAACTCGATCATGCGCTCCTTGAGCGCCGTGGTGCGGATGAACCACGAGTCGAGCGGATAGTAGAGCACCGGTTTGTCGGTGCGCCAGCAGTGGGGGTAGTTGTGAACGTGCTTCTCGATTTTGAACGCCTTGTCGGAAGCCTTCATTTTCAGGGCGATGAACACATCGAGCGACTCGGCGGCCTGGGCGGCCTGCTCGTCGTATTTCCCGTCGACGGTGAACTGCGGATCGTAGGCGTTCTTCACCCAGCGTCCCTCGTATTCTTTGTACAGATCGACGTCGACGCACTGCTTCACGAACCGCTCGTCCAGTTCGTCCAACAGGTAGAATTTACCCGTCAGGTCGACCATCGGGCGGGTTTCGCCCTTTTTGTTGATCATGAAAAGCGACGGAATCCCCGCAGCCCGCGCCACGGCGGCGTCATCGGCGCCGAACGTCGGGGCGATGTGCACGATACCCGTACCGTCCTCGGTGGTTACATAATCTCCGGCGATGACGCGGAATGCTTTCTGCGAAGCCTCTTTCCAGTTGCCCTCGGCGTCCGTTTCCACGGGCTTCACCCACGGGAGCAGTTGTTCGTACTCCATGCCGACCAACTCGGGGCCTTTCCATTCGCCGACCACTTCGAAGGGAACCAGTTTGTCGCCGGGCGCATACGCCTCCAGCGCCATGCCTTCGGCCTTCTTGTTGAAGTGCGCGTAGAGCAGCGCCTTCGCCAGTACGGCGGTCATCTTTTCACCCGTATAGGCGTTGTAAGTTCTCACGGCCACGTAGTCGATCTTCGGCCCGACGCAGAGCGCCGTATTCGAAGGCAGCGTCCACGGCGTGGTCGTCCAGGCCAGGAAGCAGGGAGTCCCCCAGCCCTCCATTTCGGGCTTCGGGTTCCTGATCCGGAATTGGCCCACCACCGTCGTATCCTTCACGTCTCGGTAGCAGCCCGGCTGGTTCAGCTCGTGGGTCGAAAGTCCCGTTCCCGCTGCGGGCGAATAGGGCTGGATCGTGTAGCCCTTGTAGAGCAGGCCCTTGTCGAAAAGCTGCTTCAACAGCCACCACAGCGTCTCGATGTATTTGTTGTCGTAGGTGATGTAGGGATCGTCCATGTTCACCCAATAACCCATCTTGCGCGTGAGGTCTTCCCAAACGCCCGTGAATTCCATGACGGCTTCGCGGCAGGTGCGGTTATACTCCTCGATGGAGATCGTCCGGCCGATGTCCTCCTTCGTGATGCCGAGTTTCTTCTCGACGCCCAGCTCCACGGGAAGTCCGTGCGTGTCCCAGCCCGCCTTGCGGTGCACGCGGAATCCCTGCTGCGTCTTGTAGCGGCAGAAGATGTCCTTGATCGTGCGTGCCATGACGTGGTGGATGCCCGGCAGTCCGTTGGCCGAGGGAGGCCCTTCGTAAAAGACGAAAGCGGGGTGTCCCTCCCGGGTGGAGATGCTCTTGTGGAACGTGTCCTCCGCGTCCCATTTGCGAAGTACGTCGGCGGCAAGACCCGCCAGATCGAGACCTTTATACTCTTTGAACTTCATATCGTCGGTTGTATTTTTTTTCGTCGTTTTCCGCGTCCGGCGCAGGCCGCACATCCCGGCCGAACCCGTGACTGCGATCTTTGCTTTTGCTTGCCGGAAACATCGTGCGGTTTCCGGTGATTCGCAAAGGTACAAAAAAAATAAAAATCCCCCTCTCCGGGGGATATAATTTTTGAATGCATTCCGGTAACCCCCGGATACATAACGCACAGGGGAAGCAGCTGCCGGGAACGGCAGCCGGGTTCCGCCGGAATTATTCGCGCACCGTAAACCGGAAGGTCGAGCCTTCGCCCGGCTGCGACTCGACGCCGATCGTGCCGCCCATCTGATCGGCAATGCTTTTACAGATCGCAAGTCCCAGGCCGGTACCCTGCCGGAACGTGTCGACTTTGTAAAACCGGTCGAAAAGTCGCGGCAAGTGCTCGGGGGCGATGCCGATGCCCGTGTCGCGCACCCGGAATTCGACGTATCCGTGCTCCCTGCGTGCGTATCCGACGACGATTGAGCCCCGCTCCGTGAACTTCAGGGCATTGCCTACCAGGTTGTTGAGTATCTGTGTGATACCCGCCCGGTCGCTTTGCAGGTCGATGTCCGGTTCACTGTCGTCGAGAAGTAATTCTATACCGGGGTGTTCTTTCATCCGGGGCTGGAAATCCCGGATCACATCCCGGCAGAGTTCTCTCACCTTGAAGTGGGTGTCGGGACGTATTTGCGGCCCCGCTTCGAGCCGCGACAGATCGAGGACGTCCGAGATCAGTTGCAGCAGGAGCGTGTTGTTCCGCTCGATGAGGTCGATGTATTCGCTCCTTGCCGCAGCGTCCTCTTCCGTGGCAAGCAGTTCCGAGAATCCGACGATGGCGTTCAGGGGCGTGCGGATTTCATGGCTCATGTTGGCGATGAAAGCCGTTTTGAGCCGGCTGGCCTCCTCGGCCCGTTCTTTGGCCGTAATCAGCTCCTGTTCGGTCAGTTTGAGCGCCGTGATGTCGTAGCTGATTCCCACCATTTCGATGATCCCCCGTTCGGGGCGGTAGTCGCGGCAGAGCATGTGGCTGCGTGTCCAGGTGCAGCGACCGTCGGGCTGGAATACGCGGCAGGTCTGGTCGCTAAGCGAGATTTCGCCCCGGGAAAATTGGGCGAGCGTTTCCCGTTTGATTTTCCGGTCTTCGGGATGCAGATGGGCGTATGTTCCGATGATCCGGTCCATAGGAGTATTTTCTTCTTCCCCGTAGTTGCGTTTCCAGGCACCCTGGAATTCCCCTTTGCCGGTGCAGAGGTTGAAACTGGCGTAACCCACGTTTGCATATTCCGCAACCAGGCGGAAAAGCGCCTCGAACTCGAAGAGCCTGTTCTGCGTCTGCCTGAGTTCCGTATTGTCGATGTTGATGAGCAGGTAGTGGGTGATTCTGCCCCGGTCGTCGTAGAGACTGCGCAGACGGGCCGTCCATTCGAACGAGCCGAGCCGGGTCGTGGGGTAGTAACCGCCCAGTTTCGAAAAGTCGTAACGACCCGAGAAGTCGATTTCTTCGCCTTTCCGGATGCGGGCTTTGAGCTGTTCGCTGAAATTAGGCTCGTCGAAGAGGCTCACGCCGAGAATATCCTCCGGCCGTTTCACGCCCAGGATCTCCATGTCGCGCACGTTGACATCCACCAAGATGCCCTTTTTGTCGTATATTTCGATTCCGATCGGAGCGTTGTGTACGACGTTGCGCAGCAACTTCTGCTGTTCGTCGAGTGCCTTGTGTGCCGCGATCAGGTCGGTGATGTCGAGTGTCAGGATGATGATTTCCGAGGCGTCGTTGGGGGTATTGTAGAGAAACGAGCGGCAGTGGCGTTTGGTTTTGGGTGCATACCATTTGAGATCCATGTGATCGCCCAGACGGATGGCTGCCAGTTTGCCGATGTGGTTATCTACCGGAACGCCCAGTTCCCGGGCGGTTTTGCCGATGTAATTCTTCGATCGGATCCCGACGGTCTGCTGCGCCGTCTGGTTGATCGTGAGGAAGAGGTAGTCGGTAGCCGTGCCGTCGTTGTCGTAGAGCAGGCGAATCCGGAAATAACCGACAGGAAGGTGGTCGAGTATCTCGTTCATGTGCCTGTTCTGTTCCTCCAGCGTGTGACACCTGCTTTGAAGCGTCACTACTGCAGCCTCTTCGGGGGTAGCCGCCGCAACCTGCTGGGCATAACCGAAAAGCATTTGTCCCCTGTCCGGGCCGGATTGTTTGTGGATAAGCTGTGCATGGAGCCAAATCTCGTTTTCAGGGGTCATCACGGGAAATGTCTCGTCGAAACGGTTCCCGGCTTCCAGTTCGTCGAACCTGATTTGCACATGTGTCCGGTAATCTTCGCGTACCCGGGCAAGGAAATCGTCCAGGGGGATCCGCTCGCCGCCGAATCCCAGCATTTCGGCGAGGGATGGCGAAAGAACCAGCTCTTCGGTCGTGAATTCAGCTTTCCACCAACCTATCCGGGCGCAGTCCATCAACAGTAACAGGGAGTCGTAATCGGGGGTGTTTGCGGTATTCATGAGACGTACCTGCGGTTTTTACAGTTTGCGGATAATGCGTGCCGGGTTGCCGGCTGCGACCGAATCGGAAGGGATGTCCCGGGTGACCACCGCGCCTGCTCCGATGACCGTGCGCTCGCCGATCCTGACGCCCGGACAGACGACGACCCCGCCGCCCAGCCAGCAGTTGTCGCCGATGGTGATCGGCCGGCCGGCTTCAGCACCCGTGGCGCGCGTTTCGGCGTCCATCGGGTGAATGGCGGTGAGCAGTTGTACTTTGGGACCGATGAGTGCGCCGCGTCCGATACGAATGGGCGCCAGATCGAGAAATACGCAGTCGAAGTTGATGAAGGCTCCTTCACCGACGTAGATGTTGAACCCGTAATCGCAGTGGAAAGGTTCCCGGATAAAGCCTTCGCAATGGGGGCAAAGTTCCTTCAGCGTGCCGTGGTAGGCTTCGTTGTGCTCCGGGTACCGGGTGTTGAGACGGTGCAGGAGCCGTGCGGCGTTATCGCGGGCAGCTGTGAGTTCCGCATCCCGGGCGTCGAACCATTCGCCCGCGATCATTTTCTCTTTCTCGGTCATAGGCTTTCTCAGTCGAACGATTGCATTTCGATCAGTTTGGCATAGATGCCGCCTTTGGCCATCAGTTGTGTGTGTGTGCCCTGCTCCGCGATGCGTCCGTGGTCGACTACGATGATCTTGTCGGCGTTGTGGATCGTCGACAGCCGGTGGGCGATGACGATCGACGTGCGGCCGCACAGCAGCGAGTTGAGGGCCTCCTGAACGAGTTTTTCGCTTTCGGTGTCAAGTGCGGAGGTCGCCTCGTCGAGAATCAGGATTTCGGGGTTTTTCAGTACGGCGCGTGCGATCGAAAGCCGCTGGCGCTGGCCCCCGGAGAGTTTCACACCCCGGTCGCCGATATTCGTGTCGTAACCTTGCGCACATTCGCGGATGAAGCAGTCGGCATTGGCGATCCGGGCCGCCTCGACGACCTCCTCGTGCGTGGCCCCGGGCTTGCCCATCGAGATATTGCCTTCGATCGTGTCGTTGAACAGCACCGTGTCCTGTGCCACGACGCTCATGTGGGCCCGCAGGCTCTGCTGCGTATAGTCGCGGATCGAAACCCCGTCGATCAGGATGTCGCCGCCCGACGGATCGTAAAAACGGGGGATCAGTTCGCTGAGCGTCGATTTGCCGCCGCCCGAAGGGCCGACGAGCGCCACGGTTTCCCCGCGACGGATCTCGAACGAGATGCCGTCGATCACTTCGCGCTGGCCGTCGTAGGAGAAACGGACGTCGCGGAACTCGATCTTTTCCTTCAAAGCTTCGAGTTGCTTTGCGTCCGGTTTATCGACGATTTCGCTGCGGGCGTCGATTACCGAAAAGATACGTTCTCCGGCAGCAATACCCTGGTTGATGTTCGCGAACTGGTCGATGAACATGCGAACGGGGCGGGTGATCTGCGAGAATATGGCCACGAAAGCGATGAATCCGCCCGCGTCCAGCGATCCCCTGACTACCAGCGAACCGCCGAAGACGAGGATCACGCCCACGGCCGTGATGCCCAGGAATTCGCTCATGGGCGAGGCCAGTTGCTGACGCCGGGCCATCGAGAGCGTGAGGCGCGAGAAATCGGCGTTGATTTCGTAGAATTTCCGTTTGATATACTCCGTCGCGTTGTAGCTCTTGACGACCTTGACGCCCGCGAGCGCCTCGTCGACCGTGCTTACCAGTTCGCCGAGGCGTTTCTGGCTGGTGCGCGCCGGGTGGCGGAGCCGTTTGACGATGCTGCCGATAATCACCGCCACCACAGGCAGGAACAGCACCGAGAAGAGAGCCAGCTGCCACGATATGGCGATCATCATGACCGTGTAACCTATGATCAGAAGCGGTTCGCGGAAAGCCACCTGCAGCGTGTTGGTGATGCAAAACTGCACGACGCTCACGTCCGAGGTGATCTTCGAAATGATGTCGCCTTTGCGCTGGTCGCTGAAGTAGCCGACGTTCATGTCCATCACCTTCGAGAACATTTCATTGCGCATGCGCTGCAGCGTCCGGGTGCGCATGCTCTCCACCGTCCAGGAGCCGAGGTAGCGGAACAGGTTGCTCAGCAGGCTGCTGGTGATTGTGACGATGGCCAGCAGCATCAGCACGTTTTCCACCTTGAATTCGTTGAAAAGCTGGGAATAGGTGAAGTTGAACAGCGTGGAAATATAGGCTTTGTTGAACTCCAGCGGAGGGAGTTTGTCGACGTATTCGAACGAGAAATTCGCGTCGAACATGGTATTCATGATCGGGATGATGAGCATGAACGTGAGCGAGTTGAACAGGGCGTAGAGCAGCGAATAGAAAAAATAGGGAATGGCATATTTTTCGATAGGCTTCGCAAAACCGAGTAACCGCAGGTATGTTTTGATCATTACGTGTTGTTTTGGGTTGGGGCAACTGCGGCTCGGATTCGTGTATGTCGGTGCGGAATAAGGACTCGTGATCGTTTTTCGCACCGCCGCCGGTCCAAGCCGGATTTTTTCTTTGGCAAAGATAAAAATATAAACTGAAAACTGAAAAGCCGGATGCGAAAAGTAGTCCGTCCGGCGGAAATAATTCTACCTTTGTAGGACAAACCGAGATAAAACCATGAAAAATTTTACGGAAATCGCGCCGGAGAAAATTACGGATAATTTCATAGCCGCCATCGGCAGCGAATGGATGCTCGTCACGGCGGGCGACGCCGCACGGTGCAATACGATGACCGCCAGTTGGGGGTTTGTCGGCCAGATGTGGGGGAAACCCGCCGCAATGGTCGTCATCCGTCCCTCGCGTTACACGAAGGAATTCGTCGACGCGCACGAACGGCTGACGCTCTCGTTTTTCGGCGGACAATACCGCAAGGCGCTGCAATACTGCGGAACGCATTCGGGCCGCGACGGGAACAAGATCGCCGACGCGGGGCTGACCGTCGTCCTGACCGACGGGGGAACCCCCGCTCTGGCCGAAGCGCGCCTGGTGCTCGAATGCCGGAAGATGTACGTGGATGAGTTCCGGGAGGAGAATTTTCTCGAGCGCAAGCCGGTCGAGCAGTGGTATCCCCTGCGGGATTTTCACACCTTCTACATCCTGGAGATCGAGAAGGCGTTCATTAAAGTGAAAAGTGAAAAGTGAAAAGTGAAAAGTGAAAAGTGAAAAGTGAAAAGTGAAA
>DBFWKV010000010.1:0-105999 GCA_048465795.1 Alistipes sp.
TTTTTAATTTTTTTTAAGAATCCGCCTGAAACCCCTTCTAATCACCGTAAAGCAGGTACCTGCGGCGCAGTTCGCGGAAACGGGCGACATCCGGCTGCCACCGGGCGCGGATCTCGGCAGCGGAATACCCCTCGAGAATCATATGCCGGACATAGTCCACCCCGATCAGCTTTTCGAACATGGGATTGAAGAACTTTTCCCCCATTCCCAGATTCTTGTAGGCTTCGACCACATAATCCAGCGACAACCCGATGTCGCGCGCCTCGTCGAGCGGCATTCCGCTCAGATCGACCCCGCAGCAGCGCTGCCCTTCGAGAGGCGGATGTTTCGCCCCGTCCGACGGCCGGGGCGTAAACGAAAAAGCGTATCCTTTCATCGCCGGGTGGCCGTAGACTTCAAAAGGCTTGTCCGTGCCCCGGCCCAGGCTGACGACCGTACCTTCGAACAGGCAGAGCGACGGATAGAGGTAGACGGCCCGCTGCGTGGGCAGGTTGGGCGACGGCGGCACGGGCAAGACATAAGGGGTGGAATGGGTGTAGTTGCGGCACGGCACGACCTCCAGCGCGCAGGGTTCGGCCCACCCTTCCCCCACGGCCATACGGGCGATTTCGCCCATCGTCAGCCCGTGCAGCACCGGAACAGGCAGCGCACCTACGCCCGACTTGTATTTCATGTCCAGGATCGGGCCGTCGATGTGACGACCGTTCGGATTGGGTCTGTCGAGCACGATCACCTGCCGCCCGGCGTCGGCGCAGGCGTCCATCATGCGCAGCATCGTTATATAATAGGTATAGAAGCGCAGACCCACGTCCTGCATATCGACAAGCAGCACGTCGAACGATTCCATTGCCTCCGGGGAGGGACGTTTCGTGCGTCCGTCGTAAAGCGACCGGATCGGAATGCCCGTCGCCGCATCGGCCGAACTCACGACCTGCTCGCCCGCGTCGGCCGTTCCTCGAAAGCCGTGTTCGGGCGAGAAAATACCGGTTACGTCGAATCCCAAACCGTGCAGCAGGTCGACCAGATGCACGCGTCCGGCCGTGTCGCAGCGAACGGCGACACCCGGCATTTCGGCTACTGCCGTATGGTTGGCCAGCACGGCGACCCGTTTGCCGCGCAGCTTCGGGAAATAGGCCGCCGTATCGGTCATGCCGACCCAAATTTCAGCGGCGGATACCGGCGGCTGCGCCACTCCTCCCCCCGGAATCAGCAGGGAAAAGAGGAGAAGCAGTTTTATCCTATTCATTTTTCTCCAGAATCAAGTCCTCCAGGCACACTTTAGGGACATAGTGTATCCCGTCCCGGCGGTAGTAATTGTGATTATCATCCGCACCGATCTGTGTCAATTCGATCTTCTCGATGCCCTTTCCGATGGCCAGGATCAGCAGCGGTTCGTACTCCAAAAGGAATTCCCGCCTGATCCGCTCCCTGTCGAAGGCTCCGATGCAGATGCCGTTCAGTCCGATGGCAGCGGCCTGCAACAGCATGCTCTGGGCCGAAATACCCAGATCGATATCCACGTAGCGACTTTCGGCCACTGTCGTGCAGATGATGATGAACGCATTCGGTTCGGTGCCCGGCAGGGGCAGGCCGAGTTCGGGCAGAGCGCCCCCGAGACGGATAGCGGCCAGCACCTTCGGGGCTTCGCCGGCCAGCACGGGCCGGAACCGTAGCACCTGCTGGTTGCGTGCCGAGGGAATTTTGGTGTTCACCCCGATTATGCGCCGAAGCTGATCCGCGCGCACCAAAAAACGGCTGTCATAGCCCCGGTAACTGCGGTTTTGCAGCAACAGCCTGTCCAGCGTCGCCGACGGCCTGCAAGCGGCCGGCTTCGATCCGGGCCGCGCCCGGTACTCCTCCATTTTCCGTCCCAGATAATCGTCTGCCATCTTTTCGTCCTGTTTTTATAAAGACAAAGATACACAAATTGTGTGTATCTTCGGCAAGGCGGTAGTTCATGGAATGAAAGAACGGCCGGCACGTGCCCTGCCCGAAGGTACAACGCGGCGGAAACGCAGCCCGGGAATATCTCCCTTTTTGCATGTTAGAGGCGCAGATATGGTGCATCGTGATGTGCGACGGAATGGGACATACAGCAAGTATTTCCCTTCCGGAACACGAGGGATGCGACGCAGATGCCCTATAAAATCAAAAAGATGCGCCGAACTCCATCAAATAAGCCTTGATAAACTCGTCGAGGTCGCCGTCCATCACCGCCTCGACGCAGGAGGTCTGCACCCCGGTGCGGTGATCCTTCACGCGTCGGTCGTCGAAGACATAGGAACGGATCTGCGAACCCCACTCGATGCGTTTCTTCGAAGCCTCGAGAGCCTGCTGCGTCGCCATGCGCTTGTCCAGTTCGCGCTGGTAGAGCTTGCATTTCAGCAGGCGCATCGCGTTTTCGCGGTTCATCAGCTGGGAGCGGGTCTCCATGTTCTCGATCAGGTATTCGACCGGCTCGCCCGTGTCGGCGTCCTTGCCGTGGTAACGCAGGCGCACGGCCGTCTCGACCTTATTGACGTTCTGGCCTCCGGCGCCCGACGAACGGAAGGTATCCCACTCGATATCCGACGGGTTGACCACGATCTCGATCGTGTCGTCCACGGCGGGCGACACGAAGACCGACGCGAAGGTGGTCTGCCGCTTGTTGTTGGCATTGAAAGGCGACAGGCGCACCATGCGGTGCACGCCGTTTTCGCTCTTGAGGTAGCCATAGGCATAGTCGCCCTCGAATTCGAGGGTGCAGGATTTGACTCCCACCTCGTCCCCGGCCTGGAAGTCGAGCACCCGGACTTTATAGCCGTGCGCCTCGCCCCAGCGGGTGTACATGCGCATGAGCATCTGCGCCCAGTCGAGCGCCTCGGTGCCCCCGGCCCCCGCGTTGATGTCCATGATCGCCCCCAGCTTGTCCTCCTCGGCACGCAGCATATTGCGCATTTCGAGCTTGCCGATACGTTCGAGCGTCGCAGCGTAATGAGCATCCAGCTCGGCCTCCGACACCACGCCCTCCTTCACGAAGTCGGGCATCAGGCAGAGATCCTCGACTTCCTTACGGACGGTGTCGTACTCCTCCACCCACGCCTTGATGCCGGCCACTTTCTGCAACTGTTTGCGGGCCTTGTCGGGATCGTCCCAGAAATCCGGCTCCTGGGTCTTTTCCTCCTCGTTGCGGAGGTCTATGCGTTTCTGTTCGATATTGAGACACTTTTCCAGCGCTTCGCGGCGCTGGTCAGCCTCCCTGATCTGTTCGGATAATACCATATCTTAAAGTTTCGTTTGCAATTTCCGTGCAGCGAATTCCAGAATGAATTCCGCCGTACCCTCGATACCCAGCACCGAAGAGTTCATACACAGGTGGTAGGTCACCGCCTCACCCCACGTCCGCGAACTGTAATAATTGTAGTAGTCGGCACGGCGGGCATCGGTGCGGGCCATCATCGTGCGGGCCTCTTCGGCCGTAATACCGTGCGAACGGCACAACCGGGCACAACGATCGGCTTCGTCCGCCGTGATAAAGACATTCACACAACGCGGATGCTCGCGCAGGATGTAATCGGCACAACGGCCCACGAACACACACGACTCGCGGGCGGCGATGTCGCGGATCACGTCGCTCTGAATTTTAAAGAGCGCATCGTTCGACAGCACGTTGGTCATGCCGCCGTCGTCCCCGGCAAACGGGGCGCGCAGATAGCCGATCAGCGTCGAGAAAAGGCTCTTCGCCTCCTTCTCATCGACCTTTTCGAACAATTCGGGACAAAGGCCGCTCTGCTCGGCAGCCAGGTTGATCAACTGTTTGTCATAGACCTGAACGCCCAGTTGCCGGGCGATCCGCTCGCCGACGGACTTGCCCCCGCTGCCCAACTGCCGGCCGATGTTGATAACGAATTTATCTTCCATATCCCTCATAAATTACTCGTTCTTGACAGCCCGCGCCGCCGCTTCCGCCCGGAATTTGCGCAGTTGGTAAGTCAGCATGAAAAACGCGACCACCGAAGCCAGCACGTCCGACAGCGGCATGGCGCACCATACACCCCAACTCCCGTCCCAGGGGGTATGCAGGTCGAAAAAACGCGGCAGTAACAACAGGCCGGGCATCAGAAACAACAACTGGCGCGACAGCGACAGGAAAATTGCCTTCCCGGCCATGCCGATACTCATGAAGAAGTTCGTGGCCACCATCTGAAAGCCGATGATCGGGAAAAAGACGAAGACGATACGCATCCCTTCGACCGAGAGACGGATCAACTCCTCATCCGCAGTAAAAAGCCCCACAGCGAGCCGGGGTACGAATTCGCCCATCAGAAACCCGGTCGTCGTGATGCAGGTCGCCCCGATGATCGTCAGCCGCAGTACCCGCATCACGCGGTCATACTGCCGCGCACCGAAATTATAGCCCGCAATAGGCTGCATCCCCTGGTTGATACCGAGCACGATCATCACGAAAAAAAAGGCCAGGCGGTTGACGATCCCGTAAGCGCCGATCATCAGGTCACCGCCGTACTCCTTGAGTCCTTTATTGATAAGTATCACGATGAAGCAGGCCGCGAGGTTCATCAGGAAAGGCGACATGCCGATCGCAAAGATGTTGCCCACGATCTTGCGTCGCAGACGGTAGATGCCCCGGCGGAAATGGAGCAACTCCTCCCGGTTCGACAGGATGCGGAACTGCCACATCAGCGAGATCACCTGCGCCAGCACTGTGGCAATGGCCGCACCGCGAATCCCCCAGCCGAAGCCAAAGATGAACAAAGGGTCGAGGATCGTGTTGATAATGACCGTGTTGATGGTGGCGTACATCGACTTGCGGGGATGGCCCGAGGCACGCAGCACGGCATTCAGCCCGAGGTACATGTGCGTCACCACGTTACCCAACAGGATGATGGACATATATTCGCGGGCGTATCCCACCGTCGCTTCGCTGGCCCCGAAGAAGTAGAGAATCGGATCGAGGAAGGCGAGCGTCAGCAAGCCGAACGACACGCCGATGATGAGGTTCAGCACCACGACGTTTCCCAGCACCCGCTGGGCCGTTTCGTAATCGCGCTGTCCCAGTCGCATCGAGATAAGCGCAGCGGCACCCACGCCCACCAGCGACCCGAAAGCCGCAGCCAGGTTCATCAGCGGAAAGGTCAGCGCCAAGCCCGAGATGGCCAGCGGCCCGACACCGTGGCCGATGAAGATGCTGTCGACCATGTTGTAGAGCGACGAGGCCGTCATGGCGATGATCGCCGGCACGGCATATTGGACGAGCAGTTTGCGGATTCGTTCGGTTCCGAGCTCCGCAGCCGCCCCTTTGATTTCAGACATATTTACAAATAAATCATAAAGTGGAATGTGAAAAAAGAATCTTTTCCGATCATTAAGCCCGGCAACAGACTGTGATAATCAATTTTTAATTCTTAATTTTTCATTTTTAATTCATCACTATTCCAACTCCCAGTCGTAGCCGTCCTTCTTGTCTTTGACGCGCACGCCGGCAGCGGTCAGTCCGTCGCGGATCTTGTCCGACGCAGCCCAGTCCTTCGCGGCTTTGGCGTCCAGGCGCATGTCGAGCAACATCGTCACCAGGGGCGTCACGTAATCCCTGCCGCACACGGCGCCCGCAGCCTTCTCGTCGCGCAGCCCGAGGATGTCGAACGCATAGCGGTAGACGGTCGATTTGAGCGTTTCGAGGTCGGCCGCCGTGATCGTCTCCTTACCGTCGGCCAGGGAGTTGATCTTACGCACCCAGTCGAACAGGGCGGAAATAACCATCGGCGAATTGAGGTCGTCGTCCATCGCCGCACGGCAGCAACACTCCAGCTCCGAAGGATCGACCGTCGACGCTCCGGAGGGCCTGACCTTGCCGAGCGTCTCGATACCCTTCATCAGGCGATCGAGTCCCTTTTCGGCGGCCTGCAGGGCCTCATTCGAAAAGTCGAGCGTAGAACGGTAGTGTGCCTGCAGCACGAAGAAACGGATCGTCATGGGCGAGAACGCCTGCGAGAGCAGCTTGTGCGACCCGGTGAACAACTCTTCGAGGGTGATAAAGTTGCCCAAAGACTTGCCCATCTTCTGCCCGTTGATCGTAATCATGTTATTGTGTACCCAGTAGCGCGCCGAATCGTGCCCCAGGGCCGCCGTGGACTGCGCGATCTCGCATTCGTGGTGCGGGAACATCAGGTCCATCCCGCCGCCGTGAATGTCGAACCGCTCGCCCAGATAGCGCGTCGACATGGCCGAGCACTCCATGTGCCAGCCGGGGAAACCTTCACCCCAGGGCGAAGGCCAGCGCATGATATGCTCCGGGGAGGCCTTTTTCCAGAGGGCGAAGTCGAACGAATGGCGTTTGTCGCCCTGCCCGTCCAGGCAGCGCGTGTTGGCGATGATGTCATCGAGGTTGCGGCCCGAAAGACGACCGTAATCGTACTTCTCGTTGTATTTCTCCACGTCGAAATACACCGAGCCGTTCGACTCGTAGGCAAAACCGTCGGCCAGGATTTTCTTCACGAACTCGATCTGTTCGATGATGTGTCCGGATGCATGGGGTTCAATAGAAGGAGACTGCACATTAAGAGACACCATCGCCCGGTGATAGCGCTCCGTATAGTAATGCGCCACCTCCATCGGTTCGAGTTGCTCCAGCCGGGCCTTTTTGGCGATTTTGTCCTCGCCTTCATCGGCATCGTGCTCCAGATGCCCCACGTCGGTGATGTTGCGCACGTAGCGGACTTTGTAGCCCGAGGCTTTGAGGTAGCGGAACATCAGGTCGAAGGTCACGGCCGGCCGGGCGTGTCCCAGATGGGGATCGCCGTAGACCGTGGGGCCGCAGACATACATGCCGACGCGGCCGGGCGTCAGAGGCTCGAACACCTCCTTACGGCGGGTGAGTGTATTGTAAAGCGTCAGTTTGGAATCCATATCGGGTCTTTTTTTGTCGTTTTCACTTTGAACGGGTAAAATTACAAATTTTTTCCGGAAAACAGGTAACCTGTCGGAGACATTCATTTCGCAAAGATTCCAACTCCTCCGTCCGCCGGACCATCCCGAAGTAGGGGAAATCCTCCTGAAAATGAGATAACTATCAAACAGAAACCAAATATACATGCCATACAACGCACTAAAAACCGTGTTTTACCCAATTTGAACATATTAAGCGCCATTTCGACAAATTTATCATTTCAAATCGTAATCACACAACCAATATTTGTCACAAAACATAACTTGAAACGCCGTTTTTTATAAACGTTTATTATATTTTTAATATATTTTAATAATTTATTTGCCAGTGAATTAACTAATTCGTAACTTTGCAGCCAACACTTTTTTTTTAATTACACATTCATGCTTATGATTAGGAAGGTAGTAGTTTTACTGATTGCTATTCTGTGGGGGGGGGTTACATCGATACTTTCTGCTCAGAATAAGCAGGTTTCCGGCACCATTACCGGAACGGACGGTCAGCCCCTGGTGGGTGTCACCGTTTTAATCGAAGGTTCGTCCGCCGGCACGACATCGGGCATAGACGGGAAATATACCATATCGGTTCCCGCTAATGCATCGCTGGTATTTTCATTCATCGGTTACCAACCGCAAACCATCGCCGTCGGAAGCAGCACGACGGTCGATGCAACACTCCAGGAAGACGCACAGGCCATCGACGACGTGATCGTGGTCGCCTACGGTACGGCCTCGAAATCCGCCTTCACGGGTTCGGCCACACAGGTCAAGGGCGACGACATCTCCAAAATGTCGAAAGAATCGATCGACAAAGGCATGGTCGGCAAAATCTCGGGCGTGCGCGTCTCGTCCGACAACGGCGATCCCGGTTCGGCCGGCAACATCCAGATCCGTGGCGTAGGCTCCATTTCGGCCAGCACCACGCCGCTTTATGTGATCGACGGCGTCGTGATGGGCGCCACCTCCAACGACCTCGTGCTCCCTACCGGAACGTATAAGAGTACGAGCATCCTCAACACGCTCAATCCCGACGACATCGAATCCATCACCATTCTCAAGGATGCTGCAGCCGCATCGCTCTACGGTTCGCGTGCGGCAAACGGCGTGGTGGTCATCACCACCAAGCGCGGAAAGGCGGGGAAGACCCAAATTTCCTACACGGGCGAGTTCGGCGTCAGCAGCCGGGCCAACACCAAAGCCTACGAGATGATGGACGGCAAACAGTTTATCCAATACCTGAAGGACGCCGCAGACAACGCCTACGCCATCAATCCGGCATACAGTTCGAACAAGACGGGCGACGAGTGGGCCGCCATGGTCGCCGACCCTACGGGCGCCACGAGCACCAACTGGACCAATGAGATTTTCCGCAACGCCTTCTCGCACAACCACCAGGTCAGCCTGACCGCAGGCGGCGAAAAGACGCGGGTATATGCCGGCCTGGGCTACAACAAGGCCGACGGTATCGTCCTCGGCTCGCATTTCGAGCGTTTTTCGGGCCGCGTGAACGTCGATCACGACGTAAACAAATGGTTGAAACTCTCGCTGCGGCAGATGATCTCCTTCACCGACAACAAGGGCCACAGCGACCAGAGCGACCAAGCGCAGGGTATGGGCTACGCGACGCCGATCGGCGTGCTCGGGCAGAGCGACCCTACGGCCCGGCCCAAAAATCCCGACGGTTCCTGGAACGAGGATGTCAGCTGGAGCGGTTATACGAGCAACCCGCACATCCTCTTCGACAGCGATCTGGAGTACAACCGGTTCCACACGATGCGCAGTCTTTCGAACTTCGACATCAACATCCGCCTGAGCGACAAGCTGAGCCTCACGAATACGTTCGGTTACGACTACATGGACAACAAGCAGACGCTGTGGTGGGCGCCTTCGTCGATCGACGGCCAGTCGTACAACGGCCTGAGCGCCAAGTATGTCTACCAGACGAGCGACATCACCAACTCGACGATCGTGCGTTACACCGACACCTTCGGCGCAAGCCACCACCTGTCGGCGATGGCCGGATTCGAACTCTCCGACCACAAACGCGAATTCATCTACGCCGCGACCAGCAACTTTCCCAACGACAAGCTGCCGGCGCTCTCCGTAGGTCAGGTTTACGGCGCCAGCGGGAAAAACGACCGTTCGTTCATGCTTTCGATGCTGGCGAGCGCCAACTACGACTTTGCCCACAAATACTACCTGTCGGCGTCGTGGCGCCGCGACGGTTCGTCGCGTCTGGGCAAAGACAACCGCTGGGCCAACTTCTACTCCGTGTCGGGCGCATGGCGTCTGAGCGAGGAGGAATTCCTGAAGGGATCGGATCTGTTCACCGACTTCAAGGTCAAGGTTTCGTACGGCACCAACGGCAACCTGCCCTCGGCTTACTATGCCTATCAGGGCGTCTACGGGGCCGACGGCGGCTACGGCAACGGCTCGGCAATCTTCTGGAACAACCCCGACAACCAGGTGCTCGGCTGGGAAAAGTCGGAGAACTTCAACGTCGGCTTCAACTGGAACCTCTACGGCCGCGTGCAGTTGGGTGTGGAGTACTACAACAAGCTCACCAGCTCGCTGCTTTTCGAAATGCCTTCGTCGGTGGTGACGGGCTTTAAAAAGTACATGGCGAACATCGGCAACCTGAAGAACAACGGTATCGAGGTGGAGATCGGCTCGCAAAACATCCGCAAAAAGAACTTCACGTGGACGACCGACTTCAACTTCACATGGCAGCGCTCGATCGTCACCGAACTGCCCAACAACGGCGCGGACATCTCCTACGGCGACGGGAACATGTACCTCCACCGTCAGGGCGAGTCGATGTACACGTTCTACCTGCCCCAATGGAAGGGCGTGAACCCCGACACGGGCCTGGGCGAGTTCTGGATCGATCCCGACGACCACTCGAAAGGTGTGACCAACTACTACTCGGAGGCCGGCAACGGCATCGTGGGCAAGGCCATTCCCGACTTCATCGGAGGCATGACCAACACCTTCACCTTCGGCAAGCATTTCGACCTTTCGCTGCTGCTGTCCTACCAGTTCGGCGGCGACATGTTCGACTACCCGAGCTATTTCATGCTCAGCGACGGTTTCCGCGCGGCCATGATGAACAGCCTGGCCGAAGGTGCCGACTACTGGACGCCCCAGAACCGGGATGCGAAATACCCGAAACCGATCATGGGCAACCCCTATCGCTCGGATCGTTTTTCGAGTCGTCTGATCAAATCGACGGACAACATCCGCATGCGCGAGATCACGCTGGGATACAACATTCCCGTGAAACGTTATTTCGACAAGCTGCGCGTTTACTTCAAGACGACCAATCCGTTCATGATCTGGTCGGCGACGCCCGAAATCGACCCCGACGTACCCATCAACGGGTACCGTACGGCCGACGTTCCCGCAACCCGTTCGTTCGTATTCGGTCTCAACATGACGTTTTAACACTCCAAAAACAGCAACAACCATGAAAAAGATATTTTTTATTCTCACCGCCGCCCTGGCCCTCTCGTCCTGCGACCTGCTCGACCAGGATCCGTCGGATTCGGTCACGACCGGCTCGGCAATCACGAGCGTCGAAGACCTCGCCAATGCCGTCAACGGAGCTTACTACATCGCCACCTACGGCGAACTGCTCACCGTCGCATCGGAATTGTCCATCTACGCCGACCTGATCGGTCCCGATTCCTATCAGCCCGGATCGTCGGGACAGAACGCATCGCGCATGGCGCAGTTCGCGCTGACGCCCGCCGACACCTTCAACGCCTACTATTATCTTTACGCCGCACTGGCCAATGTAAACATGGCCATCGACAAAGGCGCGAAGCTCGAAGACCAGGAGGGCGCAGCGCCCTATCTGGCCGAACTCTACGCCATGCGCGGCCTGTTCCACCTGCAACTGGCCTCGTTCTTCGCCCCGATTCCTACGACGGGAAGTTCGAACAAACTGGGTATCGTGCTCTCGACCGCCGTTTATCCGATCACGCACATCGGCGAGCGGGCTTCGCTCGACGCGACCTACGAACAGATCGTCGAAGACTTCACCACAGCCGTCGAGACCGGGCTGAACAAGGATAAAAAGGCGGGACACACCAACTACTGGGCCGCCCTGGCCCTGCGCGCCCGCGCCAACCTCTATTGGGGCAAATACGGCGATGCGCTGGCCGACTGCCGCGAAATCATCCGCGATTCGCCCTACTCGCTCTACACGGTTTCCGAATACCCGGGCGTCTGGTCGAAGGAGGGCGGCAACGAGATGATTATGGAGTATCTCCAGACCGACACCTACAACGCCCAGCGTTACGCTCCGGGCTACTACACCAGCCCCGACGGCTATGCCGAGTACGGCGTGTCCAAGACCTTCTACGACTGGATCCGCAGCGACGGCAAGGACGTGCGCTCGCAGGTGGTCGGCTATCTCGAAGGGGACAACAAGGGTTATTTTCCGCTCAAGTATCCGGGCAAGGACGGCGCTGCGGTTCCGTCTTACACCAACAACATCAAGGTGATGCGCCTGTCGGAGGTCTACCTGATCGCCGCCGAAGCGGCCCTGCATGAAGGCGAAGACGCCGCAGGCTATCTCAACACGCTCCGACGCAACCGCATCGAAGGCTATACGGACGTAAGTTCCGCAGACCTCGACGATATCCTCGACGAGCGCCGCAAAGAGCTTTTCGCCGAGGGACAGATCGCCTTCGACTACTGGCGCAACGGCCGGGAGGTCGTCCAGGCCAACGGCACGAAGATCGCTGCCACCGACAACAAGACGGTACTTCCCCTGCCCAAAGAGGAGATCGACCTGGCCAAAGGCAAACTCATCCAGAACCCGGGCTACGGCAACTAACCCGAGCCTCGAACCACAGAAAAAAACCGTCCGGCCCCGAAGCCGGGCGGTTTTTTATTTGCAGCCACCCCACCCCTGGACCGCCCGCACACCCTCTTTTCCCGGCCTGTTTGCAGATTTTTGCGGGTTCCGCACCGGCTCCCGAAAATAATCACTACCTTTGCGGCGATAATAATAGTGCGCGCTGGTCTGACGCTTTTACGTTTTTCCCTCCGTATATTCTATTTTTCCTTTCACTCCGGCTCCGGCCGGAACAAAACCGATATGCAATGACTTTTCAGGAACTCCACCTTATAGAACCCCTCATGCGGGCCGTGGCCGAAAAGGGTTATACCACCCCCACCCCCATTCAGGAACAGGCGATTCCGCCCGCCCTCGAAGGACGCGACCTGCTGGGCTGCGCCCAGACCGGCACGGGCAAAACGGCGGCTTTCACGCTGCCCATCCTGCAACTGCTCACAGAGGAGACCCGCCGTGGCAAACGCCCGATCCGGGGACTGGTGCTCACACCGACGCGCGAGCTGGCCATCCAGATCGACGAATGCTGCCGCGACTACGCCCGCCACACCGACCTGCGGCATGCGGTGATTTACGGCGGCGTGAGCCAGCATCCCCAGACCGAAGCCCTGCGGCACGGCGTCGACCTGCTGATCGCCACTCCGGGACGGCTGCTCGACCTCATCGGCCAGGGTTACATCTCGCTCGCCGACATCCGCTTCTTCGTGCTGGACGAAGCCGACCGGATGCTCGACATGGGATTCATCCACGACATCAAGCGCATCCTGCCCCTGCTGCCCAAACAGCGGCAGACGCTCTTTTTCTCGGCGACAATGCCCCCCTCGATCGCTACGCTCGCATCATCGATCCTTGACAATCCGGTGCGCATCACCGTGACGCCGGAATCGTCGGTAGTCGACACCATCCGCCAGAGCCTCCACTTCGTCGAGAAAGCCGCCAAGAAAGACCTGCTCATCCGCCTGCTCCGCGAACGCGGGGAAGGCTCGGTGCTGGTCTTCTCGCGCACGAAGCACGGCGCCGACCGCATCGCCCGCATCCTCACCCGAGCTGGTATCGAGGCGCGCGCCATTCACGGCGACAAGTCGCAGGGCGCCCGCGAGCGTGCCATGAACGACTTTCGCTCCGGCGCCTGCCGGGTGCTGATCGCCACCGACATCGCCGCGCGGGGCATCGACATTTCGGAACTTCCGTTAGTCATCAACTACGACCTGCCGGAAGTACCCGAAACCTACGTCCACCGCATCGGCCGTACCGGGCGGGCCGGATGTGAAGGCATGGCCGTCTCATTCTGTTCGGAAGACGAACGCCCCCTGCTGAAAGACATCCAGAAACTGACCGGTCTGGCCCTCACGGGAGAGGAGTCGGAACAGGGACAGACCTTCGAAATTGCAGCACCCGTGCCTCAGGTTTCGCGCCCCGAAACACCCAAGCCACATGCCGGCAGGCAAAACCGCCGCAGGCGCAAACCCGTTGTGGCCGGTGCGCAGACGCCGGGCCGGAGCCTCTCACAATCCCCCGACCGCACCACTACGGGGGCGCAGGGCACTCCCTCGCCCCGGCAAAACGGCTCCGGCTCCCGCCGCCCGGGCAGGCGGTAATTCGGAACGCTGCATCAACAAAGAACATCCGCCCCATCGAATGGAGCGGATGTTGTCACATCAGCAGGCGGCGGAACCTCAGAATCGTTTCATCGGACGCACCCGAAGCATAAAGTATTTGCGGTAATTGAAGGTCGATCCGTTCTTCAGATTGACGCTCACGGCCCGGATCACCGCGTCCTCACCGGGCGCTTCCGTCGACGTCCAATATTCGTCGCTGTCCAGTGCCGAACCTCCATTGGCACGCAGCGCGGCATCCAGATCGCTCTTGACGGCAAGCAGGGCTTTCATCTCGTTCTCGGCAGGCAGATACCACCCTTCGCCCATGTCTGCGCACAACCGGAAAGCAACCAGATTCGCCAGTTCGGGGTCAGCAGTCCGGGCAGCCTGCAGGTTGGCCGTACCATCGTCGGCGTTCGAAGCGCCGATCGCAACGAAGGCCTCCTCGTCGCCGGCGTCCCAAATTGCGTTGATGCGTCCGCTCATCGCCACATTCTTCAGCGCGAGCACCGTGCCGTGCAGCCCGTCCTCCGAAACGGCACACACCACGCCCAGCACCACGTCGTTCACCTCATAAGGATCGCCTACGGCATACTTCTTCTGCCCGGCGGGACGCGTACCCACATACGCCGCAGCCCGCACGCTGCGCACTACGTTTTTCGATGAAGCGAGTTTCGTTCCGCTTCCGATCAACACGCTTTGTGCGCTGTTGGCCGCATCGGATCCCAGTTCGGTCGACGACCAGTAGTAGGCGGCCTGCAGCGCATCCCCGCCATGACGCGCAAGTTCGGTGTTCAGCGCCGCATACATTCCGGATAGCGCGTTCAACTCGCCCAGCGAAGGCAGATACCACCCGTCCCCCTGTTCGGCACAACTCCGGAATGCGGGATAAGCGTCGAGCGAACCGGCCGACGCCTTCACAGCCGCCAGATTCTTCTCGCCGTCGTACTCGTCGACGGCCCCTGTCGCCGTACCGATCGGACCCCATTCACCGCGCTGTTCGCTCATCGAGAGAATCCTGGCATAAAGCCCGTCTTTCGACACCCAGAAGACGATTCCCTTTTTCCCCTCCTCTTCACAGAGCGCTCCGACCTTGTATTTTGCTTCGGGAAGCTCGCCGAACTCCCTGAAAGCCCTCACGCGGAGCACTTGCGTCTTGGTGATACCGAACATGCCCGGCATCTCCATATCGGCGGCGAAAGCCGTCGCATCCATATAAGAGTCCGCCTCGGTCGACGACCAGTATAAACTTTCGGCGGGTATCTCGGAGCCGCCTCTCCAGCCGAGCGTCGCATTGACCGCATCCAAGACTTTACGCACGCCCTGCATCTCCTTTTGCGCGGGCAGGTACCATCCTTCCCCCATTTCGGCGCAGGCCCGGAAAGCCGGATAAGCGGCATAGGCGGGATCGATCGACGCCACGGTCGCCATGTTGGGAACACCGTACTCCTCGTCCGAGGCGGACGTAATTACATCGTCCGGCCCCCACGTCAGCATGTCGGGCATGTCGTACATGGCGATCATTTTGCCTTTCGAACCCGTTGGATCGGCTTCGACGACCACGCCTTCCGCCTCACCGTCGAAATAGTAGTCTCCGACCTTGTAGGGTCCCGACGTAAAACCTGCCTCGGAACCCTGCAGTTCGAGGGCGACTTTCAGTTCCGCGCCCGCATCGAAAACAAGCGCTTCGGCAGACGCGTGCGACTTTGTACGCCCATCGCTCGTCCGAATCCGGATCTTCAGCATGTGCCTACCGGGAGCGATCAGCAGCCGGAAGTCGGTAGCGGCCTCCGGATCGAGCACCACCCCGTCGCCGCAGTCGAGCGTCACCGTATTCGCTTCCCCCGCAAGAGCGGCTTCAGCATCCGTAACGCCGATGGAGACTACCGTCGCATCGCCCGTCAGCTGCAGGTCGAGCACCGAATAGCCCTTCGTAAACGTGACGGCAAGCGGCTCCCCGCCCGCAAGCGGTACGGCTTCGGCCGAAAGAATCACCCCCGCCGGATCGAAACCGTCCTTCACATAGGTCTGCACGGCAGGCATAGTGCCCGGTTCGGCGGGATAGACAAGCGTGAAGGGCGGTTCGGGCGCTTCTTTTTTATCCCCTTCGAATTCGAAAACGGCTGTCTCGGTATCGGCCCCTTCGGTCAGCGCATAATAGCAGGTACGGTCGCCGACCGCAGCCGCAATCCGGTCGCCGGAACTCCATACGGCCGGAAGCAGCCCTCCGACGGGACTTCCCGCCTCGACACGGGTGTTGAGAATCGATGCCTTCAGCTCTGTTACACCGATGCTCTCCGGAAAGGGGTCCTGTTTTACCGGATCGTCGGAGCAAGCCGTACCCATTACGATCGCAGCGGCTGCGATCAGCAGGCTGCAGAATGAATCACATGTTTTCATACTGAAATAAATTTAAAGGATAGTGGATGAGTACCCAAATTTAGCTATTTTACGCCTGATTATACCATCCGTTTTTCTGCCGTTCCGGTCGTTATTCATCGAGGTCTAACACATCCGCAGCAAACCAGCTTTCCGGCCTTTCGATTCATAAAGAAATAGAACAAAAATCGTCTGAAAGTGAAGCAAAAAAATATAAAAAAAGATCAGCTTCAGTCACTTGTTTGGGAGCCGGGATACTTTTTCATCCGCCGAACGATAATAACGGTTGGATTTCGGCGTTAAATGATTAATTTTGCAGGCAATAAAGCGAATAGATAAAAAATATGGATTTTTTCAAACGCCGGAACAACCTCGTCGGATGGGCGGTTTTCGCCGTCGCGGCGGTAGTTTACCTGATGACGATGGAACCCGTGTCGAGCCTCTGGGACTGCTCGGAGTTCATCGCCACCTCCTACAAACTCGAAGTGGGCCATCCTCCCGGGGCGCCGCTGTTCATGATGCTGGCGCGCCTGGCCACGCTTTTCGCCTTCGGCAACCCCGATTACGTGGGTATGACCGTCAATGCGATGAACTCCCTCGCCAGTGCTTTCTGCATCCTCTTCCTGTTCTGGACGATCACCCACCTGGCACGGCGGCTCACCACGCGCAACGGCGGGGAACTGACCCCGGCCAACACATGGGCAATCCTGGGCGCTGGCGCCGTGGGCGCGCTGGCCTATACGTTCACCGACACCTTCTGGTTCTCGGCCATCGAGGGCGAGGTCTACGCCCTCTCGTCGATGTTCACGGCACTGGTCGTCTGGCTGATGCTCAAATGGGAGGAGCAGGCGGACCAGCCGCACAACCTGCGGTGGATCGTGCTGATCGCCTACCTGATGGGCCTTTCGATCGGCGTCCACATCCTGAACCTGCTGACCGTGCCGGCGCTCGTGTTCATCTACTACTTCCGCAAGACCGACAAAGTCACCTTCAAGGGTTCGGTACTGGCGACCCTGATCTCGCTGCTCATCCTGGGCGTCATCAACGGCATCATCATCCCCTACACGGTCTACATCGGTGCCATGGTCGACCTGCTCTTCGTCAATACGCTGGGTCTTCCCGTCAACTCGGGCATGGTGGTCTTCGCCCTGGCGCTCATCGGCAGCGTGGGCTGGGTGGCCTGGTATTCATACCGATGCGGCAAGGTGCTGCTGAACACGATCGCGCTTTCGGTGCTGATGATCCTCATCGGCTTCTCGTCCTACGCTTCGGTGACGATCCGTGCGGCGGCGAATCCCCCGATGAACAGCAACAACCCGAACAACCCCCACGCCCTGCTGTCGCTGCTCAACCGTGACCAGTACGGCGACCGGCCTCTGCTCTACGGTGCCTACTATTCGGCGCCTCCCGAGGGCTATAAGGAGAAATCCTTCTATTATCTGGACGAGGACGGCAAATACAAGCAGGCGTCGACCATCACGGGTTACACCCATGCACCGGAGTTCATGCACCTCTTTCCGCGCATGTGGGACTACCGCAAGGGGGAAAATGCCTACAAGCAGTGGGCCGCCTACCGCACCAAACTGGAACCGGCGCGCGACGAAAAGGGCGAGGTCATTCGCGACGCCTCGGGCCGCGCCGTGCAGCAGGAGGTACTCGATTTCGGGCGCAAACGGGTTTACGACGACGGCTACGAACCGCAGACGGTTGTGGAACCCACGTTCCTCGAAAACCTCAACTACTTCTTCACCTACCAGCTCAATTACATGTACTGGCGTTATTTCATGTGGAATTTCATGGGACGCCAAAGCGACATACAGCCTTCGAACACCCTGATCGTCGACGGCAACTGGCTTTCGGGCATCCGGTGGATCGACGAGAAATACCTCGGCCCGCAGGACGGCCTGCCGCGCGAAGTGGCCGACAACAAGGGCCGCAACACCTACTATTTCCTGCCCTTCATCCTGGGACTGATCGGCCTGCTGTATCAGCTCAACCGCGACACACGCAACTTCTCGATCGTGATGTGGCTCTTTATCATGACGGGCGTGGCGCTGGTGGTTTACTTCAACTCTTCGCCGGGCGAGCCGCGCGAACGCGACTACGTCTATGCGGGTTCGTTCTACGCCTTCTCGATCTGGATCGGTATGGGCGTGCTGGCGATCCGTGACTTTGTCGCGTGGCTCGCCAAACGCAACAACACGGCCGTGGCCGCCGCAGCTTCGGTCATCTGCATGGGCGTACCCGTGCTGCTTGCCGCCCAGAACTGGGACGACCACGACCGTTCGCACCGCTACATGGCGCGTGACATCGGCTGGAACTACCTGCAGTCCACGCTGCCCAACTCGATCATCCTCAACTACGGCGACAACGACACCTTCCCGCTGTGGAACAACCAGGAGGTCTACGGCGTACGACCCGACGTGCGCATCATGAACACCTCCTACCTGGGCGGCGAATGGTATATCGACGAGATGAAAACCAAAGCCAACGAGGCGGAAGGCGTGCCTTTCTCGCTGCCGAAGAGCAAATACACCTTCGTCAACGACTGGGTGCCGGTCTATAACAAGACCGACCGCGCCGTGGACATCCGGGAGGTGATCGACTTCGTCCGCAGCGAAGACCCGCGCTCCAAAGCCAAACTGGCCGACGGTACGCTGGTGGACTATATCCCCACCAAACGCATCGCCCTGCCGGTGAACAAGGAGAATGCCATCGCCTCGGGCATCGTGGCGGAAAAAGACCGCGACCTGATGGTCGATACGGTCTACCTCAAACTTTCGAAAGGCTCGATCGACAAAAACGAACTGATGCTGCTGGACATGCTGGCCAACTTCGACTGGAAACGTCCGATCTACATGACGCAGGTGTATATCCTGCAGAATTTCGGACTGCTGGATTACCTTCAGTTCGACGGGTATGCCTACCGTTTCGTGCCGATCCTCACGCCGCTGCAGTCGGGTCGCGAGATCGGGCGCATCGACCCCGACTATGCCGCGCCGTTGCTGCGGGGCGAAGGAGAGCGGGGGTTCCGGTACGGCAATCTGAGCGATCCCCGGGTGTACGTCGATAACTTCATCCAGTACAACCTCAGCGCTTCGCGTTCGCGCGACGCCTTTGCCCGCGTGGCGAAGGAACTGCTGCGGCAGGATCGCGGAGAGGAGGCCGTGGAGCTGCTCGATATGGGACTCGAAAAACTGCCGCCCTCGCAGATCCGGTTCACCGACACCAACACCACACCTTTTCTGGAAGCCTATTATGCCGCCTCGGCAATGGGCATCGAAGGCGCGGCGGAGAAGGGCGATGCCCTGATGCGCGCCTATACCCGCAACCTGATCGAGTACATCGATTACTACCTGCGTTTCGACGGCATACAGGGTGATATGGTCTCGGGACTTATCGACGAAAAACTCGATCAGCTGGGCGACGCCTACTACCTCGCAGGCTATGCGGGACGCAAGGAGATTCTCGCAGAACTGAACGCCTTCTACCGTACGCTGGGAGTCTCGGAGGCGAACCTGGTCGATGCGGGCGATAAACTGCCGAATACCGATTCGGCACAGATGCCTGCACTGAAATAAACATCCGGTGCGCGTTAAACGAGAGAGGCCCTGAGTTCGGCTCAGGGCCTCTCTTATTATATATATGTATCCCCTTCCCGTCGACGGCACATTTCCGCATTCCGGACGATTCCGGAAACGGAAGGGAGCTACAAAACCGTGACGTCTGAACCTACGGCAAGGTGGAAATGCCAACATTTATATCCGGTATTTATCCGTTAAAAACCTTTTTTCGCCACCGAATGCCGCCGAAGCGTTGCATTTTCCGAATCTTTTACTAACTTTGTTACACGGTTTTTTGCGGGTGCGCACCCCGAAAACCCTTTTTCAAGCGTTCTTAACATATCGATACCAATAAGTATTGCAGTATCGGGGATACGAAACTTTGGCAAATTTTTTGAAAACCTCATCGATACAGCCATACATCCGAAAGGGTGTGTGCTGTGTGTTTGTATGAGGTAGGCAGCCAAAGGCCTCGTATCATCGGAACCCACTCCCCCCTTTCGGATTTTTTCGTTCCGTCCGTCCCCGACCTGCCCACTTTGCGGCGGCGGAATAATCGGTTCAAGTCAGCGCGTCAACTTCTTGTCCACCATGCTTCGCCGCCGCTTTTTTGCCGGGAAAAATGCGTCCGACAAACTCTGCAAATGCCCCGCCGGAACCTTGCCGAATGCAGGAAACGACTTCCGAAAACGAATGTTCGGGGACGGCAGCCTAAAAAAAACACGCTCCGCATACTAACCCGCCCCCGCCCTGCGTTTGTCCTACAAAACGAAAAAAGCCTATGGCGGAAGTTGCCTCCAAGTAAAACAAAAATCATTCACACAACAGTTTGTATTATGAACAAGGCATTATTATTTTTAGGAACAGTGGCCGTGTCGGCTGCAGCGGGCGGTCTCACGGCATGGGCGGTAGGCACCGCTTCGGGCGGTGAGCAGGTCGAATATATAGACCGTACCGTCGAACGCACGCCCGCACTGGGCACCCAGTTTACCTCTTACCAGGGAGAGCAGTACCCCGACCTGACCTATGCCGCCGAGAATGCGGTGAAGGCCGTAGTGAACATCGAAGCCGTGCAGGAGGTCGAGATGCAGGGCCGGGGAGGGTACGACCCTTTCCTCGAATTCTTCGGATTTCCCCAGGGCTACGGCCGGGGAGGCGGGGAACCCCAGATCCAGGAGCGCCGGGCGGGCGGCTCGGGCGTGATCATCTCGGATGACGGTTATATCGTCACCAACAACCACGTGGTCGACGGCGCCACGAAGCTGCGCGTGAAACTCAACGACGGACGCACCTTCGACGCGAAACTGATTGGCCGCGACCCGACCACCGACATCGCGCTCATCAAGGTCGAAGCCACACAGCTACCCACCCTGCCGTTCGGTTCGTCCGACGCACTGCGTCTGGGCGAGTGGGTGCTGGCGATCGGATCGCCGTTCGACCTGCAGTCGACCATCACGGCCGGCATCGTGAGCGCCAAAGCGCGCCAGTTGGGCGTGATCCCCAATGATTTCCGCATCGAGTCGTTCATTCAGACCGACGCTGCGGTGAACCCCGGCAACTCGGGCGGCGCGCTGGTGAACACCCACGGCGAGTTGGTGGGTATCAATACGGTCATTAAATCCCAGACGGGAAGTTATATCGGCTACTCGTTCGCCGTGCCCGAGTCGATCGTGCGCAAAGTGGTAGTCGACCTGAAGGAGTACGGCGTCGTGCAGCGGGCCATGCTGGGCATCGCGTTCCGCCCCGTCGATCAGGACTTCATCGACCGCGAGGGTAAAGATCTTGGCATCGAAGAGATCGGCGGAGTGTATGTCGCCAGCGTGAGCGAAGGCGGTGCGGCCTCGGAGGCCGGCGTGCGGAAAGGCGACATTATTCTGTCGATCGACGGTGTCAAACTCAACGACGCCTCGACCCTGCAGGAGCAGGTGGCGAAGCACCGTCCGAACGATAAAGTAAATTTATCGGTAAAAAGAGGCGATTCCGTGAAACAAATCGAGGTGACGCTGCGTAATAAAGCAGGTAAAACAGAATTAATCACCCGAGACGACGTGGATGTCAGGGAGGTACTGGGCGGCAAATTCGTCGACGCAGGCACCAAACTGCTTCGCCAGCTGGACATTAAAGGCGGCGTGCAGGTAGTCGGCATCAAGTCCGACGGTATCCTGGCCCGTGCCCGCGTGAAGGAGGGATTCGTCATCACACACATCAACGACCGGCCGGTTCGTACGCTCGCAGACATGGAGCGCATGACCGAAAAGGTGCGTTCGATCGACGGAATCTACCCCAACGGCCGGGCGGCAAGCTACACGCTGGTCGAGTAGACGGTGGAACTTCTCAATGAATAATTAATAATTAGTCATTGCAGGGTTTTCGATCCGCCGGCTGATTATTAATTATTCATTTTCATTGTCTGAATTTTAACACAAAGGAGAGATACACAATGCGTCAATTAAAGATTACGAAATCCATCACCAACCGCGAGAGCGCCTCGTTGGACAAGTACTTGCAGGAGATCGGCAAGGAGGAACTCATCACGGTGGAGGAAGAGGTGGAACTGGCCCAACGGATCAAGAAAGGCGACCAGGAGGCACTCGAAAAACTCACCAAAGCGAACCTTCGCTTCGTGGTGTCCGTCGCCAAGCAGTACCAGAACCAGGGCCTGAGCCTCCCCGACCTGATCAACGAGGGCAACCTCGGCCTGATCAAAGCCGCCGAGAAGTTCGACGAAACCCGGGGGTTCAAGTTCATCTCCTATGCGGTCTGGTGGATTCGTCAATCGATCCTCCAGGCACTGGCCGAGCAGTCGCGTATCGTGCGCCTGCCGCTGAATCAGGTCGGCTCCCTGAATAAGATCAACAAGGCGTTCGCCCGCTTCGAGCAGGAACACGAACGTACGCCGTCGCCCGAGGAGCTGGCCACGGAGCTGGAGCTTCCGAAGGAGAAGGTCACCGACACGCTGCGTGTCGCCGGCCGCCACGTCTCGGTGGATGCTCCCTTCGCCGACGGCGAGGACAACTCGCTGCTGGACGTGCTGGTCAACCCCGATTCGCCCAACGCCGACCGGGGGCTGATCAACGAATCCCTCTCTACGGAGGTGGATCGCGCATTGGAAACCCTCACCGAGCGGGAACGCGACATCATCAAGTATTTCTTCGGGATCGGCACTTCGGAGATGACGCTCGAGGAGATCGGCGAGAAGTTCGACCTCACGCGCGAACGCGTACGCCAGATCAAGGAGAAGGCAATCCGCCGTCTGCGGCACTCGTCGCGGTCGAAACTGCTGAAGTCCTACCTGGGATAATCCCCCAGAACTTTGAAGGATGATTCTTCGGCCGAAGCCGTCCTTCCGACACAAGAAAAGCCACCCTTCAGGGTGGCTTTTCTTGTGTCGGCGTGAACTGACTGTCGGCATTATTCCTGCGGTGGTTTCGCCCCCCCAACTACCACACGATCGGTTCCCGGCCGATGCTTTGCAGGTATTCGTTGGCCCGTGAGAAGTGGCGGCAGCCGAAGAACCCTCGGTAAACCGACAAGGGCGAGGGATGCACGGCTTTAAGGATCAGGTTGCGCTGCGGGTCGGCGATGGCTCCCTTTCGCTGAGCGTAACTGCCCCAGAGCATGTAGACGATCCCCTGTTTGCGTTCGGCAATGGCCCGCACTACGGCGTCGGTGAAAGTCTCCCAGCCGCGACCGGCGTGTGAGGCCGCCTCATGCGCGCGCACGGTCAGCACGGCATTGAGCAGCAGCACACCCTGCTCGGCCCACCGGTCGAGATTCCCCGTGGCAGGCACCGGCGTTCCCGTATCGTCGGCCACCTCCTTGAAGATATTCTGCAGCGAGGGCGGGAAAGGCACCCCGTCCCCCACCGAAAAACAGAGTCCGTTGGCCTGTCCGGGACCATGATAGGGATCCTGACCGATGATGACGACCTTCAGTTTGTCGAACGGGCATTTGTCGAAGGCCCGGAAAATATTGCTGCCGCGCGGGAATATTCGCTGCGTGGCATACTCCTGCCGCACGAAGCCGGTCAGTAGTGCAAAATAAGGTTTTTCGAACTCCGGAGCCAGCAGCTCCTTCCAGTCGGAGGCTATCTTTACATCCATGTCTGCGGGAGGGGTTAAAGTTTTCGTAAAAATACGAAAAAGTTTGAGATGCAGGATGCTCCGCGCCCGATTTTGTCATTCCTGCGCCGGAAAAGCGTTACCCGCGCATAAAACGGACTTTTCAGCACATTTTATTTGTCAGTCCGCGAACTATCGTTTCCCTTTGCCGCCGTAACGGTATTTCCGGGCAGACGTGTCCGGAGATACCTGGGAAGCAGCACACGCGTACGGACAGCGACACACCCTCTTTTATATCCCGAAAAAGCTGAGCAGCGGCAACCGCAGTCCGCCAAACCGACGGAGCTTACGACTACAACGTCCGATACGGCAGGGAGCAGTATCCGGCTGCGAAAACGAAAGGTGCCCGTACCGAGACAAGTACAGACACCTTTCCATTTTCGCCCCGCGTGGAAATCACGCATCACATCCGGAGACAATCAACTACCAGAGCACCCCGCGTTCGGCCTCGGTATCTTTCTCTTCCGTCTGGTCCCCCTCCCAGTCGAACTGCGGAAAGTCACGCCGTCCGGCGAGCGTGAAACGTGTATAGGTGATCGGAAGCCCGCGCGAAAGGAACTCCTGTTCATAGGCCGTCTTCACGGAAAGCACCTCGTCGGCGAACCCCGTACCGTAGATGTCGGGATTCGACACCTCGCAGGGCAGCGAGAACCGGCGGATCACCTCCCCGGTATAGGCATAGAGGTGTTTGGAGTCGGTTTTGAGATTGACGGGGCCGCCGGGCGCGAGCATCTTCGCGTAGCTCGTGAGGAACTGCGGCGCCGTGAGACGTTTCTTCGCACGACGCGTCTTAAGCTGCGGATCGGGAAAGGTGATCCAGATTTCCGCCACTTCGCCCTCCGCAAAGAAGGACTCGATGAACTCGATGCGCGTGCGCAGGAAACCCACATTGGTCATGCTCCGTTCGGTCGCGGTTTTCGCCCCGCGCCACATCCGCGCCCCCTTGATGTCGATGCCGATGAAGTTGCGGTCCGGCTCCCGCTCAGCCAGGGCTACGGTATACTCACCCTTCCCACAGCCCAGTTCCAGCACGATCGGATTGTCGTTACGGAAGAAATCGGCGTGCCAGCGCCCCTTGAGGGGGTGGTCGCGGCGGAACACCGTCTCGAATTCAGGTTGCACGAAACATTCGAACGTCAGGTTCTCGCGGAACCTGCGCAATTTGTCTTTGCCCATATCGTTGTTATTCGCTTTTCGTCAGATGAAGGCCCACAGCCTCGACGCCCCGCACCGCCGTGTCGGGCACGACCAGCACGCGGTACTCGCCCCTGCGGGAGAGCCGCACCCGCCGCCGGTAGGGAACATCGGCTTCGCGCGCCATCGATGCCGGCCCTTCGTTCCGCCGGATGCGTAGCGTCACCCGCTCGCACGCCGAGAGCGAATCGGGCGACAGCACAATGACCGAGACAGGCAGCGTATCTGCTGAGAAGCGGTCGTTGTAACGCAGGAAAAAATGGAGATCGCACAAGCCGAGCGTATCTTCGTTGCGGAACGTCAGTTGCACCGTATCGCGCCAGGCACGGCTGTCCACGTCGGCCACCACCGCCCGGTGGGCCGCAATACACCCTCCAAGCAGCAGCGCCGGAACGATCCCCGCCAACCGCTTCACGCTATTCGCCCTTTGATTCACCGGCGGATTTCTGCGGCCCGCCGTTGTTATCATTGCCGCGTCCGCTTCTGTTCCCGTCCTGACCATCCCGACGCGAACCGTGATTGCGTCCGCCGTTCTCGCGGCGCTCGCCGCCCCGCTTCACAGGTCTTTCACGGCGGTCACCATCGTTACCGTTGTTTCCGGGACGGGGATTGCCGCCGCCGGCCCCACGTTCGCCGCCGTTACCGTTCTCACGGGGTGCTTCGGAACCGCCTTCCCGGCGCTCTCCGTTGCCGCGTCCGCGCCCTCGGTTGCGATTGTTGCGACGCGTCCCCTTATCGCCGCCTTCCGCACGCGTATTGTTCCCGTTAGCCGGGCGTTCGCCGCCTTCGGGAGAAGCGCCGGAAACGTTGCTTTCGCGCTGTGCTCCCCGCTCCGCCACAGCGTTCCCCTCCTGCGGGCGCTGTCCCTGTTGCGAGCGTCCGTTGCGGCCGCCGTTGCCACGGTTGCCGCCGGATGTAGCGTTCGTTCCCCGTTCGCCGTTATTCTCTCCACCGTTACCGCGTCCCTTGTTGCGTTTGCCGCGCCGTTTGGCGCTGTCGAAACGGGTGATGCTGTCCTCCTCCGAACGGTAGGACGGCTCTTCCACGGCCGCAGCCACAAGACTTGCCTCGGTCAATTGCTCGGGCTTCTTCCCGACACGGTTCATCGCCACGATCTCCTTCACGCGCGCAATGGGGAGCGTCGTGACGTTCGCCATCGCATCCTTGCTGCTGCTGAAGGTCATCGTTCCGGCCAGCAGATCGCTTTTCACGGGGAACCATTCGGCGTCGGCCGTCTGCAACGGCTCCCGCAGGCGCGGGAAGTCCTTGCGGGCATCCATGTAGGTGTCGTATTCGTACATCAGGCAGCACTTCAGCTTCGAGCACTGACCGGCCAGTTTCTGCGGATTGAGCGAGATGTCCTGCACGCGCGCGGCCCCCGTGGTGACGCTCGTGAAACTCGCGATCCATGACGCACAGCACAATTCGCGGCCGCAGGCACCCAGTCCGCCAATGCGTCCGGCCTCCTGACGGGCGCCGATCTGCTTCATCTCGATGCGGATGTGGAACCGCTCGGCGAAAACCTTGATCAATTCGCGGAAATCGACCCGCTCGTCGGCGATGTAGTAGAAAATCGCCTTGATCTTGTCACCCTGGTACTCCACGTCGCCGATCTTCATGTTCAGCCCCATGTCGGCGGCAATCTGCCGCGAGGCGATCATCGTCTCGTGCTCCAGCGCAATGGCCTCCTGCCACTTCTCGATGTCGTAGGGTTTGGCCTTGCGGTAAATTTTCTTATACTCGCCGTTATAGGGATTGAAGCCTGTACGGCGCATCTGCCTGGCCACCAGGTCGCCCGTGAGCGAGATGATGCCGATGTCGTGGCCGGGCGACGCCTCGACCGCGACGATGTCTCCCCTCCGGAGCGGCAGGTTGTTGACGTTCTGATAGAAGGCGCGGCGGGTATTTTTGAAGCGCACCTCGAAAATATCGGTCGGCTCATTGACGGGGTATTCTTCGAGCCAGGCAGTTTCGTGCAGCTTGAAGCACCCTTCGCAGGGTTTGGCTTCCGATTCGGCACCGCAGTCGCAGAACGAGCACCCCCGGCCCACTTCGGGTTTACAGCACCCCTTATGTTGTTGTTCGGTATCCATGATTGGGTATAATTTGGGTAAAGATACAAATAATCAATTAAAAATTAAAGATGAAAAATTAAAAATTGAAAGTGGCTGTTCCCAAAACAGGAAACAAGGATACTTGCGCTGATTTTTAATTCTTAATTCTTAATTCTTAATTTTTAATTCCGGAAACATAAAGTTTCCTCACGCTGCGGCGGATGCGCAGGATCATCATCACGGCGGCGGCCGAAAGGCCGAAGGTGAAGCCCAGGTACAGCCCCGCAGGTCCCATGTCGAGCGTAAAGCCGAACAGGTAGCCCACCGGCAGGTTCAGCAGCCAGTAGGAGACGAAAGCGATCGGCATGATGATCCTCACGTCCTGAATGCCGCGCAGAACACCCACCGAGACGTTCTGAATGCCGTCCGAAAGCTGGAACAGCGCCACGAAAAACATCAGTTCGGACGTGATGGCGATCACCTCCGCGTTGGTGGTGAAGAGCATCGGAATGTAGTGGCGCAGCGAGATGAAAAGCAACGCGGCTAACGCGTTCCACGCCAGCACCAGGTGGTACGAAGCCTTCGCCGCGAGCGACAGCTCGCCGATATTCCGCGCGCCGTAGCAGTGCGACACGCGGATGGTCGTGGCGGCACCGACCGACATCACGATCATGAAGGCGCAGTTGCTCAGCGTGATGGCAATCTGGTTGGCACTCATGGCCTCCTTGCCCATCCACCCCATCATGATGCCCGTGCCGACGAACGCCGAGGCTTCGAGGAACATCTGCAGGGCAATGGGCAGCCCCATCCGCAGCAGCTGCCTGACGCTTGACCACGAGTAGTTGCGCGGCGAGAATCCGTCGAGGTAGGCGCGGTACTTGATTCGGTTGTAGAAATACCCGATCATCAGGATCGGCGCGATGATGCGCGAAAGCAGCGTACCGAGGCCCGCGCCTTCGGCTCCCATCTCCGTGAAACCGAGGTTGCCGTAAATGAAGACCCAGTTGAAGCAGATGTTCGCCAGGTTGGCGATGATCGTCACGACCATCTCCACCTTCGTGTTGCCCACGCCTTCCAGGAACTGCTTGAAGACGAAGAAAAGCATGATCACGGGCATGCTGAAGACCAGCATCCGATAGTACGGAATGGCCATGTCGACCACCTCCGCAGGCTGGCCCAGGTGGTACATCAGCGGGATGAAGGCATACTGCACGGCGGCCATGACGACGCCCAGCAGCGTGTAGAACATGATGCCGTTCTGCAGCAGTGCGGCCGATTTCTTCCGGTCGCCCTGCGCATAGAGTTCGCCCACGAGCGGCGTGAGGCCCAGCGCCACGCCGATGGCCGTGATGAAGAGGATGAAGAACACCGAGCCGCCGAACGACACGGCGGCCAGCGGCGTGGGATCGTCGCCGCCGTAGCGGCCGACCATCAGGTTGTCGGCGAACTGCGTGAGGATCTGGCCCAGTTGCGTGAGCACCACCGGGAGCGCCAACCGCAGGTTAGCCAGGTATTGGGTTTTGTATTTCGAAAAACTGTACATACTTGAATTCGGGGTTGCAAAGGTAAACAATTCATCACATTTATTACGCCGGTAGCGTGAAATTCGCTCCGGGCACACTTCCGCCGGCAGCACGGGAAAGAAGAAATCCGGGAAAAGTCCGTCGGGGGCACCCTCGCAGATACGGCAAGGCACGCAAGACGGATGATCGCCGGTTGCGGGCCGGACAAATGTTCCGGGTAATCGAGCAGAAAGAGTCGGGCCGGGCAAATCCGGCGGCAAAAACGGGGCGGCATCCGACCGGCCCGCAAAAAGGGCACGCCCCGAGGCGCACCCTTATTCCTGCAAACCGGAGGCCTTTCAGAGACGGATTACCGCCTCGCGGCCGGTTATTTCTTCGTCTTCTGTCCGGATTCTTTCGCCGGTTTGTTATAAAGGAAACGCCGGATCTTGTGGGTCGGGGTCTTCACGAATTCCTCCTTCTCCTCGACCACCTCCGAGATACGCGAAAACCGATTGACTTTCGCATTCACGTAGTCCATGATCTCTTTTTTCAGGTGTTCCATCTGAGCCTCCCACTCCTCCTTCTTCGTGCCCCACTCCTCTTTCTTGGTCTCCCACTTGTACTCCAGTTCCTCGCGCAGCACGGCGAACTTCGACTCGAGTTCTTCGGTGTTGAAGTGTACCAGAGCCACCAGGCGACCCTCCTGCTCGGTGACGATCGAATCGGCGATGCAGACGTGCGAGTTGAGGACGCTTTCGATCTCCTCGGGGTAGATGTTCTCGCCGCTCGGCCCCACGATCATGTTCTTCAGGCGGCCCTTGATGTAAAGCCAGCCGTCCTTGTCGAACTCGCCCAGGTCGCCCGTGCGGAACCAGCCGTCGGCGGTGAAGACCTCCTTCGTAGCCTCTGGGTTTTTATAATAGCCCAGCATCACGCTCGGCGTGAGGGCCACGATCTCGCCCTGCCGCGTCTCGGGATTGACATTCTCCAGCCGCAGCTCCACGCCCGGAGCTGCCGGCCCGGTCGAACCCAGCCGCACCTGCGACGGAGCGGCTCCCGCCAGCAGCGGAGCGGTCTCCGTGAGGCCGTAGCCGATGGCATAGGGCACACGGGCCTCCAGCATGAACCGTTCGGTTCCCCTGTCGAGCTTCGCGCCGCCGATTCCCAGGAAGCGCAACCTCCCGCCGAAGAGTTTCAACAGTTTCTTACCGGCCACGCGGTGCAGGTAGCGGCGCATGAAGCCCACCTTGTAGAGCGTCCGCCAGAAATTGTTGGAGTTGAATTTGGCCAGAATCTGATGGCGGTAGATTTTTTCGATGATGAGCGGCACGATGAGCATCACCGTAGGCCGCACGCCGCGCAGCGCCGGCATCAGGGCCGAAGCCGTCGGCGGACGGTCGAGGTAGGTGACACGGGCACCCATCGAAAAGGGATAGATCAGCCCGATCGAACACTCGTAGGTGTGCGACAAGGGCAGCACCGAGAGAAACACGTCGTCGGGCATCACGGGGAAGATGCTCGCGCTGATCTTCACCTGCGCGCACAGTGCCGCATGGGTCAGCATCACGCCTTTGGGCTTCGAAGTGGTACCCGACGTGTAGATGATGACAGCCAGGTCATCGGGCTTCGGTTCGGCCGTAGCCCCCGCAGCCGTTACCCGCTGCTGGATCACGGCGAGGTTCTTGGTGCGGACGACGATATTCAGCTTTTCGATGGTCTGTTTCGAGAGTTTGGTGAAGAGGCGGTCGGAGACCAGCAGCGCCTTCGCTTCCGAGTGCGCGATGATCATATCCAATTCCTCGCCCGAGAAGTCGGGCAGGATCGGAACGGCCACCATTCCGGCTGCGGTCACGGCGAAGTAGCAGACGCCCCAGTTGGGCATGTTGCTGCTCAGCAGCGCCACCTTGTCGCCGGGCTGCAGTCCCGCTCCCGTGAGGAGCGCCTGCACTTTGGCGATGCGGCTGCCGGCCTCGGCATAGGTGACCTCTTCGCCGTCGAACATCGTGAAGGCTACTTTCGAGGCGAACTGTTCCACGCTGTTCCGGACAAGCTCGTAAAGGGTGTCGATTGTCATAATTTACCAATTAGGTCTTTCACACGGAAAGAACGCAAAATTCGTTGCAAAATTACAAATTTTCGGTAAAGAAGCATTAATTTTGTTCCAAATTATTGCCATGCTCGAAACCGCCCTGATCAAACGACTGGCCGCCGACGCCGGATTCGACCTCTGCGGCGTGGCCCGCTGCCGCGCTTTTCCCGAAAACGAGCAGTGGTTCCGTGACTGGCTCGGCAAGGGCTATCACGCCTCACTGGGCTATCTGGAGCGTAATCTGGACAAACGTTTCGATCCCGGAACGCTGGTGGATGGAGCACGCACGGCCGTGGTCTGCGCCGTTAGTTACAAAAACCGCACGGGCGAAGGCTATCCCCCGGATCACCGGGCCAAAGTGGCCTCCTATGCCTGTACGACCGACTATCACACCACCATCCGGCGGATGCTCGCGGGCATGCTCGACACCCTTTGCAAAGCCTGTCCCTCACTGACCGGCCGCGCCTTTGTCGACACGGCGCCGCTGCTCGAAAAACAACTGGCCGTCGAGGCGGGCTTGGGGTGGATCGGCCGCCAGTCGCTGCTGGTCACACCGCGCTACGGCACCTACGTGCTGTTGGGCGAGCTGCTGCTTGCGGACGAGGCCGACAGCTACGACACCCCTTTCGAAGGCACGCGCTGCGGACGCTGCCGCAACTGCCTTGAGAGCTGCCCGACCGGTGCGCTCATCGCCCCGAAGACAGTCGATACGCGCCGCTGCATCGCCCGCCATACCGTCGAAAAGCCGGCCGGAGACCGTCCCGACTTCCACGGCTGGATCTTCGGCTGCGACCGCTGCCAGAGCTGCTGCCCCTATAACCAGAAAGCCCCGATGCACGCCAACGCCGCTTTCGATCCGCTGTTCGATCCGTTGTCGATGACCCCGGACGAGTGGCTGGCGCTGGACGAAACGGAGTTCCTGCGCCGGATGGGCGCCACGCCCCTTGCACGCAGCGGATTGGAGCGGATCAAAGGGAACCTCAGAGAAGAAATTGAAAATTGAAAGTGGAAAATTGAAACTTTCGTCTCGCCATCCCGTATGGTCCACACCGTGTGATGCTTTTGACCTTGACCGTTCAGTCGGTTCGACTTTCCACTTTCACATTTCACCTTTCCATTTTCCATTTTCAATTGTCCCTCATGCACCGCACGGGAAATCCGGAACCGCGCGGATTGATGAACTGCGTATAAATCTGCGTGGAGGAAAGCAAAACAGCCCAAGCTCCGAAGGCCGATTCCGCGCCGGACGAACTGGTCCAATACTGGCCCGCCGATGAGAAAATAAAGACTCCCGCTTCGTCGTAACGATACCCCACACCGGGATAATAGGTCGTGTTCGCACCGTCGTAGAGCAGATTCCATCCCTGTACGAACGTACCCGTTACGTTCGTGTCGCCGCTGGCGACCGAAGCGCTGCCTCCCGTTTTGGTGAAAGCGGAGTAGACGTAGGGCATGGGCATCTTCCATCCCGGAGGACAGGGGTCGAAGAGCGTCTTGGTCGTGGTCTGCCCCACGACGTAACCCGTAGGATTACCCCACAGTTCGTTGTTGCGGAAGTCGGAAGTCGTACCCGTGCCTGCGCCCCAGTACCAGTCGTAGGAGCTGGCGCCGGAACTGGCGATAAACTGTTCGGGATGCGCCGTGGCATAGGCCGTATTACCCGTATAGCCCGCATACTGTCCCAGCGATCCGGTCGTCTGCACGGCCGTATACTCCGAAAGGTAGGTGTGCGGTACGTTCTGCCCGTCGAAGACGACCTGTCCCCACGGGAACGGGTCTTTGCGTCCCCATTGGAAAAGCGGCGCGCGGAACGAACGGGCATAGGCCCCGTCCTCCTTGTAAATCGCACCCAGATTCCGATCCATCATCACCGCCGTACCCGCTCCGTAGGCCTGTTCGTAGGTCGAATACATCACGTAGGTCTCGGCCAGCGCATCCAGTTCGGCCTCGCTCTTGTCGGTGATCCAGATATGCCAGCTCCAGAGCGCCTCGCTCGACGCGGCATCGGGATAAAGTCCGACCACGGCATTGCCGCCCAGCTCCGTCGGACGTTCCGTGAGCGTGAAATGAATCTTCCCGTCCTCGTAACGCACGCTTCCGGGGACGATCAGGTAGGGATTGCTCTGCCAGATCAGGTGCGCCACGCCTCCGGCCAGCGAAGCGGAGAGCGCACGTCCCTCGAAATACTGGACGGCTTGCTGCAAGCCCGGTGTAATGACGCCGTTCCCGGCCGTGGTGGCGTCGAACGTATACTCCTGTTCGGGAAGCGACGCCACATAGCAGTTGGCCGTCTCGCCGCCCGCCGAAAGGTCGATGGCCGGCTGCGTGGCCGTGCCGGTGGCAACGTCCTGCGTGATGACCTTCATCTGCGCGGCCGAGATCACCAGTCCCGGACGCGAGTAGGTCGATGTATAGCCGTCGGTGGTGCGCACCACGACATAGACCCGGCCGTTCCCGCGCGTATAGTCGGCGGGATTGACCGTCAGGTAAGCCTTCAGCGGCGATGTTCCCAGCGTCGGGGCGGACGTGAAATCCACGCCGCAATAGTTGATCTGCGCCGAACCTCCCGTGTAGTTGGCCGTATTGTTCCCCGAAGCGGCGGTGAGGTCGAACGAAAAACTACCCGTCATGTTGGCCATGTCCGTCAGGGCGCCGTTAGTCTGTACCGAAGCCGCGTCCGTGTTGAAGAGCATCACCGACGCGACCTGCTTGCCGGCCATTGTACCCGACCCCGTGAGATCGACCTCGACCACGGCGAAGGCGTGGCGGAACAGCAGCCCCGTAAAGTCGCCCGTCGTGCTCTGCGCAGCACCCGCGACCAGGAAATCGGAATCGCCCAGGTGCGACGAATCGCCCGCCGCTGCCTGCCTTTGGCGGGAAGCCAGCGCGAAGGTCACAGCCGTAGGATCGGCAGGCGTATCGGCCGAATAGGGATAATAGGCATAGAGGGTATACCCCGACGCACCTTCGGCCAGGGTGATGTCTCCGCTGAAAACGCCCCGCGACGAGGGCTGCAAGCCCTCGAACACCAACGGCGTATTGGCTGCCGTCAGGTTGTCGTCACTGCGTACATACACGCCGATCGTATCGCCCGGCGACCACAGCACGTTGTATCCGTCGGGAGCCAGTTCCGTGCGCGTCACAGGCACCGATGCTTCCACCCGCACATGTTTCACGACCGTGGGAAGCGCAACGGTCGACGCGGTTTCGTCTTTGGCGCAGCCCATGACCGCAAGGCACAGCGCCGCGCATCCTAATAAGTTATTATTCATGCCAGTCCTCCCGGTCGAAGCCCTCGACCTCGCCGGACACGGCGAATCCTCGTTCCGTCTTGACGACGACGAGTTCCGCCTCCGGCCGCAAATAGGTTTCACGTTCCATATCGCATTGCTTGAAACGACCTGAGAGAGGCACATATCGTACCAAAAAGGGCGGGTCACATGACCCGCCCCATTCTTTGCACAGCGTATCCGATTACTTCGTCAACTCGGCCAGCGCGGCTTTCGCACTCTCCACAGCGGGACCCGCCGTTACCTGCTTGAAGGCGGCAATAGCCTGCGGCTTCATCTCCTTCGCGTTGTAAGCGGCACCCAGCGTCAGGTACATCAGGCTCTTGTCCTCGGGATCGGTCTGCGCGGCGGCAGCCTGCTCGCCCAGCTCGATCACCTTCGCATAGTCCTTCTTGCTGGCATAAGCCTGCAAACGAACCTTCTCGGCCAGCGCGTTGGCGGGGTTCTTGGCCAGCAGCGCGTCGGCCATCGTGATGATGCCGTCGAAATCGTTGGCTGCCTGGAGTTTGGCAACCATGTTATTCGTATAGAGCGTCATCATTTCGTTGGCTGTTTTCACAGCCTCCGCATATTTGGGATTCGTTTTCGCGGCAATCGCCTCGTAGATGTCCATACCCTGCTCGTACTGCGCCATGTCGCCCGTTGCCATGGCGACCTCGCAGTAGCTCATCGCCAGATTGAGCGCCATATCCGTATTGTCCGGATCGGCCTTGTAGCCTTTGGCGAAGATACCTGCGGCGGTTGCATAATCCTTGTTGTTGAACGCCTCGCCGCCCTGAATCTGATAAATCTTGGCCACCCAGCCGTTCGCCTTGTTCATCTGGTTCATGTCGCCGTAAAGTTCAGCAAGCTGGGCCGACTTCTCGAAATTCTTCAGCGCCTCGTCGTAGTTCTTCGTCTTGAGCGCCATACCGCCCAGCATGAAATAACATTTGGGAAGGGTCGATTTGGCGGTAGCCACCATGTTGGCTGCCTCTTCGTTGTCGATACCCTCGTCGATGACCTTCTCGAAACCTGCTGCCGCAGCTGCAAAGTTTTTCTGTCCGAAAGCTGCGGCAGCCTCGTTGTAAGTCGCCGTGAGATCCTGCGCCGAGAGCGACAAGGCCCCCATCAGCGCAATTACCGATACCAATAATTTTTTCATTTTTCCTATTCGTTTTTAGTTTTAAGTCCCTGATGTGCACCCGCCTCGCGGGCACGTTGGATGCAAAAGTATAATTTTTTTCGTTTCCTTCAAAATCTAATCGCGCAATCCGGCGAAAAACGCCTTCATCGTGCGTTCGCACTCCTCGCCCAGCACACCGCGCGTAACGAGGGTTTTCGTGTGGAACACCGACTCGCAATAACACCTGTACCCTTTCTTGGGATCGTCGGCGCCCCACACCACGCGGCTCACCTGCGCCCATCCGATCGCCCCGGCGCACATGATGCAGGGTTCGACCGTCACGTAGAGCGTGCACTCCCTCAGATATTTGCCGCCCAGCGTCGAAGAGGCCGCCGTCAGGGCCTGCATCTCGGCATGGGCCGTCGGATCGGCGAGCGTCTCCACCAGGTTGTACCCCCGGCCCACGACCGCCCCGCCGGCCACGATGACCGCCCCGATGGGCACCTCTCCCTCCTCTAACGCCTTTTGCGCCTCGTTTAGTGCCAGACGCATGAATTTTTCATCGGTTTGCTGTTGATTCATCACTTTTTCCGTTTTTTTTCAAAAGTCCTGCGCTGTTCTTCCGCAAGGCGGTATTCGCAGACATGAAGTATTTCAGTTTTACGGGCACACACCCGGCAGCAAATGCCCCGCACATCAGCAAAAAAACGCAATTGCCGCAGCTCGCTTCATCCGCCCCGAATATTTCGCAAATATAAAAAAAATCTTCCTGCAAGCGGAATGCCGATCCGCACAGACTGAAAAAATCGGAATTTTCGAATCGGGGATCATGAATTTTATATAACTTTGCAAGTTACAAGAACAAAACAAAACAAAAACTTCATACCCCTATGTACAGAACGCATACGTGCGGCTCACTCCGGGCCGGCAACGTGAACGAAACCGTGACCCTCGCAGGCTGGGTGCAGAAGGTGCGCAACCTGGGCGCCATGACATTCATCGACCTGCGCGACCGCTACGGCCTGACGCAAATTGTCGTCGAGGAACACTCGCCCGCCGAGGCGCGGGAAGCGGCCTCGAAACTGGGCCGCGAGTTCGTGATCCGTGTCACGGGCCGCGTGGTCGAACGTTCGTCGAAGAACCCCAAGATGCCTACGGGCGACATCGAGGTGGCGGCCGACAAGGTCGAGATCCTCAACGAGGCGCAGACTCCCCCGTTCACCATCGAAGAGGTGTCGGACGGCGGCGACGACCTGCGCATGAAATACCGCTACCTCGACCTGCGGCGCGGCCCGCTGCAGCGCAACATGATCCTTCGGCACAAGATGGCGCAGGAGATTCGCCGCTTCCTCGATGCGGAAGGATTCCTCGAAATCGAAACCCCCTACCTGGTAGGCTCCACGCCGGAGGGCGCCCGCGACTTCGTGGTGCCCATCCGCATGAACCCCAACCAGTTTTACGCCCTGCCCCAGTCGCCGCAGACACTCAAACAGCTGCTGATGGTCGCCGGCTATGACAAATATTTCCAGATCGTGCGCTGCTTCCGCGACGAAGACCTGCGCGCCGACCGCCAGCCCGAATTCACGCAGATCGACTGCGAAATGTCGTTCGTCGAGCAGGAGGACATCCTCGAAGTGTTCGAGCGCTGGGCCAAACACATGTTCCGGCACGTGATGGGAATCGAGTTGACCGAACCGCTGCGCCGCATGCCTTGGATCGAGGCGATGGAAAAGTACGGCTCGGACAAACCCGACCTGCGCTTCGGTATGGAGTTCGCCGATGTGACCGACCTGGTGAAAGGACACGGTTTCAGTGTCTTCGACGATGCGGAGTACGTCACCGGATTCGCCGCGACGGGCTGCGCCGCCTACACCCGCAAGCAGATCGACGCCCTCACGGAATTCGTGAAGCGTCCGCAGGTGGGTGCGAAGGGACTGATCTGGATTCGCGTCGACGAGAGCGGCGTGAAGTCGTCGATCGACAAGTTCTACACGCCCGAAGAGGTGCGCGCCATCGCCGAGCGGTGCGGCGCGAAGGCCGGCGACATGGTCTTCCTCCTGTGCGGCAAAAAGTTCAAGGCTCTGACGCAGCTCTGCGCCCTGCGTCTCGAAGTGGCGCAGCAGCTGGGCCTGCGCGACCCGAAGAAATTCGCGCCCCTGTGGGTCGTGGACTTCCCGATGTTCGAGTGGGACGATGAAACGCAGCGCTTCTACGCCATGCACCACCCCTTCACCTCGCCCAAGCCCGAGGACGTAGCCTATCTCGAAAGCGACCCGGGCCGCGTCAGGGCCAACGCCTACGACTTCGTCTGCAACGGCACGGAGATCGGCGGCGGTTCGATCCGTATCCACGACGCCAAGCTGCAGGCCCTGATCTTCAAATGCCTGGGCTTCACGCCCGAGAAGGCGCAGGAGCAGTTCGGCTTCCTGATGAACGCCTTCAAATTCGGGGCACCCCCCCACGGCGGCCTGGCCTTCGGTTTCGACCGGCTCTGCTCGCTGTTCGGCGGCTCGGAGTCGATCCGCGACTACATCGCCTTCCCGAAGAACAACGCCGGCCGCGACGTGATGCTCGACGCTCCGGGCTATGTCGATCAGTCGCAGTTGGACGAGTTGTACTTGGAATTGCGGAAGCCGGAGGAGTAAAAACGAAAAGGATAGGATTTATTCCTATCCTTTTTTATTCCTGTTAGTAGTTCACAACGGCCGTTTCCCATTTCGACTGTACAATTTTCACCCCCGCCTGGCTTGCTCTTCGACGAACTGCCGCCATTTGGCCTTGCGCTTCGCGCAAGGCTTTTTTCATCTGTGCATAGTTTCCTGTCGACAAATGTCCCGTACCGCCGGTTACACCGCCTGCACCGGATTTACTCTCCAAGCTGACACCCGTATTGGTCAAGGAATGGTAATGCCTTTCGGCCAAACGTTCCCAATGCGCATATTGTTGTTGGTAACTTCCCGAAGGAGCTGCTACTGCAGTTGTGGACGAATTGCTTTGGGATGAGTCACCTCCTATACCTGCCTGTTCCATCACCGTTCCCGCAGCAATCATCGCTTGTCCAATGGAATTAAACGTATTGACCAGACGTCTTTGGCGCTCCTCGGCGAGCGAGATTTTATTTTCGACCATGTTTTCCACCTCATTCATCGTCAGATCGTTGCTGCCGACAAATTTGCCGCCTACAGATGTCCCATTATTTTTTATGCCGATTTTCCTGCCCTCTTTCCGCACGCTCAAATACTCACAGGGTAAGATCTCTTCTCCATCCTTATCGCATACGCCCCAGCGCAAGGTTCCCGTTGTATCGAGTCTTGCTACATAATACCACGATGTTGTCCCTTTATACGTTAGCTGAATATCATGATATTTGCCATACGGGATAATTGGGTGGAGCGTTTTCCTGTCCAGAAGAGCCTGAAAATGTCCTGCACCCGTTCCGGGTGTTTTAGTGACCACATACCAAACTTTCTTTTCCCAAACATCATTCTCACATGCATCGCCTATCATGATCGAATGCAGCCCTCCGCAGACGCGGATATGCCCTTTGACAGGCGGAACAATCTCTTTACCATTCAAGTCGCAAACCCCGATACCTCCGGTTTCGTCTGTCACATAGTAGCATTTGGGAGTCTCAGAAAAGAGAATCACATCCGCATATCGATCCAGTAAATTCCTTTCAATGTAATTGAGGGAAGCCGCATCCAGCTTTTTCAACGACACGTCTTTCGATTTTCCCCATGTTTTTTTGATTACCACCGGATAATTCGCTGGCAGATTTTTTACTATCTTTTTGATCTCTGTCTCCTTCCGGGGTTGTGAGTCATTTGCAAAACCGGATGAAATCAGACACAAACAACAAACGAGAGTCACCATTCTTTTCATAGTACAGGAGATTTTTCCGCCCGCACCCCGGCAGCGGTTAGTAGAAAAGAAAGCGTGGTGCCGAAGCCCATTTCAGAATCGTAGGTCGTAGGATACCTTTGGGTATAAAATAAGCGACAGCCCCCACGCCTATATCCGCAGATTACGGATACGACGCGGCAAGATGTTTGCCTACTCCCAACCCAGGTGAATTTCCTACGTTCACGATTCGGGAATAAACTTACACTTTCCGTGTTAGTCAATATGTCCTGCAAATATAAGTGAATTTTATGAAAATACCGTATCTTTGAAACATAAATGTTAGTTAGTATGATCCGACTCAACGTATTTATCCGTACCACGGAATCCGACCGCGCGGAACTCGTCCGCACGGCAGAGGAATTGGTCGCCGCCTCGCTGCGGGACGAAGGCTGCATCTCCTACGATCTCTACGAAAGCGCCACGAGACGCGACGTGCTGATGATCTGCGAAACGTGGCGCGACGCCGAAGCGCTCGCCGCGCACGAGGCAGCTCCGCACTTCACCTCTCTCGTCCCGCGCCTGCACCGGTTGGGCGAGATGAAACTCGAAAAGTTCGAGTTCTGATCCGGCGCGGCCATCTGCCGTGCAGGTTTTCGGGCCGCACAACCACGCATCTCCCTAAAAAACGATCCGCAGGCTGAAAACCTGCGGATCGTTTTTATTCCATATATGCGGTTTGAACCGTAATCCGAACGAATCGGGAACACCCGGGGTGTCTTCGGGCATCCGGAAAAAACCTCACGGGTAGCGTTTTCGGACACCTGCACGCACAAGGTGCCCATCCGGGAACCGCCCCCGCCCTCAGCCCCGCTGTTTTTTGCCGGAACGAACGCAGAGCGACAATCTAATAACCCGTGATGCGCCGGCAGGGGTTGCGAATCCTCGCAGCGCCCCTCCCGGACCGAAATTCGCACGAAAATCGATCCCGCACAGTTTTTGCCGTTCCCCGGAAAATACGTACCTTTGAACAACATTTAACCGTATAAAGTTATGTCCGCCCCCCTTGCCGAACGGCTGCGTCCCAAAACACTCGACGAATACATCGGGCAGGAACACCTCGTGGGTAAAAACGGCGTGTTCCGTAAGTTTTTCGAAACGGGAAACGTCCCCTCGTTCATCCTCTGGGGCCCGCCGGGCGTGGGCAAGACCACGCTGGCGCGGATCGTCGCCACGCAGCTCGAACGCCCGTTCTTCACCCTCTCGGCCGTCACGTCGGGGGTCAAGGACGTGCGCGAAGTGATCGAATCGGCCAAAAAGCAGCGTTTCTTCGACGCGAAGCCCCCGTTCCTGTTCATCGACGAAATCCACCGTTTCAACAAGTCGCAGCAGGACTCGCTGTTAGGGGCCGTGGAGCAGGGCGTGTTCACGCTTATCGGCGCCACGACCGAAAACCCTTCGTTCGAAGTGATCTCCCCGCTACTGAGCCGCTGTCAGGTTTACGTACTCAAATCACTGGAGGACAAAGACCTCCGGACGCTGCTCGACCGGGCGCTGGCCACCGACACGGAACTCCGGGCCCGCCAGATCGAGGTCAAAGAGACCGGAGCGCTGTTCCGCTTCTCGGGCGGCGATGCCCGCAAGCTGCTGAACATCCTCGATATCGTCGTGGGAGCCAACGACGGCCCGATCACCATCACCGACCAATACGTTACGGACTGCCTCCAGCAGAACATCGCCCTCTACGACAAGAACGGCGAGCAGCATTACGACGTGATCTCGGCCTTCATCAAGTCCGTGCGGGGCAGCGACCCCAACGCGGCGATCTACTACCTGGCGCGGATGCTGGCCGGTGGCGAGGAGCCGCGTTTCATCGCCCGGCGGCTGGTGATCCTCGCCTCGGAGGACATCGGCCTGGCTAACCCCAACGGCCTGCTGCTTGCCAACGCCTGCTTCGACACGGTACACAAAATCGGCATGCCCGAGGCGCGCATCACGCTGGCCGAGACAACGATCTACCTGGCGACCAGTCCCAAGAGCAACTCGGCCTACATGGCCATCAACAAGGCCCTGTCGCTGGTCGAGCACGACACGACCAACCGGCCCGTGCCCCTGCACCTGCGCAACGCCCCTACCAAACTCATGGAGCGGGAGGGGTACGGCAAAGGTTACAAATATGCCCATGATTACGCAGGCGGCTTTGCCGAGCTGGAATTTTTGCCCGAAAGCCTCGCCGGCACGAAATTCTACGAACCCAATACCGCAAATGCCGCCGAAGCCAAAATCGCCGAGCGCATCCGCGAACTCTGGAAGGGAAAATACTGACCCTGCGGCAGCCGCCGGGGGGGGGCCGGTTCAAGCCGGCCTGTAAGTCCACCGGCGAGGGGCATGTGCCTTTGTCTTTCAGCCCGCAGGAGCCGGCTATGAAACAAGTGAGTGCGAGAACAGGTCTGCACGCGCCAGAACCGCAGTCCGCCGACCCGTTGAAGCGGACAAAATATTCCGCCGTGGCCCGCCGCAAAACCCTGTTTCGGTCAGAACGCGGCGACGGGGGTACCGGCGTATTTCCGATTGACGCGCCACAAGGGATATGCGGAACTCGACCGTTAACACGAAATCAAAACGAAAATAATATGAAGAAGATCGGAATCATCTCCGACACGCACGGCACATTCGACGACACGCTGCGCGAATTTCTGAAAGACGTGGACGAAATCTGGCACGCGGGAGACATCGGCTCGCTGGAGTTGGCCGACCGAATCGCCGCCTTCAAGCCCCTGCGGGCCGTAGCCGGAAATATCGACGACGGAATCACGCGGCGCGTTTATCCTCTTTTCTCGGTTTTCGACTGCGAAGGAGTCAAAGTGCTGATGACCCACATCGGGGGCTATCCGCGTCACTACGACCCGCGCGCCGTCGAACGGATTCAGACAGTTCGGCCCAAACTCTTCATCGCGGGACATTCGCACATCCTGAAGGTGGTTTACGATCCGGTCTACGACCTGCTGCACATTAATCCGGGTGCTGCGGGGCAGTATGGCTTCCACAAGGTGCGCACGGCCGTACGCTTTACGGTCGACGGCACCGACATGCGCGAGATGGAGGTGGGCGAATGGCGGAGGGAATGACTCCAACTGAAACGATTTGATCGGGCGCCGGTATACCCGGCATCATTAACCCATACGGAATCGCTCACAGACGTATGTCATCCATCCTCACGACAACAAACATGAGACATTCCGGGTCATTGCTTTCCAAGTAGAATTTTCATCATTACACACATCATGATCCCTTAGAACCTTATGTCATGAAAAGACTTTTACTTGGAACAATCTTGTTTCCGATTGTTTGCTGTCTTTGCGTCCATTGCACGCAGCGACCGACCGACGACATTTCTACCCGGGAGGCGACCGACCGGAAGCTGCTCGAATTCCTCGGGTACGATACGCAGGGAATGATCGAACGCGACGATTATTATCTGCTCGTGCCCAATGTCGTGATAGCCAAAGAGGACCTGGCCGAATGGAGCAACAACCCTCAGACCCGCATGCAACGCGGATACGGCCTGCTGGACGAAGAGTACCAAACCATCTACCTGAATGCCGACGGAATTCCACAATATGCCGATTTGCTGGCACAGGCCGTCGGGGAATGGAACAAGATACCCGATTCCAACATCGAGTTCGTTTTCGATAAGACCGCCTCGCTGGTAGTGAGTTTCGTCGGGGATCATGCCGGCGATCTGTTCGATCCGGTAAGCATTCAAAATCCTTCGCGATCCGGCCAGTACGGAAAAACAGTCGTATTCAATTATTCCACAGCGCAACCTCTGCTCGGCGAACCCACACGGGCGAAATACTTCATGATGCACATACTCGGGCACATCGTCGGATTCGGACATGCCGTAACGGACCCGTTCGCCATGCCCGACGGGAAATTCATCAACGGAACGACCGTCAGCGATACCGAATCGATCATGCGATCCGGCAGGAGCAGGCCCGGATAAAAATAATTTATTGATAGGAACAAAATATTTCTTGACTGCAGAACACAGTTATCCATTACCCCCTGCTCCTGAATTCGACTTTGAAATATTCAGCGCAACAGATGATTATCATCTGGAAATCATCAATGGCAGCACAATATCCATCGTATTTTTTAAAGACGGAGAATACAAGGTTAAAATCAAAACAACCAATATTTTGGATCCCATAGAATTCGAAAGACTATACCATGTTTCAAAAGAATACACTCTTGAATGCATTCCTTCTGGGATCGGAACAGATGGGAGAACCCTCTTACTCGAACGGAAATATACATTTACACCGAACTATTACATTTCAGGGAATCATCCCGGGTTTCAACTCATAGATATCGAAAAAGATAATGAGGGCCCCGGAACAGGAGAAGGTACTGATTTCGAGTTCTGTCTCGATCTTCCGATTCAGGACATCGCTGCCGGCAAATTTCAGGTAGTATTTCATACACCCGGCCAATACCGAATCATAATGAGTACGGTCAAACCGCCTGTTGAATTTGAAGAAATTTATTATATACCTTCAATCGAATGACAAATTATTTGAAACGGTGGATAATCCTCTTTTAAACACGGTGCAGGCTGTCTTTCGAGGCGGCCCGCACTTTTTTTACCAAGCAACGGATTCAGGCTCTGAGAGATAAAAACAGCCTGTGTTTTTAACATAATATTACGTCTCCTCCCTGCGTTATCCTTGCGAACAATTAGAGAGACGCACAAATGCAAATTAAAATTTCAAAGACGCTGGAGGGGGTCATCGCCCGCACGGCGTTCGACACGACCAAAGCGGGCATCGGCCATTCGCTCAAGGACTTCCTCATGTTGGAGATCCTCCACGAAGAAGGATCGCTCGCCTATCAGATACTCTCCTCCCGGCTCAAGGACTGGGAGCTTTACCAGGTACGCCTGCGCCTCGAGCGTGAGGTCCTGGCAGCCAACGCAGGAGAAACCCAGACGCCAGAAACGTTCTTCCGCAGTTTCTGCGACGAGCTGCGTGCGACCGTCGGCTCCGTAAGGAGCATTTCGACGGGCCATGCCTTGCTCAACATCGTCAGCGACCGCACGACGGGCACCTCGCGCATTCTGGAAATGTACGGCATCACGCCCGAAGCGATTGCCGAAGAGATTCACAAATTGGCTTCGGGCGACGATTTCCGCCCCGAAATCCAGGTACGCATGCTCGATTTCAACGAGGAAAACAAACCCGAAGAGAAGCCGTCGAACCCGTTGTTGAACAAATTCGGCGTGAACCTCACGCAGCAGGCACGCGAAGGGAAAATCGATCCCGTGGTAGGCCGCGAGCAGGAGATCGAGCGCGTGATCCAGATTCTCTCGCGCCGGAAAAAGAACAACCCGATCCTCATCGGCGAAGCCGGTGTGGGCAAAAGCGCCATCGTCGAAGGCTTGGCGCTGCGTATCGCAGCAGGCAACGTCCCTTATACACTGGCAGGAAAGACCCTCTTCTCGCTCGACGTTTCGTCGCTGGTGGCGGGCACCAAGTTCCGGGGCGAGTTCGAGGAGCGCATGCAGCAGTTGCTGGACGAACTGCGCAAGGCACAGGACACGATCCTGTTCATCGACGAGATACACACCATCGTCGGGGCTGGTTCCACGCAGGGCAGCCTCGATACGGCCAACATCCTCAAACCCGCGCTCGCACGCGGCGAACTGCAGACCATCGGGGCGACGACGCTCGACGAATACCGTGAGAACATCGAAAGCGACGCGGCGCTCGAACGCCGTTTCCAGAAGGTGTTGGTGGAGCCTACGACGGCGGACGAGACGCTGCAGATTCTGCGCAACATCGCCCCCCGCTACGAGCAACATCACAAGGTACGCTACACCGAAGAGGCGCTGCGGGCCTGCGTATCGCTCACCGAGCGTTACATCACCGACCGGTATTTCCCGGATAAGGCGATCGACGTGCTGGACGAAGCCGGAGCCCGCGTACACCTGCGCGCCGCCCATGAACCGGAATCGCTCCGCGCGATGGAGACGGCGCTGGGCGAACTAAGGCGCGAACGCCGCGAAGCGGTCGAGGCGCTGATCTACGAAAAGGCCGCCTCGGCGCGCCTCAGGGAGCTGGCGCTCAAGTCGAAGCTGGGCGAAAGCCGCGCCCAATGGAAGCGGTCGCTCGAACAGCAGCCTGCGGAGATTTCGGCGCGGGACATCCAGCAGGTCATCACCTCGATGACCGGAATTCCGTCGGAGCGGGTGTCGGACGGCGAGATGAGCCGCCTGCAGGGCCTGCGCGACCACCTGCTGCACCGCGTCGTCGGACAGCAGGATGCCGTGGAACGCATCTCGCGCTCGATCAAGCGCTCCCGTACCGGGCTGAAGGACGAAAACCGTCCCATCGGCGTCTTCCTCTTCGTCGGTCCGACGGGCGTGGGCAAGACCCTGCTGGCGAAAGAGGTTTCGAAGTGGCTCTTCGACGAGCGGCGCGGCCTGATCCGTGTCGACATGAGCGAGTACGGCGAGAAACACAACGTCTCGCGTCTGATCGGCTCGCCCCCGGGCTACGTCGGCTACGGCGAGGGCGGACAGCTCACCGAAGCGGTACGCCGCCAACCCTATGCCGTGGTGCTTTTCGACGAGATCGAAAAGGCGCATCCCGACGTGTTCAACGCCATGCTCCAGATCTTCGACGAGGGGCATCTGACCGACGGCTCGGGCCGCCGCGTGGACTTCCGCAACACGGTCATCATCATGACCTCCAACGTCGGCTCGCGCACCGTCGTCCAGAAGACGGTGCAGGTGGGTTACAGTACCGTATCGAAAAGCCATACGGAGAGCGTGGCGCCGCAGTGCGAATACCGCAGGGCGCTGGAGCAGACCTTCGCACCGGAGTTTCTCAACCGGGTGGACGACATCGTGATCTTCCGCACGCTGGAACTTACGGACGTCGAGAAGATCATCGAGCTGGAGCTGGAAGGTCTTTTCACCCGCACCCGTCGCCTGGGCTACAAGGTGAAGATCACCGACGGAGCGAAACGCCGTCTGGCCGCGCTGGGTTACGAATCGCGCTACGGCGTGCGTTCACTCAAGCGCACGCTCACCGACAGGGTGGAGGAGCCGCTCTCGGCGCTCATCATCGACGGCAAGCTGCACGAAGGCGACACCGTGGTGGTCGAGTCGGACAAAGGTGCGGGCGTGCGGCTGCGCGTCGCGTAAAGGTACAACCCGAAGAACCTCAACTTCAACCGGCATCCCCGGCCTTCCTGCGAAGGCCGGGGATGTTTTTTGCCGCCGGCCCTTTCCGATCACGGTTTTGCCCCGTCGGGAACACCGTCACGCCTTTTCCGAAAAATAATGCGCCGCAAGCATTGCGCTTCCGAAAATAATTCCTATATTTGCATCCCCGCCGGAAGGAGGGGAAAATGTGGAAAGATTTGACTGATTGCAAACCACAATAAAAAAATCGCTAAAACAGCTTTTTTTATTCCCAAACAGCCAATTTTTCCCATTTTATACGTTTAACCATTAAAATGTATAACATGGGTTTCTTATTTACATCGGAATCGGTGTCCGAAGGACATCCCGATAAAGTTTCAGATCAGATTTCAGACGCGATTCTCGACGAATTCCTGCGCCGCGATCCCAATTCCAAAGTCGCCTGCGAGACGCTTTGCACCACCGGGCTGGTGGTGGTGGCGGGCGAAGTGCGTTCGGAGGCTTATGTCGACGTGCAGGGCGTAGCGCGCCGCGTCATCAACCGCATCGGCTACACCCGAAGCGAATACCAGTTCGACGGTAATTCGTGCGGCGTGCTGTCGGCCATTCACGAGCAGTCGTCGGACATTAATCAGGGTGTCGTACGCGAAGAGGAGGAGAATCAGGGCGCGGGCGACCAGGGCATCATGTTCGGGTACGCCAGCAACGAGACGCGCGAATACATGCCCGCAACGCTGATCCTCTCACACGTAATCCTCAAGGAGCTGGCCGTGATCCGCCGCGAAGGCAAGGTGATGACCTACCTGCGTCCCGACGCCAAGAGCCAGGTGACGATCGCTTACGGCGACGACCGCTGCCCGCAGCGCGTACATACGATCGTGGTTTCGACCCAGCACGACGAATTCATTCAGGCCGGCAACGGGCTGACCGAAAAGGAGGCGGAGAAACGGATGCAGGAGCAGATCCGTGAGGATGTGCGCAAGATCCTGATCCCGCGCGTGAAAGCCCGCCTGGAGCGCGCCGGGGACAAACTGGCCGGCCTGATCGGCGACGACTACATCCTGCACGTCAATCCCACGGGGAAGTTCGTGATCGGCGGCCCTCACGGGGATACGGGTCTCACGGGCCGGAAGATCATCGTCGATACCTACGGCGGCCGCGGCGCCCACGGCGGCGGCGCCTTCTCGGGCAAGGACTCGTCCAAAGTAGACCGTTCGGCGGCCTATGCCGCCCGTCACATCGCCAAGAACATGGTCGCGGCAGGCGTGGCGGACGAGGTGTTGGTGGAGCTTTCCTACGCCATCGGCATTGCGGAACCCCTCTCGGTATATGTCGAGACCTACGGCACGAACAATCTGACGATCGGCGAGGGCGAGATTGCCGAGCGCATCGGCCGCCTGTTCGACCTGCGCCCGGCAGCCATCGTGAAGCGTTTCGGGCTGAAGAACCCGATCTTCGAGGCGACGGCTTCCTACGGACATTTCGGCAACCGGCCCTACACGGCGGTGGAAAAAGTCTGGGAGAACGGCCGCGAGACGGAGCGTGAGATCGAATACTTCGGCTGGGAAAAGCTCGACGCCGTCGATGAGATCAAAAAGGAGTTCGGATTGTAGCCAGTCGAAACGATTCTGTGCAGCCCGTCCCGTATTCCGGGGCGGGTTTTTGTATGGATCAACGTAGAATTTATAGGCGTTAGTACCTCATTGCCGCACTCCGGGAAGTGAAAATAAAATAGGATTGCAGATGCCCGAGCCTGTCGGGGCGCCGCAAAACAGGAGAAAATAACGGAAAGTTTTCGATCTTTAAGCCTGGGGTTCCTGAGCCTGTCGATGGGCCGAGAGGTCACAAAACAAGAGAGAAGATAAAAGGTGAAAAGTTTTCGATCCTCGAGCATGGGGTTCCTGAGCCTGTCGATGGGCCGAGAGGTCGCAAAACAAGAGAGAAGGTAAAAGGTAAAAAGTTTTCGATCCTCGAGCTTGACGAGAGGTCGCAAAAGTATTTTGCAATCTTTTTCTTTGAACCTTTTGCTGCCAACCGATGCACACTGCAAGGGCAAAAAAACTCCGGGCTGCACCACACAACCCGGAGTTTCTATACGTTATCATGAAAATTAATTCTCAAGCAAATTTTTCACCTCTTCGGTGACTTGAAATTCGCTGCCGAAGAGATGAAAGACCCAAAATTACTTATTCAGCAGTTATTCACCTCTCGCAACTCAAAATTCGTTGCCGAAGAGGTGAAACACCTAAAATTACTTCTTCAGCAATTTTTTCACCTCTTCGGCGACGGTCGCACCGTTGTAACCGAACTTCTGGTCGAGGACGGTGTATGGCGCCGAATAACCGAAGTGATCGAGTCCGTGGATGTAACCGTTCTCGCCCACCAGGCCGAGCAGGTTCACCGGCAGGCCCGAAGTCATGCCGTAACGGACGATACCGCCGGGCAGGACACTCTGCTGATACGATTTGGGCTGGTCGCGGAACAGCCCCTCGCTCGGCACGCTCACCACGCGCACGGGGATTCCCTCCTTCGCGAGCAGCTCCGCACCTTCGACGAGCGTCGCGACCTCCGAACCGGTCGCCACCATCACCACAGCGGGTTTGGCGGCGTCGACCACCACATAGCCGCCCTTCGAGAGCTGCGCGGCCTCCTCACGTCGGCTGCGACCCAGCGTCGGCAGGTTTTTGATGTTCTGACGAGACAGTACCAACGCCACGGGGCGTTTCTCCTCCAGTGCCAGTTTCCAGGCCATAACCGTCTCTTCGCCGTCGGCCGGGCGCAGCACGACCATCGAGCGCTCGCCCCGGTGGTTCTTCAGGTGCTCCATCAGGCGGATCTGTGCCTCATGCTCGACGGGCTGGTGTGTCGGGCCGTCCTCGCCCACGCGGAACGAGTCGTGTGTCCAGATATAGATCACATGCAGACGCATCAGCGCCGAAAGGCGCACGGCGGGTTTCATGTAGTCCGAGAAGACGAAGAACGTGCCGCAGGCGGGAATCACGCCGCCGTGCAGCGCCATGCCGTTCGCCACGCAGGCCATTGTCAGTTCCGACACGCCCGCCTGGAAGAATTTACCCGAAAAGTCGCCCTTCGTGAAGGCTTTGGTTTTTTTCAGGAAGCCGTCCGTCTTGTCCGAATTGGAAAGGTCGGCCGAAGCCACGATCATGTTCTCCACCTTTTCGGCGAAGATACCCAGCACGGTCGCCGAAGCGGCACGCGTAGCCACATCAGCCTTCATTTCGATAGCCTTGTAATCGATGTCGGGAAGTGCTCCCGAGAGGAACATATCGAGTTTGCGGGCCAGGTCTTTGTGCTCGGCACGCCACGATTTCTCCACCTCGGCCTGCGATTTGGCCCATACGGCGAGCGCTTCGCGGCGCTCGGCGAAGACCTCCTTCGACTCTTCGAAGACCGCGAACGGATGCTCGGGATCGCCGCCCAGGTTCTGCACCGTCGCGGCAAAGTCGGCACCGGCAGCCGAAAGGGGCTGTCCGTGGGTCGAAACCTTGTCCTCGAAGCTCGAACCGTCGCCGGCCAAAGCGCCCCGGCCCATGATCGTGCGTCCGATGATGAGCGTCGGACGCTCCGTCTCGGAGTTGGCCGCCACGAGCGCCTCGCGCAGTTCGTTGATATTATGGCCGTCCACCGACAGGACGTTCCAGCCCCACGCCTCGTACTTCATGGCCACGTTCTCGGTATCCACCTCGTCGACCTTCGTCGAGAGCTGGATGTTGTTCGAATCGTAGTACATGATCAGATTCGACAACCCCAGGTGTCCCGCGATGCGGCCCACGCCCTGCGAAACCTCCTCTTCGATGCCGCCGTCGGAGATATAAGCATAGGTCTTGTGCGCCATCCACTCGCCGAAACGGGCCGCCAGGAAGCGCTCCGCAATCGCAGCGCCCAGCGCCATCGCGTGTCCCTGTCCCAGCGGGCCGGAGGTGTTTTCCACACCGCGCATCACATCCACCTCGGGGTGTCCGGGTGTCACGCTGCCCCACTGCCGCAGCGACTGCAGGTCTTCGGCCGTATAGTGGCCGGCCAGTGCGAGCGTCGAATAGAGCATCGGCGACATGTGACCGGGATCGAGGAAGAAACGGTCGCGAAAGGGATAGTCCATCCGGGCGGGATCGTAACGCAGGAACTCCGCATAGAGCACCGTGATGAAGTCGGCGCCGCCCATTGCGCCGCCGGGGTGACCCGACTTGGCCTTTTCGACCATTGCTGCCGACAGGATACGGATATTGTCTGCCGTGCGGGTTAGTTTGGAATTTGTAGCCATATTCGTCAATTAGGTTATTTTTTATTTTCGGGACAACGGAAGCCGCACATCGGCAAAATCGAACGGATGCGGTTTACGCGCGACCTGCAGCGCCTTCGTTTTTCGAGACAAAAATAAACAAATTCTTGTCTATCCGACCTTTTTTAACTCTAAAAAATTTGCCTTTTCTATCTTTTTCTTTACATACGGCAGCGTAACCGTAAATTTCTTGCTGCCCGACGACGGGATTTCGAACATCGTGTCCATCATCACCGTCTCGCAGATCGAACGCAGTCCGCGCGCACCGAGCTTGAACTCGACCGCCTTTTCGACGATGTAGTCGAGCACTTCGGGTTCGAATACCAGCGACACCCCGTCGATCTCGAACAGCCGCTTGTACTGCTTGACGATCGCGTTTTTCGGTTCGGTCAGGATCGAGCGCAGCGCTTCCTGCGTCAGGGGCTGCATGTAGGTCAGCACCGGCAAACGGCCCACCAGTTCGGGAATCAGGCCGAAAGACTTCAAGTCCTGCGGCGTGACGTACTGCATCAGGTTGTTGCGATCCACGCCGTCGGTTTTCAGGCGGCCGTAACCCACCACGTGCGTATTGAGACGCTGGGAGATTTTCTTCTCGATGCCGTCGAACGCACCGCCGCAGATGAAGAGGATGTTGCGCGTGTCGACCTGGATGAATTTCTGGTCGGGGTGCTTGCGGCCTCCCTGGGGCGGAACGTTGACCACCGTGCCCTCCAGGATTTTCAGCAGGGCCTGCTGGACGCCTTCGCCCGACACGTCGCGCGTGATCGAAGGATTGTCCCCCTTGCGGGCGATCTTGTCGATTTCGTCGATAAAGACGATGCCCCGCTCGGCCTGCTCCACGTTGTAGTCGGCCACCTGCAGCAGACGCGAGAGGATGCTCTCCACATCCTCGCCCACATACCCGGCCTCGGTGAGCACCGTGGCGTCGACGATTGTGAACGGCACCTTCAGCAGCCGGGCGATCGTGCGGGCCATCAGGGTCTTGCCCGTGCCAGTAGGCCCTACGAGCACGATGTTCGATTTGTCGATCTCCACCTCGTCCTCCTTCGCGGGGCACATCAGGCGCTTGTAGTGGTTATACACAGCCACCGACATATAACGCTTGGCAGCATCCTGCCCGATCACGTACTGATCCAGAAAATCCTTGATTTGCGCGGGTTTGAGCAGTTCCTCCAGTTTCAGCGGCGCGACGCCGCCCTGCCGGCGCGCTCCCGAACCGGTATCAACCTCGTTGTCAACCAGGATTTTATAGCCGTTCTCGATACATTTGTTGCAGATATTGGCGCCATTCGACCCGGTGAACATCAGTTCGACATCCGCCCGTCCGGCGCCGCAGAACGAGCAGCAGTCGCCGCCGTTTCCTTTCGTATGGTTGTGGTTTTTGTTCTGTGCCATTTACTTCGCTCTTTTGGTCAGTACTTCGTCGATCAGTCCGTAGGCTTTCGCCTCGGCGGCCGAAAGCCAGTAGTCGCGGTCGGCGTCTTTTTCGAGTTTCTTCACCGGAACGCCCGAATGCTCCGCAAGAATTTCGTAGAGTTCCTTGCGCGTCTTGAGTATCTCGCGGGCCGTGATCTCGATATCGGAAGCCTGCCCCTGAGCACCGCCCAGCGGCTGATGGATCATGATCCGCGAATGGGGCAGCGCCGAACGCTTGCCGGCGGCTCCCGCTGTGAGCAGCACAGCGCCCATCGACGCGGCGAGTCCCGTGCAGATGGTCGCCACATCGGACGAGACGAGCTGCATCGTGTCGTAGATCCCCAGTCCGGCCGATACCGATCCGCCGGGCGAATTGATGTAAATCTGAATATCCTTCTCCGGGTCCACCGACTCCAGGAACAGCAGCTGCGCCTGGATGATGTTGGCGGCATCGTCGTAGACGGGCGCCCCGAGGAAGATGATGCGATCCATCATCAGGCGCGAGAAGACATCCATCGTCGCCACGTTCAACTGGCGCTCCTCGATGATCGTCGGCGACACGTAGGCCGCACTGATCGATTGGAAGTCGTGCAGCTTCAGCGAACTGATGCCGCAGTGCTTCCGGGCATATTTTTCGAATTCTGACATGCTTGTATCTATATTATTTACATTAGCTTTCGTCGGGGAGCGCACAAAACCCTCCGCAGGCACACCGCCCACCTTCCGAAGTACTTTGCGGAAGGACAAAAAAGAACTTTGCAAACATCACGCCTGCAAAGTTCAAAGATAGTATATTTTCAGGAAATCCTAAAGCTCGCGGGCCAATTTGGCGAAATCGTCGGCAGATACGGCCTTTTCCGTCACCTTGATCTTGGCCTTCACGGCTTCGACCACCTTCACCTCGTAAAGTTTCTCGTAGATCTTCTGCCCCTGCTCCTTGTTCTCCAGAATCTGCTTGGCATAGCCCGCCAGCATCTCGTCGGGCGCCGACGGCATGCCGTACTGTGCGAACTGAGCCTGTGCGAGCGATTTAGCCTCTGCTTCGGCCTCCTCGCGGCTCACAGCGATGTTCTCCTCCTTGATAAAGTGCTTTTGCAGGTAGTTCCAGGTGAACATTTTCAGGAACTGCCCGAAGTCCTTCTCGATCTCCTCCATCGTGAACTTGCCCTCGTTGATGGTGTAGAGCCAGCGTTTGAGAAACGCCTCGGGCATTTTCAGGCCGGCTTTTTCGATGAGGTAGTCGCGCAGCTGCATCGTGAAGAGGTAGTCGCTCTCGCGGCTCAGCTCCTTCTGAATCTCGTCGTCCACGAATTTGTCGAGTCCGGCCTCGTCGATCACGTTCCCGGCCGGGAAGGCCGTCTTGAAGAACTCCCCGTTCAGTTCAGGCTCGGCAAACTGGCGGATTTTGGTGATCTCCAGCGTGAATTCGGGGTTGACGTTCGCCAGCTCATCCTCCTTCACCTGCAGCACGGCAGCGCGCTGCGACGGAGTCTTGTAGAGTTCGTTGATGTTGACCGTCATTTTATCCCCCACCTTCTTGCCGATGAAGGGTTTACGCTCCTCCTCCGTCATCGAGATCAGCCCCACGTACGCATCGGCGATGTTCATCTCGCCGTTGTCGAGCGTCACGGTCAGCGCCTCGTCCGATTTGACCTCATCCACATCGATCAGGCGACCGAAGCGGCGCAGGTAGTTGGCGCGGAAGTCGTCGTGCATCTTCTTGTCGACCTTAATACGGTTGTAAGTCAGCTTATCCTTGTCCGACAGCGCGATGTCGATCTTCGGCGCTTCGCCGATCTCGAACACAAACTCGAACTCCCGTCCGTTTTCGAAATCGAAGTCGCCCTGCTCCTCCGAGGGGATCACGTCGCCCAGGTAGTCGATGTTCTCCTTCTGCAGATATTCGAACACGGCGTTCGACGCTTTGCGGTAGGCCTGCTCGGCCAGCACGCCCTTGCCGTACATCTTCCTGACCAGGCTCATCGGCACCATGCCGGGACGGAAACCGGGAATATTGGCTTTGCGCTTGTACTCACGCAGTTCCTTCTCCACGGCTTCTCCGTAATCCTTCTCGTCCACCAGCGCTTTTACGAGCGAGGTGTTCTGTTCGCGTTGTTCTCTTACGATCTTCATACTGAATGTGTTATATTTGCTTTTGTTCTTCTCTTTGCAATCGGGTTGCAAAGATAGTGAAAATCGCAGACAAACAAGCTATTTTCCCGAAATAAATCGATGTTCGGGAGCCTTTTCGTCGCTCCGCTTCACGATCAAATCGCAACCGTCGCTTCTCGCACGGTACAACTTCGCCGCACGGCGTGCCTTCCGGATTGCAAACGAATCTTCGCCGATCGGGCGGGATGCCTGTTGCGCAACACGGAAAGCTACGGAACACCTCCCGCCCGTCCGGCTCGACAGGCTTGTGACCTGCAACGCCGCGTGCGCCGACAAACGCTGCTTTCCCATTTATTTTACCGTGCCGCTTTTTTTCATCCGATTTGTTGTATATTCCCATTTCTTTTACTTAATTTGTGCCAAAATGAACGAAATCTCTTATAATCAGTATCCCTCGGTCGTCTTTCGTCCGGTGTTTAGGATGAATATACTCCGCACCCTCGGGGGGGGGAATTCATCCGCACGCATGAAGCCCATTCGGTCGTAAACGAAATAAAAAACGCCGAAAAACCGGGATTCACCCGGTTTTATACGGCTCTCCATCCACAGCACACCGCAGGCTCCGTATTCTTGGATTTTCACAACGTCGCAATCCGGCTTTCTGCCGTCTTGCGCGCTTTTTTATTCTCTTCCCTCATCGTTTCTTTCGGTTCCGCACCCGGAATTCATGCATTTCCCGATTGCAGGATAATTTTCATATGCCCGTTGGCCGACATTAATTCCAGATTCAATCATAACCTATTTAAAAACAGAAAAAAATGAAAAAGTATTTACTTGGCGTTGTGGCATTGGTTGCAGTCACAACATTCACTTCATGCGAGAAGGATGCTCCCGAGATCAATTTCTCGCACACGACGAACATTGTTTCCGATTTCAGTGGCGTGATAAAAGCGATCAATGACATGTCCCTCAGTCTGTCGGAAAAAATGGAAATCATCAACAACGCCATAAAAGATCAAACTCTGACACTTTCCCAGAAAATGGATATCCTGAACGAGGCAATTAATAAAGGTATCCTGACTTACCAGCAGATGACGCAGAAGATCATCGACGCCATCAACGCCATGAATGCTTCGACGGCCGAAAAACTCGCAGCCATCCAGACGGCCCTGACGGAGATGAACGGCACGCTGACCGAGAAGCTGGCACTTATCGAAGCCGCTATAACCGCCGGATTCGCTGATGTCGCTGCTGCCAACGAACTTATCGAGCAGGCTATCGCATCGCTGGAAGGCACGGTGGAAGAGAAACTCGCGGCTCTCGAAGCGGTTCTGACAACCACAAACACCACCCTCAGCACGAAACTCGCTGCAATAGAGGCAGCGGTCAATGCCGGATTCGTTACTGCTGCGGAACAGGAACGACTGACGCGAGAGGCGTTGATCGCTTCGCTGACCGAAGGTTTCGGCAACACGGCCGCCGGTCTCGATGCTGTGAACAAAGCTTTGGGGCGGCTTTCGATCCAGGACGGAATTTATGCAGCCGACGCAACGGGCATGACGGTATCACCCTCCGCCTGGGAAGCCTTGAAGGAAGACCCGGAAATGTACAATGCGTTCCTCAATTCGCTGGAAGTCGTCACACCGACGGTCACCACTTCGCAAGTGTCGAGCCATTCATGCGTGATAGGCATCACTTTAGTGACTTTCGAGGCAATCGAACTGTTGTCCGCACAGACGATTTACAATGACAACGGCGTTTCGAAACCAGCATACAAAATCGTTCGGATGTTCAGTAAGGCAACTTACAAGATCGACAAAGGCGGTTGTGCATTAGGTTGCTACGAGATCAATATCACCGACGTCGCCGGTACGACGACCAAGTATAATTTCAACGGCGGAGCCGGCGGCAACGTAGAACTCATCTTCTGGGACGGTGCGGACAAATTTGTGCTTGCAGGCCATGTCGAGGTAGTTATGCGATAATCCGATAAGAATACGCCATGAAGATAATAAGAATATTAATTTGTGCGGGCATGTTGGCTTTTATGGGGATTCCCATAAAAGCCGTTGCCCAAGACTACGACAGCCTGCGCATCAATACCTGGAGCGTCTATCTCCAGGGCGGCATGTCGTGGGCCGGAGGCGTCGGCATGAAAAACGTGAACGCCTCCACCGGTACCAACGTCTCCCCGCTGATCGGTCTGGGTGTCAACTACAACATCCGTCCGTGGGTGCGCCTGGGTTTGAACTACGAGTTCTCCAAGTTCGCCCGTGAACAGCGTTTCGGGGATTTCCAACCGCTTCCCCCGAAACTCTATCCCACCGTAACGCCTACCGAACAGTATGGCGGTACGGCATACCGGAATACGTGGAGCCACTACCACAACATCGACCTGACCGCAGAATTCAATATCATGGAGATATGGAAAAAGCGCAAGGCCAAATGGTTCAACCTCTATCTGGGTACGGGTATCGGCGGCATGTTCGCCAGCGAAAACTCCTACACCATCGCCATGGGCTATGAGCGTTGGAGCGATCCCGACAACTACAATAATTCATTGCAGGTCGGCAACAATCACGAACTGCATAGCTGGATGAACGCCGGCAACAGCCGCCACAATTTCAGTTCGGTTTACATTCCGGTGAATCTGTCGGCGGAATTCGACGTAAATCCGAGGTGGACGTTAGGGATGAGAGTTGGCGGTAAGTTCCTCTTCTCGAAGAACGATTTCGCACCCAAGAACGTTTGGTCTGCGGCTGTGGTCGTTCGTTACAACTTCGGAGCCTTTAAACGGGGCTTCAAGAGCAACAAGCGCAGGCTTCAGGAAACGGGAGCCGATTATGAAGCGCTGCTATCCGCGTACACGCGGGACCAGGACGAGTGCCGGAAGAGCCATGAAACAACTGCAGCCGAGATGCAGGCACAGCAGGCCCGGCTGAAAGCGCTGGAAGAGCGGAACGCCCGGCTGGAACAAGAGCTGAAGCGGAAACAGCAGGAATACGACGAGGCCACGAAAACGGCCGATTTCAGCGTGCAGTTCCGCCGGAAAAGCTCCCGTCTTTCGGCAAAAGAAGAGGGCCGCCTGCTGCGCTACATCGAAACGGCGCAGCAGAAAAACAGAGGTATGCTTGTGGTTATCGGCGAATCATCCGCAGAGGGTGCGGAAGAGTTCAACCAGCAGTTGAGCGAACGCCGCCTTGTCAGTGTTCTTGAAATACTGCATAAGAATGGCATCGGCACGGATCGAATAAAGAGCACCAAAGCCATCGGAGCCACTGCACAGATCGACGATCCCATAGCCCGAAGGGTAACCATCAAAACAGAGTAACGAGTTTAGGATCAGCATTCCGCAATAGGGAGAACCGTTTGGTTCTCCCTATTCTTTTTGCAATCTCGCGGGCGAAGCCTCTGCCGGAATTCCCGGACAGGCCGGCCGTAAGGATTCCGCGCCGGTATTGTCCAGCCAGCCAACACCAGCTCAATTCGGGCATGTCGCCGTAATGTTTCCATGATCCGGCATTTGCCCCTCCGACCGGCACACGACTTCCTAAATCGGAAAAAACTTGGCAGTGCAGGCACATTTCACTATCTTTGCCGGAAAAGAACTCCGCTTGGACAGGCTGCCTTCCGGCAGACACGGTTCGCATCCCGGCTGCATTTTCCTCGCGAGCGTATTTTAAATAACGAAAAATGAAACGATCCTTCACCGTCCTGCTGGCGGGCCTGCTGCTCGCCGCCTGCGGAGGAAATACGGCCCGTGCCCGCAAGCCGGCTGCGGAGCCTCTGCAGCCCAAACGCTACTCCTACACGGTGCAGAGAGTCTATCCCCACCTGATCACCAGCTACACGCAGGGGCTTCAGTTCGCCGACGGCGTGCTGTGGGAAGGTACGGGCCAGCACGGCGAATCGGTACTGCAGACCATCGACCTCGAAACGGGCCGCACGAAGGTCGTGGCGCGTCTGCCCCGCTCGGAGTTCGGCGAGGGCATCGCCCTGCTCGACGGCAAGGTCTACCAGCTTACCTGGCAGTCGAACAAAGCCTACGTCTACGACGCGGCAACGGGTGAAAAGCTGCGCGAGCACCGCTACCCGGGCGAGGGCTGGGGCCTCACGACCGACGGCCGCAAACTCTACATGTCCAACGGCTCGGAGTATATCTACACGCTCGATCCCGCGACCTTCAAACGGGAAAAGAGCCTCGTCGTGACCGCCGCCGGCGAACCGGTGAATTTCCTGAACGAACTGGAGTGGATCGACGGCAAAATCTGGGCGAACGTCTACACGACCGACCTCATCGTCATCATCGACCCCGCGACGGGCGTGGTCGAGGGTATCGCCGATCTGGCGGGGCTGCTGTCCGAATCGGAGATGACCCCCGCGACCGACGTGCTGAACGGCATCGCCTGCGACCCGGCGACCGGACGCATCTTCGTGACGGGCAAGAACTGGCCCAAACTCTTCGAAATCAAGTTATCCGAACAATAATCCATGACCGATACGAAACTATACGAAGCGCTCGACGGGCGCATCCTGCTTCTCGACGGCGGATTCGGCACGATGGTGCAGCAATACCGCCTCACGGAGGAGGATTACCGGGGCGAACGCTTCCGCGACTGGCACACCCGGCTCACGGGCTGCAACGACCTGCTGGCGCTCACCCGTCCGCAGGTCGTCGGCGAAATCCACCGCAAATACCTCCAGGCCGGATCGGACATCATCGAGACCGACTCGTTCAACGCCAACGCCGTCTCGCTGGCGGACTACGGACTGGAGGGCCACGCCTACGAAATGTCGAAGGCTGCGGCCGCCGTGGCGCGCGCCGCCGCCGATGAATTTACGGCCCGCAACCCGCAGAAGCCCCGCTTCGTGGCGGGGTCGATGGGACCTACCAACCGCACGGCCTCGATGTCGGCCGACGTGGCGAATCCTGCGGCCCGCGAAGTGACCTTCGCGCAGTTGGCCGACGCCTACACCGATCAGGCCCGGGGTCTGCTGGACGGCGGCGCGGACATTCTGCTCGTCGAGACGGTCTTCGACACGCTCAATGCCAAAGCCGCCCTCTACGCCATCGACCGGCTCTGCGAAGAGCGCGGATGCGCCGTTCCCGTTATGGTATCGGGCACGCTTGCCGACGCGAGCGGACGCACGCTCTCGGGGCAGACCGTCGAAGCGTTCTACGCCTCGGTGTCCCACGCGCGGCTGCTCTCCGTGGGCTTCAACTGCGCCTACGGAGCCAAACAGCTGCTGCCCTACCTCGAGCGGCTGGCAGCCGTCGCGGACGTCCGCATCTCGGCACACCCCAACGCCGGACTGCCCAACGTCATGGGCGGCTACGACGAAACGCCCGAAATGTTCGCCGCCGACGTGGAGGAGTACCTGCGTCGCGGCCTGCTCAACATCGTCGGCGGGTGCTGCGGCACCACGCCGGCCCATATTTTCGAATTGCAGAAGATCGTGGGAAATTACGCCCCGCGCCCCGTGCCCGAAAAGCGGCATGTCACAACCCTCAGCGGGTTGGAACCGCTGCACATCGTTCCCGAAGCGAACTTCATCAACGTCGGCGAGCGCACCAACGTCGCCGGTTCGGCCCGGTTCGCGCGGCTGATCCGCGAAGGGAACTACGACGAGGCGCTCTCGGTGGCCCGCGCCCAGGTCGACGCCGGGGCGCAGATCGTCGACGTCTGCATGGACGACGGGCTGATCGAGGGACCCGGGGCGATGCGCACGTTCCTGAACCTCGTGGCTTCGGAACCCGAAATCGCCCGCGTCCCCCTGATGATCGACTCCTCGAAGTGGGAGGTGCTCCTCGCCGGAATGGAAGTCTCGCAGGGAAAGGCGGTCGTCAACTCGATCTCGCTCAAGGAGGGCGAGGCGGAGTTTCTGCGGCGCGCCCGCGAAATCCACCGCTACGGGGCGGCCGCCGTGGTGATGCTCTTCGACGAGCGGGGCCAGGCCGACACATACGAACGCAAAATCGAAGTGGCCGAACGGGCCTACAAGCTCCTCACCGATGCGGGATTCCCCGCCGAGGACATTATCTTCGACCCCAATATACTGGCCGTCGCCACCGGCATCGCCGAACACGACGGCTATGCCAAAGCCTTCATCGACGCGACGCGCTGGATCAAGCAGAATCTCCCCTGGGCAAAGGTTTCGGGCGGCGTGTCGAACCTCTCGTTCGCCTTCCGGGGCAACAACGCCGTGCGCGAGGCGATGCACTCGGCCTTCCTCTACCACGCCGTGCAGGCGGGCATGGACATGGGTATCGTCAACCCGCAGATGCTGAAGGTGTACAGCGAAATCGAACCGGAGCTGCTCGAGCGAGTGGAAGACGTGATCCTCTGCCGCCGGACCGATGCGGCGGAACGGCTTGCGGACTACGCCCAGCAGGTACGCACGACGGCCGAGACACAACCGGCGGCGCCCGACGCCTGGCGCGCGGGCACGCTCGAAGAACGCATCGCCCACGCCATGCTCAAAGGCGTGGCGGATTACGTGGAGCAGGACGCGCTCGAGGGCTACGAAGCCCTGGGCAGCCCGCTGGCGGTGATCGACACGCTGCTGATGCCCGCGATGGAGCGGGTCGGCGAGCTGTTCGGCGAGGGCAAGATGTTCCTGCCGCAGGTGGTGAAGACCGCCCGCGTGATGAAACGCGCCGTCGCGGCCCTCACGCCTTACATCGAGCAGGGCACGGAGGCGGCGCCCAAGAATGCGGGTAAAGTGCTGATCGCCACCGTGAAGGGCGACGTGCACGACATCGGTAAGAACATCGTCTCGGTGGTGATAGCCTGCAACGGCTACGAGATCCGCGACCTGGGCGTGATGGTCGAGTCGCAGCGCATCGTCGACGAGGCGGTGGCGTGGGGTGCGGACTGCATCTGCCTGAGCGGTCTCATAACGCCTTCTCTGGACGAGATGGCCCGCGTCTGCGAAGAACTGGAACGCCGTGCGCTCCGTATCCCGGTCCTCATCGGCGGCGCGACCACATCCGACATGCACACCGCCGTGAAGATCGCCCCGGTCTACGCGGGCGCGGTCATCCACGCGGCCAACGCCAGCCAGAACAGCCGGATTCTCGCCCGGCTTCTCGGCCCCGACAGCGACCTCTACATCGCAAAGGTCAAGGCCGACCAGCAGGCCCTGCGCAGCGACTTCCGCCGCGCGGAGCAGACCCGCCGCCTGGTGCCGATCGCCGAGGCGCGCCGCGAACGCCGACCCGAACCGGCCTCGGAAGCCGTCGTGCCGCTCCACCCCGGACGGCTGGTCTTCCCCGACTTCGACGCGGCCGACGTGGAGCGCCTGATCGACTGGAACTTCTTCTTCCCGGCCTGGGGTCTGAAGGGGCGCTATCCCGAGATTCTGGAGCACCCCGAGAAAGGCGGGGAGGCCCGCAAGCTCTTCGCCGACGCGCAGGCGCTCCTGACCCGCATCAAAGAGGAGCGCCTGCTGACCTTGCAGGCCGTCGTGGGCCTCTTCCCGGCCCGGTCGCAGGGCGACGACATCCTCGTGACGAACACGAAGGGAAAAGAGATCGTCCTCCCCATGCTCCGCAACCAGACGCGCGGCGAGGAGCACCGCTCGCTGGCCGACTTCATCGCGCCCGAAGGCGACTGGATCGGCGCCTTCGCCGTGACGGCGGGTGTCGGGCTGAAAAAACTCACGGAGGAGTTCCGCGCCGCAGGCGACGACTACAACGCGATTTTGGCCAAACTGCTTGCCGACCGGCTCACCGAAGCATTCGCCGAGACGCTGCACAGCTTTGTGCGGCGGCAGATGTGGGGCTACGAGACGGGACCGGAACCGACTCCGGCGGAGATCATCCGGGGCAGCTACCGGGGTTTGCGCATGGCCTTCGGCTACCCCGCCTGCCCCGACCACTCGCTCAAACGCGAGGTCTTCGACCTGCTTTCGGCGGAGTTGACCACCGCCATGAAGCTCACCGACAACTCGATGATCGACCCGGGCGAGGCGCTGTGCGGCCTGCTGTTCGCCGACGCGAACTATTTTTCGGTGGGACGCATCGACAAGGATCAACTGCTCGACTACGCCCGCCGTCGCGGCCGGACACCCGACGAGATCCGCAAACTGCTCCCGAACAACGTATGAAGTGGAAAGGTGAAAAGTGAAAGTCGAAGATCGGTCCAAGTAACAAAATCTGTTTTCGATCCCAGAGCTTGCCGAAGGGTCGCAAAAGCTAATTATGAATTGTGAATTTTGAATTGTTTTCAATCATCGAGTTTGTCGAGATGTCGCAAAGTTTAATTGTGAATTATGAATTATAAATTTTGAATTGTTTTCGATCATCGAGTTTGTCGAAGGGTCGCACATTTGTTGACAAAACACGCAACCGCTCCTTGCGACATCTCGACAGGCTCGATGATCGAAAATATTCACCTTTCAACTCTCACCTTTCAACTGAAATTATGAACGTAGTAAATACCATCCACCAGGCCCTGGCCGAACACCGCACCCGCTTCGCGTTCGAGCTGCTGCCACCCCTGAAGGGCGACGGCATGCGCGGCGTGTTCGCGGCGATCGATCCGCTCGCGGAGTTCGACCCGGCCTATATCAACGTCACCTTCCACCGCGAGGGCATCAAGCAGACGGAGCTTCCCGGCGGAGGCTTCGAGTGGCACGTGGTGCGCCGCCGCCCCGGCACGGTCGGCATCTCGGCGGCCATCCGGAAGAAGTACGGCGTGGAGGTCGTGCCGCACCTGATCTGCGGCGGCCTGTCGAAGTACGACATCGAGGACGCACTGATCGACATGGATTTTCTGGGGCTGCACAACGTGCTGGCCCTGCGCGGCGACAAGTCGCAGAACGAGAAGCACTTCATGCCCCATCCGCAGGGTCATGCCCACGCCGTGGACCTCGTGCGCCAGATCGCAGCCATGAACCGAGGTGAGTTCGTCGACGGCGAAGTGGAGGAGTGCCACCACTCGCGCTTCTCGATCGGTGTGGCGGGTTATCCCGAAGCCCACTTCGAAGCGCGGGACATCACCTCCGACATCCTGCACCTCAAGGCGAAGATCGACGCCGGTGCGGAGTACGTCGTCACGCAGATGTTCTTCGACAACCGCAGGTATTTCGACTTCGTGCGGCGCTGCCGCGAGGCGGGCATCACCGTGCCGATCATCCCCGGCATCAAGCCGATCTCGACGTTGCGGCACCTTCAGATACTCCCGGAAACTTTCAGCGTCCACCTGCCCGAAGCACTCGTCCGGGAAGCGCAGGCGCACCCCGACAGCGTGCGGCAGGTGGGCATCGAGTGGGCCACGGCACAGGGCCGCGAACTGAAGGCTGCGGGCGTTCCGGTGCTGCATTTCTACACGATGGGCCGCACGGACAACATTCAGAAGATCGCAAAGGCAATCTTTTGAATGAAAATGAAAAACCGACGAATGAAACAAGTGCGCGGTAAACAGATTCACCGCAGCCTTGCAAAGAGTTGGGAAAGCCCATTGAAACGGGTTAATTAAAAATCCGACATGGATGCTCCATCCCCTCGCTCGGTCAGAAAGTATCGTATGACAAGGGTAACGATAGCAAAACAAATTGTCTGCGCGCACTGCCTGTTTTAATTTTTAATTTTGAATTCTTAATTTTGAATTTGATATGACTCCTGTCGAATTCCGCCGCCACCTGCACGCGCACCCCGAACTCTCGTTCCGGGAGCATGACACGGCGGCCTTCATCGCCGAACGGCTCACGGCACTGGGCATCGAAAACCGCCCCGTCGCCGGAACGGGCGTGCTGGCCAGAATCGAGGGCGGCGGTGACCGGCGGCGCGCCGTGGTGCTGCGTGCCGACATCGACGCGCTTCCCATCCGGGAAGAGACGGGTGTGGCCTGGTGCTCGACCAGCGAGGGCGTCATGCACGCCTGCGGGCATGACATTCACGCGGCGGTGCTCTACGGCGTGCTGCAGCGGCTGGCCGCCGCGCCCGACTTCGAGGGCACGCTCTTCGGACTTTTCCAACCCGGAGAAGAGTGCAATCCCGGGGGCGCTTCGCTGGTGCTGGCGGAAGACCCTTTTGCCGGCTATGAGGTCGCGGCCGTCATCGGCGAGCACGTAGAACCGCAACTGGAGGTGGGCACCTTCGGCTTCCGCGCAGGCAGGTACATGGCCGCCAGCGACGAGCTGCGCTTCACGGTGACGGGCACCGGAGGCCACGGAGCCATGCGCAAAGAGCTAAAAGACCCCGTAGCGGCGGCGGCGGAACTGGTGACGCGACTCGTGGCGCTCAACGGCGAAGAGTGCGTGGTATCCGTGGGCCGCGTCATTGCCGAGGGAGCCACAAACGTCATTCCCGATACGGTGCGGATGGAGGGCACGCTGCGCACCTTCGACGAGCGCGAGCGCGAAATCATCCGCCAGCGCATCCGCAACATCGCCGCCGACATCGACGCCCGCCACGGGGTACGAACCCGCGTCGACATCAGCATCGGCTACCCTTGCGTGGTCAACGACGAAAACCTGACCCGCCGGGCGGTCGCCGCAGCCCGGGCCGCAGGACTGGACGTGCGGATGCTTCCCTTACGCACCACGGCCGAAGATTTCGGCTTTTACTGTACGCGCTACCCCTCGCTGTTCTACCGGCTGGGCGTGGGCGCTGCGGCGGGCCGCACCCATACGGCCCGATTCAACCCCGACGAAGGGGCCATTGAGGCAGGCATCGGCTTTATGACGCGCCTGGCACTCGAAATTTTGAACAAACGATGAAAAGAAACCAGAAAAACTCAGGCCCGCAGCCAAAGGCGGGACGCAGCGACCGCGCATCGGTCATCCTGAACCTGCTGCGTGAATTCCCCAATAACAAATTCTCGCTCAGGCATCTGGCGTCCGCTTCGGGCGGCGCCACGAAAGAGGGCCGCCGCGAAACGCTGGAGATCCTCGACCGCCTCTACGACGAAGGCATCGTCGAGGAGTGCGCCCGCGAGAAATACCGCCTCAGCGGTACGCACCGCCCCCACTTCGAGGGTGTGGTGGACATGACCGCCTCCGGTTCGATGTACGTCAAGGTCGAGGGGGAGGAGAACGACATCTTCGTCAACCAGCGCAACTCGGCCAACGCGCTGGACGGCGACCGCGTGGAGGCGGTGGTCATGCACCGCTCGCGCGACGGAAAACTCGAAGGCGAGATCACCCGCATCGTGGCGCGTTCGCGCAAACCCTATGTCGGCATGGCCGAGGTGGGCGCGCACCAGATATTCGTGAAGGCCGATTCGCGCAAGATGCCGATGGACATCTACCTCTCGCGGAAACTCTACCCTCAGGTGCGCGACGGCGAGAAGGTCGTGGTGCGCATCCAGGACTGGCCCGAAGGGTTGAAAAGCCCCGTGGGCGAGCTGGTCGACATCCTCGGCGTGGCGGGCAACAACGACACCGAAATGCACGCCATCCTCGCGGAATACGAGCTTCCCTACAAATTCGAATCCGAAATCGAGCAGGCCGCCGAAGCGATCGACGGCCGCATCACGCAGCGGGACATCGACGAGCGGCGCGACTTTCGCGGCGTCACGACCTTCACGGTCGATCCGGCCGACGCGAAGGACTTCGACGACGCTCTGTCGGTGCGCCGGGTGCAGGACGGCGTGTGGGAGATCGGCGTGCACATCGCCGACGTGACGCACTACGTCAGGCCCCGCTCGGTAATCGACGACGAAGCCGTGGAACGCGGGACATCGGTCTACCTCGTCGACCGAACGGTGCCGATGCTGCCCGAACGCCTCTCCAACGAGCTTTGCTCGCTGCGCCCCCACGAGGCGAGCCTCTGCTTCTCGGCGGTTTTCACCCTCAACGAAAACCTCGACCTGCTGGGCGAATGGTTCGGCCGCACGGTGATCTACTCCGACCGCCGTTTCACCTACGCCGAGGCGCAGCAGATCATCGACACGGGCCGGGGCGATTACGCCGAGGAGGTGCTGACCCTGAACCGGCTGGCGCAGGCCCTGCGCAAACAGCGCTTCCGCAACGGGGCGATCTCGTTCGACCGCGAAGAGGTACGGTTCAAGTTGGACGAGAACGGCAAACCGTTGGGCGTCTATTTCAAAGAACAGACGGACTCGAACCGCATGATCGAGGAGTTCATGCTGCTGGCCAACCGCCGCGTGGCGGAGTTCTGCGGCAAGCACGAGGTGAAGGGACGCTCCGTGCCCCGCACGATGGTCTACCGCGTCCACGACTCCCCGAGCGAGGAGAAGCTCGAAAAGTTCCGCCAGTTCATCCTCCGCTTCGGCTACGTCTTCAAGGCCGCAAAGGGCCGCGCCGTCGCCAAAGAGATGAATAAACTCTTTGCGGAGGTCAAAGGCCGCACCGAGGAGAACGCCGTCTCAACGATGGCCGTGCGGTCGATGGCCAAAGCCTTCTATACCACCGACAACATCGGCCACTACGGTCTGGCGTTCCCCTACTACACGCACTTCACCTCCCCCATCCGCCGCTACCCGGACATGATGGTACACCGTCTGCTGGCCCGCTACCTCGCCGGCGAAAAGGCGGCCGACAAGGCGACGCTCGAAGGGCTTTGCGTCCGCTCCTCGGAGCGCGAAGTGATCGCGGCGGAGGCCGAACGGGCCTCGATCAAGTACAAGATGGTCGAATTCATGCAGGAACATCTGGGCGAAGAGTTCGACGGTCACGTCTCGGGCCTCACCGAGTGGGGCATCTACGTCGAGCTGGACGAAACCCACATCGAGGGCATGTCGTTCCTGCGCGACATCGAGGGCGACTTCTTCGCCTTCGACGAGCAGCGCTACGAGATCGTAGGCCGCTCGACGGGCCGCCGCTTCACGCTGGGCGACGCCGTGCGCGTGCGCATCAAGCGCGCCGACCTGCGCAAACGCCAGCTCGATTTCGAAATCCTCCTGTGCGGCATGCCGCAGCATACGCAGGAAGATCCCGGGCGCAGACCCCGCATCCGGCGCCGCAAATAGGTGGAAGGGGTTGAAAACGGCAAGCCGAACCGGTTAACCAAAGGACAGACCAGCCATTGACGCAAGCCAAAATGATTGACTGCGGGTCGAGCTGCCGGAAATACGCGAAAAGAGACCACCCCGAATAAAAAATTCAAGGAGTTTACCCGATCGGGAAAACTCCTTGAATTTTAATTTTATAGAAAACAAAGGTTTTTCGGTCATCGTGCCGCCTGTCGAGATATCGCAAGGGTTCGGCACAACCCGATTTATAATTATGAATTCTGAATTTTGAATTCTTATTCAATCACCCCTGCCCAGCCGCCGTTGCGCACCATTTCGACCGGGATCACGCTCTCGGAGGTGACCGTACGCACACGCTTGCGGTAATCCACTGCCTGTAGGTCGGCATTCACGCCGTCCTCGAACGAAGTGAGCGTAAAGGTCTTTCCCGCAGGCAGGAAATCCAGCGCGAGATCGGTCTTGTAGCCTCCTTCGGCCGCGATACCGCCCAGAAACCACTTCGCACCCTTGCGCCGCGCCACGAGGACCTCATGCCCGCACCGGGCGCGCAGCACGCGCAGCTCGTCCCACGTGGTGGGTACCGAAGCGATAAACTCCGTGCAGGGCGCCTCGCGCTCGTAGAGCACCGGGTTGTCGGAAAGCATCTGCAGCGGGCTTTCGAAAACCACGTAGAGGGCCATCTGGTAGGCGCGTGTGCCGCAACCCATCGGATTGGCACCCGTCGAACGGTTTTCCTCGGGCTGGGCCGAGAACATCGAGCCGGGTGTGAAGTCCATCGGGCCGACGGCGTTGCGGACGAAGGGCAGGTAGTTGCTGTTCGCGGGTTTGCAGCGTCCGCCCTGCTCCAGCCCCAGTACCCCCTCGTAGGAGAGCAGATTCGGGTAGGTGCGGTAGAGCCCTTTGGGCGTATAGGAGCCGTGCATGTCGACGAAGAGCCTGTGTGCGGCGGCGGACTTCATCACCCGTTCGTAATAGTTGACCATCCACTGGTCGCTGCGATCCATGAAGTCGATCTTCATGCCCGCGATGCCCCAGTCGGCAAAGGTGGCGAAGATGCGTTCCATATCCTTTTCGACCGCCAGCCACGTGAGCCACAGCACGATTCGCACGTCGCGCTCCCGGCCGTAGGCGATCAGTTCCTGCAGGTCGAGGTCGGGATTGGGGTGCAGCACGTCGCGCGTAGAGGCCGACCACCCCTCGTCCATGATGATATAGGGGATGCCGTATTTCGCGGCGAAATCGATGTAGTAACGGTAGGATTCGGTGTTGCGCCCGGCACGGAAGTCGACGCCCGTGAGACGCATGCCGTTCCACCAGTCCCAGCTCACCTGTCCGGGTTTCACCCAACCGAAATCGCCCGGCACGCTGGGTTCGGCCAGCAGGTAGACCAGTTCGTTTTCGAGCAGCTCCCCGTCCTCGGAAGCAACCCCCACGATGCGCCAGGGAAACGCCCGCGTACCCTTCGTAAGCGCAATATACGGCTCCTCCTCCACGATCTTCAGACTGCGGTCGCCGTCGTCGGCATAGCGGGCCGGAACACGCGGGAAGCACGCCTCGAAGCCGTTCGCGCCGCTTCCCTTCACGAACATGCAGGGATAGTCGCGCACGTCGGACTCCGCAAAAAGCAGCTTGCGACCGCCGGGCACTTCGACCAGTACGGGCAGGTAACTCATCCGGTCGCCGGGGCCGTATTCCGTGGTTCTCACCGGCGAATAAGGCTCCTCGCACATCGTGCGGAAGCCCCCGACCTGGGACAGCAGCGCCGTGCAATCGCCCGCGAAGCAGGGGGCGAAGCGTTCGTTCACCACCGTCAGGGTGCCCTTGCGGGCCGTGACGAAGCGGTAGGCGGCGCCGTTGTCGTAAAGGCGGAACTCCACGTCGTAATCGCCCCCGAAGCGAAGCGTCAGCCACGCGTAGCGGTCGCGCACCTCGGCGTTCTTGGTCGGATGCTCGCGGCGGACGGAGCGGTCGACCGCTCCGCGTTTCACACCCCGCAGGCGGGGCGCGGCACCCAGCGTCCCGTCGGTGGTTTCCAGCGCCAGCACGCAGTTTTCCAGCAGCGGCACGTCGCCCTCCGCGAGCGCGTAACGGATGTCGCTGCCCACATCGACCCGGAGGCGGAGGTTGCCGCCGGGTGACGCGATTTCATAGGTTTTGGCTCCGGCAAAGCCCCACAGCGGGAGCGCACAGAGCAGAAGAAGTAGTTTTTTCATCGGTCAAGTGATAAAAAAACGGGGCGCAGCCAAACCGCGCCCCGCAAGTTTTCGGTCGTTATTCTACGGTAATTGAATTCAGCAGGTCGATTTTGCCCTCGTTGACCAGCTTGAGGATCAACTCGCCGAACAGCGTGTTCTGCCAGGCGAACCATTCGCGGGTGAAATTCGTGGGGTCGTCGACGTGGAACGACTCGTGCATGAATCCCGTGCCGGCGTCGGTCGTGAGCAGCATCTCGATGCAGCGCTTGATTTCGGCGTCGTCGGTCGAAGTGAAGGCCTTCATCATGATGCTCATAGGCCAGGCCATGTCGTAGCCGATATGCGGGCCGCCGATGCCTTCGCCGGCCGTGCCCTTGAAGAAGTAGGGGTTCGACTCGCTCCACACGAAGCGGCGCGTGTTTTGGTACACCGGATCGTCGACATCCACATCACCCAAGTAGGGCATGGCCAGCAGGCTCGGGACGTTGGCGTCGTCCATCAGGTATTTGTTGCCGAAGCCGTCCACCTCGAAGGCGTAGATCGTCCCGAATTCGGGGTGCTCGAAGGTGGCATATTTCTTCAGCGCCGCCTCCACCTCATCGGCCAGCGCCGTACACTCGGCGGCCATTTCGGGGTTGTCGTTCACCTCGGTCAGGATCTCGGCGGCCTTGCGCAGCGAAGTGACGGCGAAAAAGTTCGAGGGGACCAGGAAATCGAAGGTAGTGGCGTCGTCCGACGGGCGGAACGACGAGACGATCAGCCCCACGGGGTTCACCGGATTACCGTAGCCCTTGCAGCACTTGGTGTCGAGCTGGCGGTCGGTGACCCGCAGGAAAACATAGGGTCCCACGCCCTCCTTGCGCTGCTGCTCGCGCAGGGTTTTCAGCACGTTGCGCATGGCTTTCAGCCAGTTGTCGCCGAAGACGCTCGTGTCGCCAGTGGTTTTCCAGTAGTGGTGGGCCAGGCGGATGGGATAGCAGTGCGAGTCGATCTCCCACTTACGCTCATGCACCTCGGGGATCATGTCCGTGCCGTCCGACATCCACTCGCCGCCCGTCGGGCCGTCGTTGAACGCATTGGCGTAAGGGTCGAGAATCAGGCACTTGAACTGGCGGTTGATCACACCCGCCAGCATCCGCCGCAGCGCCTCGTCCCGTCCGGCCAGCTGCACGTAGGGCCACACCTGGGCGCCCGAGTCGCGGAGCCACATGGCATGGATGTCGCCCGTGTAGACGAACGTGTCATCCATTCCGTCGCCGTCCTTGCGGAAATGCACCGTCGTGTCGAGCGTGTTGGGGAAGCAGTTCTGGAACATCCAGGCCAGCTTGCGGTTGGTCAGCGCCTTGTTGATTCGCACGATTTCGTCCTCCACGGCCTGCGACCGGAAAAGCCGGTCGGCTTCGGCCGGACGGTTGGTGGGTTTGTACTGCTCCGGGGCTGTGGTCTTGGCCACGCGGGCTTTGGGGGCCTTGTCCGCCCTCGCCGCCGAAACACCGGCCGAAACATTTTCTACGGTCAAAACAGCTGCCGCCACGAGGCCGAGCAGCGCGATCGAAGTGATTTTTTTCATTGGATAAAATAGTAATTTAAAGGAGTTGTTATTCAAATTAATAAAGCGTCACTGGCCCCGCAAGGCCGAGTTCCTTGTTCAGTCTTAGTGCCCAGTCCCAGCGCGCAGCGGTAGGCGTGTCGGCCGTGCGGGACTTCACGTAGTCGCCCAGCGTGGTCGTCACCCGGATCGTCACGGTGTTATCTCCGGCCCGGAAACGTCCCCGGACATCGAACGTGCGGTCGCCGTACCACTTCACGCCCACGCACTGCCCGTTGACGATAAGCTCCGTCACACCGTTATACGTCCGCCCCGCGTCGAGCGTTCCGACCGACGACGGGTCGTCGAGGCGCACCGTCTGCGTATAGTCGAGCGTCCCGGCGAAGCTGTTGAGCCACGGGAAGGGCAGCGTGTGGAAATCCGTCAGACGGTCGATGTCGAACTCCCGCACGGTCTTGTCCACATGATGTGCGGCCTTCACATGCCACAGTCCGTCGAGGGCCTTTCGGGACGTTCCGTCATCAGCCTTCGCCGGCAGGGGGTCGCCCCCGCGCACGTCGTCGAAGACGATCAGTTTCGATTCGGCGGGGCCGAAGTCGAGGTCGAGCTGTCCGTCCGCAAGCGCGAGGCGGTAGCGTTCGCCCGTCTCGGCATCCCACAGCCACACCTGCTTAGCGGCCACGGCGGCGGGGAATTCGAGGACGGTCCGCTGCCGGCGGTCGATGGACGAGTTGACCAGGAAGTAAATGTCCCGTTCACCAGATTTGTAATAATTTCCCATCAGGAACGGATCGGGGTTGGCGATCCGCACATAGGGCGTCAGGCCGTACTGCTCCTGCAGGCCGAGGTACCAATCGAGGAGCGGCGCTGCGGGACTCTCTACGCTCAGGAATCGTTCGGGGTAATCGCGGCGCAGTTTCGCCACCGTCGCCCGCACCTGCGCGCCGCGCGCGGCGGCGTCCTTCAGCCCCGCGCTTTTGTGCGGCAGCTTACCCAGGCAGATCACGCGGCCGCCCCGCTCGACGAAGCGGGCGATTTGCGCCGCCGTCGCCGGATCGAGGCTTTCGACCTCCATCAGCAGCAGGGTTTTGTACGACCGGGGACCGAACCGCAGTTCGCCGCCACGCACCGTGGCCTGCCGGATCACGTTCTCCGTCACGTAGTCGCACCCGTTGCCGCTCTGGTGGACGGCTTCCCACAGGTCATTGGCATAATCGGGATAGGTGACGCCCGGATAGGGGTCGCGCTGCTGTCCCTCGTTCGACCATAGGTCTTCGTAGGGCGGCAGCACCGCGATGTCGGCCTGCGGCACGCTGTTCTGCAGCACGGCCGAAATGCGCGCCTTGTAGTCGATCCATCGGGGCAGGAAGGGCCACCAGGTGTTCTTCTCGCTGAAGAAGGTGCCGAACTTGATCCAGCCGAGAAAATCCTCCTGCGGCGGGCTGTAATTGAAGCCGTGCAGGATCGAGTGGTTCACGCCCGAGAGGTTGCTGCGGTCGCCCGTGAGTTTCACCTCTTCGAGCGAGGTCTGGAAAATGTTGCCCACGTTGGTCTGCTCCTCGCAGCTCACCACGTTCTTTCCCGCGAGCAGGGCACCCGACGTCACGGCCTTGTTGACCATGCTGTAACCGCGTCCGCAAAGATAGGAATTAAAATCGAGCCTGCGGCCGATGTGGTCGTGAATCCACGACTCGTTTTCCGGAATATCGATCCGCATGGCCGATTCGACGGGGTGAAGCTGACGGCCATAGGCCTGAATGCGGGATTTCAACCCGTTGCGGCGGCACCATTTGTTATAGACGTCGATGAAATTCTCCTGAAAGAGTTCCGTCTGCACCTGCTCGAAGTCGTGCCGCACACGGGCGATCACTTCGTCGCGGATTTCCTGCGAGAACTGCGAGCCATAGGGTTCGCGCACCGGCTCGCCCATCGCGCCCACCCTGCGGATCACATACGGCAGGTAGGGCGAGAGCGAATAACCCATGCGTTTTTCGAACTCGGCCATCATCCGCGCATCCCAGTTGGCGCCCTCCAGTTCGAAGCTGTCGCAGAACGCCGCCCGGATCTTCCCCTTCAGCTCGCCGCTGGCGAAACGCATCCTGTCGGAAAACCGGTCGAGGTAGCGCTCCACAGCACGGCCATCGAGGTGGTTGACCACAGGTCCCCGGGCGCCGGGAGCGCCCTCCAGCACATTCATGTAGCCCGTCAGTTCGACAAAGGCATAGAGCACATGCTCACCTTCGGGCACGGGAATCTCGATCCGCTCCTTCGCGGCAAGCGCGTCGTAGGAAATCCCTTCCGCAAACCGGTCGATCCGCTTGGGCATCAGGCGCAGGTAGAGCAGTTTTTTAGCAGGATCGGCGGCGGCGTTCATGATCGGGGGTACCGCAAGCCGGAGAAGCTCCTCCCGGGCGACCGTAAAAGTTTTGCCGCCTTCGAGGTCGATCGTCACGGGAAAAAGCTGCCGGATTTGTTCGTCCCGGCTCAGGAACTCCGCGCCGAAGGGCCAGCCCGAACCGACGATGATGTCGCACGCCATGCCGCGCTCGCGGCAGCCGTCGGCGGCCACCTTGACCATGCGGATCCACTCGTCGCTCAGCCACGGCAGCGCGGCGCAGCCCACCGAGTCGGTCCGGTCGGGGAAGCTGATCGTGTTGATCTCCACGCCGCCGATGCCCGCGCCGTGCAGCAGGTCCAGTTCGCGCTCGATCTCGCCGGCCGTCACGCGGCTGCCGTTCCACCACCAGCGCACATAGGGCCGGTAGCGGTTGTCGGGTGCGCGGAACGCAGCGTAAAGGTCTTTTTCGGGCTTCGGGAAGGGCCGGGTCGGCAGTTTTCCGGCATGTGCCTGCACCGCCGGCACCGCAGTCAGCAGCAGCAAAGCCAGTCGGCTGAGAATCTTCATACAGCGAGCTTTTCGGATTAAATATTCACAGCGCCCATGCGGCCGTACATCTCGGCCATCGCGCCCTGGGTGAGCAGCCACTTCTCGGCCTGCTTGTCAGCACCCGTGAAATCGGTTTGGAACAGCCCTTTCTCATCGCGGGCATGCTCCCAGGCGTAGTCCAGGCTCCGTTGCACATCGTCGAGGTAAACCGCATTGCCGTCGATGGCGTACAGTTCCGCCAGGCCGCGCACCATCACGGCGGTGAACCACACGTTGCCTTTGCGCAGGATGCGGAACGGCGTGCCGCCCTCGGGCGCAAAATCTTCGAAGAAGGCTTCGTGGCAGGCGGCAGCCGTGCGCTGCGCATCCTTCAAATACGATTCGTCACCTGTTGCGTTATAGAGAAGCGCCCCGGCCTGCACCATTTGTCCGCTGTTGTAGGCGAACTTCGCGCGGCCGATCCGCCCTTCGAGGTTCATGTTGTCGAAATAAAGCCCGTCCTCGGGGTCCATCAGCGTCCGCTTGGTCCAGTCGTAGAGCGCACGGCCCTGTTCGAGGTAGCGCTGATCGCCCGTCGCGGCGTAGAGTTTGAGGGCGTAGACCGCTCCGGGCGCATTGGAGCAGGTGTTTTTCGAATGTTTCTTCTGCTCGCACCAGTAGATGCCGCCGCCCAGCACGTCGTCCGTGCCGCTCTCGATGAATTTCCAGATCATCTCGGCTTCATCCAGATACTTTTTATCGCCCGTCGCGGCGTAAATGTCGCAGAAGTCGATGCCCAGCCACACGTTGTCGTCGTAAAAACGGTCGGAGGCAGGGGCAGAATTCACATAGGAGGAGTAGGCCGCCGGCATCCGCAGCGTGTCGAGGTACTCAGCCAGGCCGGGCAGCACCTGCTCGTCGAGCGTCGCACGGTAGGCGGGATTCGCCTCCAGGATCGTGTTGGCGGCCGAAAGCGTGCCGGAGAAGGGCCACAGGTAGGAGTAGGGATTGGGCTGCGCCTGCTCCTCGGAGGCCAGATAGCCAGCGCGGTAAGTGTCGTTGAAGGGATAGTTCTCGCGCAGCAGGCACGTGCCCTCCACGCCGTAGCAGTCATAGACGGCGGCCATCGTGGCCTCGGCGCGCTCCAGATTACGGGCGCTGCGGTCGTCGCCGCCCCGGCACGCCGACACGACGCAGGCGAGCGTAAGAATCGTAAGCAGGAATGTTTTTTTCATACGGGTATGGATTTTAAGTTGGTTGTCTGACGAAACAAGTGAAAGGTGAAAGTAAAAACCGAAATCCGGGAATCGGAACCTTTGTTTTGCAGCACCGGTCATTGCTGCGGCACGGGAGTCACATAACGGGCCTTTTTGGTGCGCAGCGCCTTGTTGATCCCCTCCGCCACGAGCGGCTCCATCCGCGTATAGCCATAAAGGGTCGGGTGACAGCCGTCTTTGGAAAAATCCGCGTCCAGACCGCCGTTCGCATTAGCGAAAGCCGCATAATAGTCGACGTAGGCAATCCTGTTTTCAGCCGCATAGGCTTTCAACATCCCGTTCAGGCGTGCGACCAGCGGCGCCGGTTCGACGTCGGGCCGCCACGAACAACGGTCGCACGGAAGCAGGGAGCACAGCACCACGCGGATGCGGTTCGACTGCGCCAGTTCGCACATCGAAACGATGTTGCCGAAGGTATTTTCCAACGAAATCGGACCTTGATTCTGCGCGATGTCGTTGATGCCGGCCAGGATCACTACCGCTTTGGGGCGCAGGCCGATGACGTCCTGGCGGAAGCGGGCGAGCATCTGCATCGTGGTCTGGCCGCTGATGCCCCGGTCGAGGAAGCCGTTGCGGGCGAAAAAGGCGGGATCGTTGGCGATCCAGAAATCGGTGATCGAATTGCCCATGAAAACGACTTCGACCGGCCCGGTGACTTCGGCATTCTGCGCGGCATAGCGGCCGTAGCCGGCCCAGTCGCCGGGACGCTCCGCGCGTGCCGCACTTCCGGCGGCGAATAACAGGACGAGCAACAGGATTTTCTTCATGGTTCGGTTGTGGTTTCAGGTTTTTCGAAAACAAAATTAGGGAACAAACGCATTCGGACAGTCCGTAAATCTGTACAAATAGTACACATCCGTGCCAAGTGGCAAAAACAGCCGGTTTTCAGCCTGTTTTCCCCTGTTTATTTTCAGAAAACGGACTAACGGCTTAAAATAGTACAGCAAATGTATGTTTTTATGCCCGAATTTTTTCAGAAAATGTACAAATTTTCGTAATATTGCATAAACGAATACCAACCTCATTTCCACCTGACCGAACCAAACCAATGAAACTGCGTTTTTATGTGTTTCTGCTGCTCGCCGCCGTAGCCGGAACGGCCTCCGGCACCAACCTGCGGCAGATCTCCAGCCGCGAAGGCATCTCGAACAATGCCGTCCTCTCGCTCTGCCAGGACAAATACGGCTATCTCTGGATCGGCACCTGCGACGGACTGAACCTGTGGGACGGCGAACGAATGCGGCTCTTCCCGGGCGAATGGCAGAAAAACGCGAGCCTTTCCGGCAACCTCATCGAACAGATCGCCGTCACGCGCGATTCGCTTTTCTGGATCCGCACCAACTACGGACTCGACCTGTTCGACCCCGGAGACAAGAGCGTCGAACACCACTCCCGGTTCCAGGGCATGTACAGGATCGTCACCCGGCGCAGTACCGAAGTACTGGTACTCACGCAGGACAACCGGTTCTGGTATTACGATCCCGGAACACGCCGCTTCGCCGAGGCGGATTTCCCTTACAAGGTCACCTACGACGAGGTGCTGGCAATGCTTCTCGACGACAAGGACAATCTATGGATTTGCACCCGCGATGACGTGCTCTGCATTCCGGTCGTCTTCAGCCACAACAGCGGCGACCCCGAGTTCGGAATCAGCAAATCCATCGGGCACGGCTCCCGGCCCGAGTACGCCTTTGCCGACGGAGAACATCTCTACCTGATCGACTCGCACCAGACACTATTCGAAGTGGATGTGCATACCCGGCAACTAATCTATATCAAGGAATTGCGCAGGGAACTCGCGGGACGGGGCAACGTGTCGAGCATCATCCGCGACGGCGACGACTATCTGGTCTCGTTCTATACCAACGGGGCCATCCGGCTGAAAACCATCCCCGAAAGCCCCGAAAAATATGTCACCGAACAGATCAACATCCCATGCGGTGTCTTCTCGCTGCTCAAGGACGCCCGGCAGGAGATCGTCTGGATCGGCACCGACGGCCGGGGGCTTTACCAGCATACGCGCAGCGACGTGGCTTTTCGCTCGATCACCTATAACGACCTGCCCTACAACCTCTCCAAACCGGCCCGCGCTTTGACACTCGACGACGAGGGAACGCTCTGGATCGGCACCAAAGGCGAAGGCATCCTTCGCATCCGCAACTTCTATGCGGACAAGCAGTTCGATACCGGCAATACGGAGCAGATCACCTCGGCGGGCAGCGCGCTGCTGGACAACTCGGTCTATGCTTTCGCCCGGAGCCGGCGCAACCTGCTGTGGATCGGAGGCGACGGCAATGGGCTTAACTACTACTCCTACCGCGACCGCAGGGTCCGCAGCCTCGAAGCCCCGGAAGGAGGAACGCTCAAATTCGTTCACGGACTTTGGGAGAGCGACCCTACAACGCTCTGGGCCGCGACGGTGGGCAGCGGCGTATACCGGCTCGAAATCGGAGGCTCCGACGACCGCCCCGAAATCCGCAGCATGAAGCGCCTGCATTTCAACGAGGAACTGGAGATCAAAAACTTTTTCTTCGCCCTCTATCCGCAGAACGACTCGATCATCTGGTTCGGCAACCGGGGCGGGGGCGCCGTACGCCATAACATGCGCTCGGGAAGAAGCGAAGTGTTGAAATTCGACCGGGGACGCAGCGCCATCGCCAACGACATCTTCGCCGTGCACCGGGGCCGCGACGGACGGATTTGGTTCGGCACGAGCGGCGGACTGATCCCTCTGGACAGCGATTCCACGGTTTACGCCACGCACAACACCGTACACGGCATCCTCGAGGACGGCAAACGGAACCTCTGGCTCAGCACCAACCGGGGGTTGGTGCGCTTCTCGCCCCGTAACGGGAACGTCGTGACCTACGGCTATTCGTACGGACTCAACACGATCGAATACAGCGACGGAGCCTTCTTCGCCGACCCGCGCACGGGCGTGCTGTTCTTCGGGGGCATCAACGGCGTAGTCACCGTCCAGCAAACACCCTACGAGGTGACTGCCTATGACCCGCCCGTGCGGTTCCGCGACATCCATATCAACGACGACATCTTCAACGTCGGGAGCCTCCTCTCCGACCATGGCGTACTCACCCTCTCCCACGGACAGCGCATCTACTCGCTCACCGTGTCGGCACTGGACTACATCGACGGCAGCAACTATACCTATTTCAGCCAGTTGGAAGGATTCGACGAACAATGGGTCGCCGGCAGCGGCCGGCTCACGTTCACCGATCTTCCGCCCGGCCGCTACCGGCTCAACGTCCGCTACCGCAACAACATCACGGGCAAGGAAAGCGCGGTCTACACGCTGCCGATCCACATACGGCCTCCCTGGTACGGCACCGTCCTGGCGCAATGCCTCTACGTGCTGCTCGCCGTGCTGTGTACAGGCGCACTTATACGCCACTATACGCTGCGCTACCGCCAGCGGCGGGCGGCGCGCCATCAGAAACTGGAACTGCGCCGCAAGGAGGAGGTTTACGAATCGAAGATGCGCTTCTTCTCCAACATCACCCAGGAACTGACCGTTCCGCTGACGATGATCTCCGGTCCCTGCCAGCAGATTATCGGGTACCCGAATTCCGATCCCTACGTCCGGCGCCATGCGGAGACCATCCGGCAGAACGTCGTCAAGCTGCACGACCTGATCTACATGCTCCGCGAATTCCGTGGCATGCGCGACATCGACCGCAACGACAACGTCGAACTGGTGCCCGTCTCGGAACTGAGCGCCGGCATCGCCGAAACATTCACCGACTACGCCGGGCACAACAGCATCCTGTGCAATTTCGATATCGAGCCTAACCTGGTATGGCCGACCGACCGCGAGGGTCTGTCGACGATTCTCAACACGCTGCTGGCCAATGCCTTCAAACACACGCCCTACAACGGTTCGGTGCGCTTCACGATCCGCAACGAGGGCGGGGAACTGCTCATCGACGTGGCCAACAACAGCGTGGGCGTCAACCTCGAGGACATTGCGGCGATTTTCGACCGCTACCGCGTGCTGGATTACTTCGAGAAGAAGAGCGAGCAGGGACTCTCGTTCCAGGGCGACCTGCGCCTGGCCATCTGCCACAGCATTGCACTCAGGATGGGCGGCGACATCAGCGTGGAAAGCACGCCCAATGCCCTGACGACCTTTACCGTGCGGCTGCCGCGTCTGAACCTCACCGAAACGGCGGACGGAACGGCGGCTCCGGCGGAGGGTGCGATCGTTCCCATCGACACGCCGGCGACCTTCCGCCTCCCGGCACGCGAGCAGCCCCGCCGCGAATACGAATTCGACAAGCGCCGCCAGACCATGTTCATCATGAACGACAACCCCGAGATCATGAACTTCGTGGCCGACCTCTTCGCTCAGGACTACAACATCAAGATGCCGGCCGACATGGACGCCATGACCGAGCTGCTCAAACAGATGCACCCCGACATCGTCGTCTGCGGCGCCCTTTCGCAGCAGTCGGAGTGCCTGGAACTGATCCAGTTCATCAAGCAGAGCAAACTCACGTCGCACATCCCCGTCATCCTGCTCTCCACGGCACAGCAGGTCGACGAACGCATCAAGGGCGTGGAGTCGGGCGCCGACATCTGCCTGACGCTGCCCTTCAACGTCGAGTACCTGAAAGCGGTTGCCGAACAGCTTCTCAAGCGCAACCGCTCGCTCAAGGACTACTACAAATCGTCGATCAGTGCCTTCGAGCTTTCGGACGGACGGATGCTCCACCAGGACGACAAGGAGTTCATCGACCGGATGCTGCGCATCATCAACGACAATATCTCCAATACGGAGATTTCGACGCGCTTCATCGCCGACGAAATGGGCGTCAGCATCCGCAACCTCTACCGGCGGCTGGAGGGAATCCTCAACCAGACCCCGACACACATCATCAAGGAGTACCGGCTCTCGAAGGCCGAGCAGCTGCTGACGACCACCAAACTCTCGATCGACGAGATCATCTACAAGGCAGGCTTCGTCAACCGGGGCACCTTCTTCAAATGCTTCGCCGCCAAGTACGGCTGCACGCCCAAAGTCTACCGCAAGCAGAAACTCTCCCTGCTGCACGAAGCGGTCGGCGAGGGCCGGGAACCGGACGATGACACGACCCCGGACGACAACGGTATGGCGGGCGGAGCGAATGCAAATACGGCTTAGTTGCCGAAAACCGATCCGCAAACAGGCACAGTCCCGGACTCTCAGAGAGTCTGGGACTGTCATTTTACAGCCACTTCCGAAGACCGCCGTCCGGGCACGGTCATCGTTCCGGGCAGCGCGCACGCAAAGAGCGGTACTGGAAGAACGAGCAGGAAGAGCGGCTTAAGGAGAGCGGTTCGGGAAGAGCACTTCCTGAGGAACAGTCCGGAAAATATTCGGACGGAACAATGCGTACGTCATCATCCGCTGCAACGAAACGTCGTCCGGCAAGCCGACGTGAACACCTTTTCGTGCGGCTATTTGGTCTGAATTTTGTATTTCAGTCCGGAAACGCAACTTTCGGACCATGAAAAAGAACGATCAAACCACGCTGGAAAATCCGCGTGACGCCTATTATACGGAGGATTATCCCCGGCAGCAGCAGCCGGCACCGGGCCTCGACGAGAAAATGAAGCCGCGTCCCGATACGGGCGAGCAGAGCTATCGCGGTCTGGGACGTCTGAAGGGACGCAAAGCACTGATTACGGGCGGGGATTCGGGAATCGGACGTGCCGTCGCCATCGCCTACTCGCGCGAAGGAGCGGATGTGGCGATCAATTACCTCGAAGCAGAAGAGCAGGATGCCGCGACGCTCAGCCGCGACATCGAAAAACACAACGGCAGGCTCATCCGACTTCCGGGTGACCTGAGCCGCGAGCAGACCTGCCGCGAAGTCGTCCGCAAGGCAGCCGACCGGCTCGGCGGACTCGACATTCTGGTGCTCAATGCAGGCACGCAAACCGCCGTGCATGAGATCGGAGCACTCAGCACCGAACAACTCCGCCATACCTTCGAAACGAACCTGTTCGCCATGTACTGGATGGCCCAAGAAGCGATACCGCTCATGCCCGAGGGCGCTTCGATCATCACCACCTCGTCAATCGAGGCTTTCGAGCCGAATCCTCATCTGCTGGATTATGCCGCGACCAAAAGCGCCATCGTGGGTTTCACCCGGGCGTTGGCCAAACAGCTCGCCCCGAAAGGCATCCGCGTCAACTCGGTGGCACCCGGCCCGATCTGGACGGCACTTCAGGTCACGGGCGGCCAGTTCCCGGAAGACATTCCGGAATTCGGGCAGAGCACGCCTCTGGGACGCTCCGGACAACCGGTCGAAGTCGCTCCGCTCTACGTTTTCCTCGCCTCGGACGAGTCGAGTTTCATCACGGCACAGGTCATCGGCGTGACCGGCGGTAAATAGCCGACGTGAAAAGCAAAAACGCAGAACGCAAGCCGCAACCGGGCTTTCGGCACGCAAGAACGGATGACATAATCTGCGGAACGATTATCGAATACCCGGATCTCATCCTCGGAAACGAGCCCTGGCCGGACAGCCGCCGCAGAACAGACCGGCGAAGCGTTCAGCAGGTTGCCGGTCGATGCCCTACTTTTTCCGATGTGACCGACCGGTAACATACATCCGGAACCATTCGCTCCCGGAAAATAAACGGGAGGAAGCGGACAGCCGCTTCCTCCCGTATTTATGCGTATACGTGTTACTTTAACGTTTCAGGACATTCATCGCTTCGATCAACGTCGAAGCGCTGATCTGCTCGTTAAGCGAACCGCCGTAATCGGTGCGCACCTCGCTCCACAGACCGCCGAAGAAGAGACTCCAGTCGTCGCTGGCCTTGTTGATTCCCTTCGTCCAGCAGGTGTTGGCGTTGTAGGTAATGAAGTTGGAAATCTCGCGGCGTTTGGCGGCGTCCACCGCCGTGTCGTTGGCCAGCAATGTCGCATAGCGGATGAAGATTCCCTTGAAAAGCGCATTGTCGCCCGTGCCTTCGTTACGCATGATGCCGTCGACGGTCATGGCCGAAGACATATTGTAATCGGCCGCCAGCAGCGCGTCGCGCAGGTACTTCTTGTCACCCGTGATCTGGTAAAGGCAGTGCGCTCCGCCCAGGAAGGTTCCCTGGTTGTAGCTCAGAGCACCACCGTTGATCACACCGCCGGCCATATTGTCCGCCACGGCACCGGTCTCGGCGTTGAAAAGCGTACTGCTGAGCCAGTTGTAAATCTTGATCGCGTCGGCCAGATACTGCTCGTCCTGCGTCAGGCGGTAAAGTTTCGCAGCGATAATGACGGCCGGGCCGTTCGAGCAGGCGTTCTTGCTGTTGTCCCGGGTCATGCACCAGCGCACTCCTCCGCCATTCTCGTCGTAGGTCCAGCGCGAAATCACGGTCTCCTTGTAGGTCGTAATCGCATCGGCGAGATATTTCTGCTCGCCCGTAGCCTCGAACATGCGGATCAGCGTCAGGATGATCCACTCCGAGTCGTCGGTGAACTCATTGCCGAAGCCCGCCGTGCCGCGCCAGCCGCTGCCGGCCCAGTTGTTGGCCTTGTTCCTGTGCCAGTTGGTCATGTACCGTTCGTACTCGGCCTTGCGTTCCGCGTCGGTGTCCTTCACGCGCAGGTAGGCGTCGACCACCACGTCCATCGCGTGAGCCTGGGGCCAATAGCTGTTACCCGAATTCTGCAGACGGTCTTCCTCCGTATTCCAGAAGGTACACCGGGTCTGATCCATAAACCGGTGGGTCAGCACGTAAGTCGTACTGTCGGCGGCGGCGGCCCAGTCGATCTTGTAGGGCGTGGCCAAGTAAGCCTCGGGGTCGGGATCGACCTTCTTGCCGTAGTAGACGTCGTCCACCTCGCAGGCGGTGAGCAGAGCCGCTGCCGCCGTAAGTGCAAAAATATATTTTTTCATAAGTCTGTCTCGTTTATCAGCCGGAAGGGCGCGAGCGAACAGGCGCTCTCCCGGCCGGTTTTATCGCTTAGAATATCGTCTGGTCGGTCACGTACGTATAATAGTCCGCGACACTGCTGTTCAGATTGAGTTTTACGGAAACCGTATTCTGCGTACCCCGGTACGAACCTGGGAATTTGAAGTAGTAGCTCCACTCGTCCGAAGGCTCCTGCATCAGGTAAACGCGGAAGTTGCTGTCGCCCTCGGCGGAGAAGGAACCGGGGTCGGCACCGCTGTAATCGGGCCGCTGATTGCCCCAGCGCATCCTGTTGCCGTCGAAACTCATGTACAGGTAGAAACGGGTGTCGTTGCCGCCGTTGGTCGCCGAGAAATTGTTCTTGCCCCAGACACCGTCTCCCTGGTAGTCGAGCATCACGACATGGCCGCTCATCTTGAAGTCGTATTTCACGTCGGTGATTTTCTCCATCTTAGCGGTTTCGGCCGAGAAGTCGAACGAAATGCGGTAAATCGCCTCTTCCGTAGTCGTCATTTCGGCACCTTCGGCAATCGCGCCGCCCGAGATCACGAAGTTGCGCGCTCCGTTGGTAAAACTGTATTTCCCGGCTTTGAGTTTGGTGTAAATTTCGAACTTACCGCCGCCCAGGTTTTTCAGGGCTTTTTGTTCACTGCCGTACTCCGTAGCGTCGCCCTTGATATAAAGCGCTTCGGGAATACCCTTGATGCGCGTCAGCGTCAGCTTGCGGCACTCCGAGCTTTTCGTGGTCTGGGTCGAGAGGCGGGTTTCCACGCCCCAGTACACATCCCCGGTGCTCTCAGAAGCGATTCCGGCCTTACCGGCCACCGTCTCCAGGTCGCCCTGCGAAAGCGCGGCGGAAACCTCCTTGTTGCACTCCACGCGGTGAACTTCCATCGCGGCGGAGGCATCCTTGTAGAACACCAGGCTGTACGTCGTCGCACGTTCGATGGCAGGTGTCGCGGCGTCAGCCTTCACCCACGAGAAGGTCACGCTGCCGCCGTCTTTGGTCAGTTCGAGCGACGCATCGGCGGCTGGAGCCGTCAGCGACGTCACGGCGGGAGCCGGCGTTCCGGGCTCATAGCCGCGAATGAGTTTGTGCGTATAGTGATCCCCCGCATCGGGCGACATGATGACCTGAATGGTCAGGTCGACGTTGCGCACAGCCTCCTCGAACTGGAAGATACGGCCCCAGGCATCGCCCACGGCATCCTTGTCCTTGTGGATATAAATCCAATAATGTTCCGGCTGGCGCGGAACCACCTCCACGGCGTCGCGCCCCTTCTCCGAACCCCAGACCTCGGTCACGCCGTCGGCCTTCGCCTTGAAACGGTAGCGGTTGTCCACGCCGCTCGCAGGTTCGGTGTAGCCGTCGATTTCCCAGACGCCGTTGGCCTTGTAGGCAAGTTGGGCAATAGGCGTATTGTTGTTACCCGAGCGGTAAAGCTCCACGTCGGTGATTTTCTCGAACTTGGCCGTGCCGGCTGCAAAGTCGAAGTTGATGCGGTAAACAGCCTCCTCGTCGCAGGTCATCTCACCCGTTCCTTCGCTGATCGAACCGTCCTTCACGACGAACCTGCGTGCCGCAGCGTTGTCGCCGTCGGTGATGCTGTACTTTCCGGCGGTAAGTTTGGTGTATATCTCGAACTTGTTGGCCCCCAGGCTGCGCATCGCCTTGTATTCGCTGCCGAATTCCGTGGCGGCACCCGTCAGATAGACGTTCGTCGGCATGCCCTTGATGCGGGTCAGCGTCAGTTTGCGGGGTGCTACGTCAGCCATTGCCGTCTCGGTCACCACCTTGTTGCGGATGCTCCAGTAAACGGTCGCATCGGCACCGGCTTCTGCACCGGCCTTTTCGGCAATGGCGTCGAGTTCCGTGTGCTTGATGTCCACCGAATTCTTATTGTCGGCTCCCACCGTAGCGATCTCGGTCTCACCGGCAGCGTCGGAATAGAAGACCACGGTATAGACGGTCAGTTGTTCCATCTTGCCATCCTGCGAGGCACGCTCCCAGGAGAAGGTCTCTGCAGGGGCCTCGACGGTCGTAAGCGTGATTTTCGCATCGGCAGCCGGGGTGTTGAATGTCTTCACGGGGATGGCCTCCACCTCGAAGCCCAGGTCGAAACCGTGCGAATAGCCCTCTGCGGTCGAAAGGCTGACCTGGACGGTCACCTTCAATCCCTTGAGCTGGGGATGGAACTTGAAGATGCGGGCATATTCATTGGGACTGCCCAGATTCTCGGGATTGTCGAAGATGTAGACATCGAAGTACGAACCGCCGCTGATCGTTGCGGGAGCCGAAGCATCGGTTCCTTCTTTGGAACCCCAGATTTCGTAGCTGTCGTCCGCGAAGCGCGCACGGAACCGGTAACGGTCATCCCCGTCGGTCGGGATCGTGAAGTCCGGGACCTGCCATAGCCCCTTGCCCGCGTAGGTCAGCGTCGCAAGCGGATCGCCGTCGTATGCCACACCGGCGCGGAGCAGCGACACCTCCTCGATTTTCTTCAGCGACACGGTTCCCGTGCCGAAATCGGCGACGACATGGTACACACCTTCGGCGGCCGTACCCGTCGCATCGTCGCCTTCGGTGAGTACACCGTCCTCGGCACCGAACGTGCGGTGGCTGCCTTCGGCGACCCGGTTGACGAAGCGGAAATCACCGTTCAGTTTGGTAAAGATCTCGAAGCGGTCGTCACCCACATTCTTCATGGCGCACGGCTCGGCATACTCCGTGCCGTCGCCCTCGATATAGAGGCTGTAAGGCACGTCGAGAGCCGCCGCATAGCGGGTTACGGTCAGTTTATGAGGTTTATCCGTCGACAAACGCTCGGCATTGTCCAGTCCGGCAGCCACCGTCCAGTAGAGGTCGCCGGTCATGCCTGCGGCGATACCCGCCTCGGCAGCCACGCGCGAAAGCATGGGATGGAGCATCGACAGGGCGGCGCGCTGACCGTTGTTATCGGCCAGATAACGGCCGACTTCGGTTTTCTGATCCGATGCGTAGAATACCACCGTGTAGATCGGTGTGCCGCGACGGGCGGCCTGCCACTCGAAGTAGCACTTCGCCGAAGACTGGTTCAGAAGCTCCAGTTCCGCATTGTTCGACGGGTAGAGCAGTTTCTCGACCGCCGAGAAACCCGTATCGTCGTATTCCGTATGCTCCGTGCAGGCGACCCATGCGAAGGCAGCGAGCAGGAGAACGACAATTTTATTGAGTTTGTTTTTCATAAGTTCAGTCAGATTAGCGGATGTTGTCGATTACGTGCGTATACTGATCCAGGTCGCCCGACATCTTCACGGTGATGTCCACGGTCTTGCCGTTGAAATCGCTGTGGAATTTGAATTTGGGGTTGTACCAGTCGCCGGCGAAGAGAACTTCGTTGAGAATGTCATACTCCGGCCCGCTCAACTGGCCGGGAGCGCTGTCGTTACCCAGGCTCCCGCACCAAACGTATTCCTCCCCGTCGAAGAAGGGATGGAAGTTGTAGCGCTGATCGAGGCCCCAGGACTCCTCGCGGAATACGACCGGATAGTCGTACATTTTCCAGCAACCGTTGCCGATATAGGTCATATCGCGGTTATCCTCGCGGCGCGGCGCGAAGTTATAGGTCACCTTATTCACCTTCGAGAACGTGATCGACCGGATGTTGAAGTCGAGTTTGATCCGGTAGACGGCCGTCTCGCCCACCGTAGCCGGCGTCGTGCTCTGATCGTCGAGGATGCCGTTCACGATCGTGTAGGTCGTGTGTTCGCCGCTCTTCGAGCTGACGAGCGTAAAGCCCTTACCTGCTTCGATCTTCGTATAGAGCGTGAATTCGCCCTCGGCGTTGCAGCGTGCCTTGATCGCAGCGGACAGGTCGCTGCCCCCCTCCGAGCCTTCGCCCGTAATGTACACTTCGGTCGGGATCACGTTGAAGCCAAGCAGGCGCTTGAGTTCCAACTTGCGGGGCGTAACTGTCACAGGGGATTGATTGACACCGCGACTGGCGACAACCGCCCAGTAGATGGCGCCGTCCGCACCCGTTTCGACACCGGCGGCTCCCGCAGCGCGGTTAATCTCCTTATGCGAGATAGCAATGGAGGTCGTATAACCCGCATCGACGCGGTACACGGGATCGCCTCCCCCGGCGTTTTTATAGAATACGACTTCATAATGCGGATTCTGACCGTCCTCAGCCAGCACAGGTGCCCACGCGAAATCGAGTTTCGCCGTCGAAACGCTTTGCAGTTCGACATAATATTCATCGGCAGGAGCCATCAGGCGCGTGACCGACCCTACACCTCCCGGTTCGTAATCCAGGTTCTCGGTGCAGGAGAGGCCCGCAAAGGCAAGCAGGAGCGCCGTCACTATTTTTATACTGTTTTTCATTTTACTCTTTCGCTAAAAGATTCGACAATTAATAACCGCTGTTGTTGGGTTTAAGCGAAGGCACCAGGTCCATTTCCTCCTGCGGCAGCGACCAAAGGCGGTCACGGTCGGAATAGGAGCGGCTGTCGATCGTACGGTTGAACTCGGCGGCCGACATCACCGGGCCGTTGAGCAGCGTACGGGCCAGATCCCAGCGCAACAGGTCGTAGTAGCGCAAGCCCTCCAGTGCCAGTTCGCAGCGGCGCTCGCGGCGGATCAGATCGCGCATGGCATCGCCCGTCACACCCGAAGGATATTCGCAGGCTTTCGCCAGGAATCCGGCACGCTCGCGGATCGGTTTGATCGTCTCGTCCCAGACCGTTGCATCGAACTCCCCGATGGCCTGTTTGGCCTCGGCATACATCAACAGCACGTCGGCATAGCGCATCATGATGATGTTCGTCCACATCTTCAGTTCCAGACCATGTTCCGGATCGTAATATTTACGGGTATAGTAGCCCGTAGGCGTATTGTTGGCCTCACCGAACTGATCCTGACCCGATCGGATGTTGATGATTGAAGGCTCCTCCGACGTACGGAGTTCGTACCACTTGAAGCCGTTGTAGACCACGGTCGCCGTCAGACGCGGATCCCGGTTCGAATAGGTCACATCGCCCGAAGCGGGAAGCGTACCATCGATATTGAGGTAGTCGTCGACCAACTCGCGGGTGGGAGCCTTCTGCGTCAGGTTGGCGCCGCAGCTGATGGGCACCTGGCTGTACAGCGTGCTCCACTGCTTCACGGTCTCCATAGCCGAGTAGTCGAGGATTACCTCGCTGTTGTACTCGTAAGCCGACGTGAAGAGGTTCTCGTAGGCCGAGAAATTCTTCGTAGCAGTCTGGAAAAGCGAATAGGTACCGTAGGTGCCCTGATCGTGAATCAGCTTGTCGCAAATTTCGGCCACCTTGTCCATCTTATTGTCGTAGAGATAGATTCGGGCCAGCAGCACCATTGCCGCAGCTTTGGTGATCTTGCCGTTCTCGTCACCCGACAGTTGGTTGCGCGATGGCAGCATCGGGATAATCGTCTCCAGCTCTTCGATCAGCACCGGAATTACCTCCGACTTTTTCGTGCGCGAAAGATGACGCGACTGTTCCAGAGTAACGTCCTTCAGGAAGAAAGGAATATCCCCGTAGAAATTCGTCATGCGGAAATAGAGGTAAGTGCGGATGAAACGGATTTCGGATTTCATCCGGTCTTTCAGCGCCTCGTCCATGTTGGGAACCAGATCGACCTTGCCCATGAAGACATTACAAGTCTTGATCCCCTCGAAAAGCCATTTCCACTCGTCCTTGAACAGAGCGGTCGAAGGCGTGGCCTGTCCCGTGCGGATCACACGCGACGAAGGGTTGCCGCGCTGCTCGTAGAGGTTGTCGCTCAGGGCCTCGTCGTCCCAGATTTTACCGTGACTGTACATCTGGCTGTAGGCCATGTTCAGCACCATCTGCGCGCGGTCGGGCGATTTCCAGAATCCGTCGTCCGTGAATTTGTTGGTCGGCGCCTGGTCGAGCGAGTTGCAGCCGCTGAGCATCAGGACTCCCGCCACGCACGACACGATATATTTGATTGTTCTTTTCATAATTTCTCTTGCCCTTTGAAGTTAGAAAGTGATGTCGAGACCCATACCCAGGTAACGCAGGTTGGGGTACATGCGGCCCGAGTTGGCGCCTTCGGCGTTCATGTTGTTGCCGTACTCCGAGGCCTCCGGGTCGAGGAACGAAATATCGCTGAACGTCAGCAGGTTCTCGCCGCTGAAGTAGACCCGCAGTTTCGACATGCCGATCTTCTTGGTGATCCGCTGGGGAAGGGTGTAACCGATGGTCAGGTTCTTCAGGCGCAGGTAGCGGCCGTTGAAATGGTAAATATCGGAGCCCATGCGGTAGTTGTTCTGGTTCGAAGCGTCCGTGATGTCCGTCAGGCGGGGCCAGCGGGCGTCGGTGTTGGTCGGCGTCCAGAAGTCGAGCTGGTGCTCGTACATCGTGTAGCCGTAGTTGGAGTGGAACGGCTCGACCAGCTCGCCGCGGATCATCATGTCGCGTTTCAACACGCCCTGCAGCATCACGTTCACATCGAGTCCCTTCCATTTGAGGTTGTAGGTGAATCCGAACGTATAGCGGGGGAAAGCGTTACCGAGGTAGTAGCGGTCGTTCTCGTCGATGATGCCGTCGCCGTTGCGGTCGCGGAATTTCACGTCGCCCGGTTTCACGGTCTTGCCCACGGGCAGCGCCGAATTGCTGATCTCCTCGAAACTCTGGAAATAACCGTCGGTCTTATAGCCGTAGTAGGAGTTCAGGGGCAGACCCTCGCGCATGATGCGCCAGAACTCCTCCTGTCCGTTGATCTGCTCGAAGCCCTCGTACTTGACCACCTTGTTCCACGAATCGCCGATATTGAGGGCGAAGTTGTGCGTCCAGTCCTGCTTGCGCAGCGTGTAGTTGACGGTCAGCTCCCAGCCCTGCGTACGCATCTCGCCGGCGTTGTAGTTCTGCAGCTCGGTACCCAGCATCTTGGGGGTCAGCGGCGTGACGAGAATGTCCGTGGTGTATTTGTTGAAGTAGTCGAAGCCGACGCTCAGCGAGTTGCGGAAGAACGAAGCGTCGAAACCGACGTTGAAGGTCTTCGAGACCTCCCATTTGAGGTTGTCCGTTCCCAGTTTGAAACCGGCGCCCGCAACGGGTTCGTTGTTGTAGCCGTAAGTGTTGGAATAGACGTCGTACGTGGTGAAATATTGGTAGTCGCCCACGGACTGGTTACCCAGCGTACCGTATGATCCGCGAATCTTCAGGTCGCCGACCTTCTCGCGGTAGCTCGTCATGAAGTTCTCCTGCGAAAGACGCCATCCGACCGATACCGAAGGGAAGAAACCCCACCTGAGGTCGCTGCGGAACTTCGAGGAGCCGTCGTAGCGGAACGTACCTTCGATGAAGTATTTGTCGGCGTAGTCGTAACCCACGCGGCCGAAGACCGAGGTAAGGCTGGTGCGGGTCGTCTTTTCGGGATCGACGAACGTGCCGTCGGGATCGATGATCGTACCGTCGCCCTTGATGCCCAGGTCGGGATCGGCGTACTTCAGGCGTACCTGATTCTCCTTTCTCGTGTAGGACTCGTTCGAACCGCCGACCATCGCCACCACATGGTGTTTCTCGGCGAACGTGCGGTCGAAGTCGAGCATGATCTGCGAGTTGAAGAGCAGCGCCCGCTGGTTCCAGTTCTCCGACTTGTCGTCGGTATTGGCATCGCGTCCCTTTTCCAGATTGTCGAGCGTATAGAACGTCACCTTGTGCGTACGGGTGTAACGGCGGTTCGAGAAGATGTCGGCACCGGCCACACCGCGCAGTTTCAGTCCCTTCATCAGTTCGAGGTCGACGGAGAGGTTGGCATTGACATAGTCGTTGTTATGCTGGTCGTAACCGCCCTTTTCCAACAGTCCCAGCGAGTTGAAGTCGGTCAAAAGGTCGTTGATCAGGTATTTTCCCGTTGCGGGATCTTTCTGCTTGTAATAATAATAGGTCGGGAAACGCGAGGCATTGGCGATGGCGTTGCCGTCGATCGAATTTTTCTTGTCATCGCGCGTATAGGCCAGCAGTGCGGTCACCTTCAGGCGCTTGTAGGTGGTCGATACGTTCGTGCGGAAGTTGTAACGCTCCACGCCGTAACCCGGCCCGACAAAGTTGCTGCCCTGGTCGAAGTAACCGGCCGACACCATGTAGGTCGTGTTCTCGCCGCCGCCCGACAGGCTGACGTTGTAGTTCTGCTGCAGCGCGGTCTGGAAAATCTCGTCCATGAAGAACGTTCCGTTGCCATGCGCCTTGAGGTCGCGGATCTGCTCGGCCGTGAACTTCGGGGCCAGCCCCGAATTGGAGCGTGCCAGGTTGTAGAGCGTGGCGTTCTGCCAGCCCTCGACGGGCTTGTAGAGGGTTTCGGGCACCTGCCAGCCGACCTGAGCGCTCAGGTTCACGGTCGGAGCCTGGTTTTTCTTACCCTTCTTGGTGGTCACCACCAGCACGCCGTTGGCGGCGCGCGAACCGTAGATGGCAGCCGTACCGGCATCCTTCAGCACCGAAATCGTCTCGATGTCGGCCGGGTTGAGTTTGTCGAAGCTCGCATCGTCCGACACCAAACCGTCGATGACGATCAACGGCTTGTTGTTGTTCATCGTACCGATGCCGCGGATGTTGATGTTGAGTTTGGAATCGTTGGGGTTGAAGCTGCGCTGCTGGATCACCAGGCTGGGCGAAGCGCCTTGCAGTGCCTGCGTGAGCGACCCCACGGCACGGTCGGCGAGCGCTTCGGCGCGCACCTGGTCGACGGCGCCCACCGTACGGCGGCGTGTCGTGGTACCGTAACCGATCACGATCACCTCGTCCATGAGCTGCGCATCCTCCTTCATCGTCACGCTGACCAGCGTGCGGTTGGCAACCGGCAGCTTCTGCGACGAATAACCGATGAACGAAAAAGTCAGTTCGTCGCTCGGAGAGCAGACGAGTTCGTATTCGCCGTTCGTGTTGGTCGAAGCACCGTTGGACGTGCCTTCGACGAGCACGGTTACGCCGGGTAGCGGATTGCCCTCGGCATCCTTCACGACACCCCGGACGGTGACTTTCTTCGAAGTCTGCTCCAGGGCGTTCGAATGGTCGGTCTCAGCCGCGTACCCCAGGGGGGGGGTAACGATCAGCATCAAAACCGCCACAATGACTTTGTACCCAAATTTGGTCATAGGTAGTTGGTTTTTGATTTAAACAGGTATCGACACGCCGACAGAATCAGCGCACCGACGATTAGTAAATTAAATAGGAAATTTAACGATTGAAATCCGGCAGGACACCGGCATGGAAACAAGTGGAAAACGATTCCCCATAGGCTTCGAAGTTTTAGGTTTCGGTTTAGTTCGGTGCGGTTTTTTTAAGTCTAAACAAAAGTATGTATTTTCTGTTTATCCCCGAAACGAATCCCCGGGATAATTTTCCGGAAGTACATAATCCGGCACTGATTTGTCACAAAATTGTATGTTTTCAGGACAGCGACGCCTCGTCATTTTCCCCTTTATCTCCGCAATTTATCTTCTTTTCTGCCACCTCTGACAGAAAAACATACAAATACGTATAGATCCGAACAGGAGGGAAGCACGGCAAAATACCGTGCTTCCCTCCTGTTGAAACCGTACTGCAGAAACCTGCCGTCAGAAATTCACGCCGGGCCGGATGAAAGTCGGAGCTGCCAGCTTCACCTCGTCGACCGGACTGTCCGACAAGGTCATGGCGAAGACGGCTACGTTCCGGTTATCGGGCAGCGTGACCGAAGTCGCCCCTTCGGGAATATCCAGCGCAGCAAGATACATGTAGGAAAAATCATATGCCAGATTGCACACGTCGCCGCGATGCCGATGCGTCCCGACATAAGCGATCGTCGCATCTTTCATAAAGGGTTCGCTGTGCCCGCGCCAGCCCCACTGTCCATAAAATCCTTTCCACAGGGGAACTTCCACGGCCTGCTCCTCGCCGCCTATACGGAACAGGGCTTCGCACTCCTTGTCCGCCGCCGCGACCAACATATAGAGTTTGCTGTAAGCCTTGTCTTTCGGCAGCTCGATCACCTGGCCACGGCACTTCACGGCATCGTCGGCATTCTCCTCGCCCATCGAGAACGGGATGCCGTTACAAGTGATCGTTTCGGGAATCAGCTCGGCGGCAAAGGTGCCGCGCTCCTTGTCGAAACGGTAGTAGGTATAGAACTCGTCGGTCGTGAAAGCAGTCGTGTTGTACGGCAGAGCGACCGGCATATGGTTCACCGCCAGCGTCGACTTGCGGGCCGGGGCAGCCATCCGCACGCGGTAGGTCTTGGGTGCGAACTTGCCGGCATCGACCTTCAGCACACGGCCTGCGAACCGTGCGTCGCCGATTTTCTCCTCGATGCCGTTGCACTCCTCCGCCGAGAGAATCGCAGCAGGGAAGGTGATTTCGGCATCCGACACGGATGCACCGGTCAGCTCGTAGCAGCGAACGATATACCCGTCGCCGTCCTCGGCTTTCTTCAGGGCGCGGACGCCGATCTGCGGGGTCGAGACGCCCAACATGGAGAATGTACGGCCCAGCGCCCCGGCATGTTTGGGAGCGGTATAAGCCACACAGGGCATGTTAAGTTGCTCGGCTTCCGACACGGTCTGCGAAAGGTCGCCGCCCGGAGTACCCACGATCGAATAGGTGAAACAGTTGACCCCCAAATCGAGATCCTTCTGGTGCGTATAGCGTTTATCGACGCCCGGCGTGTGGATCAGCGTCAGGCGCAGCACGTTGTCGGCGGGTTTGTCCCAGCCGTACTTGCAGTCGTTCAGGATCGAAAGGCTGTACGAAGAGTCGGCGTCGGTCAGCGCCGCCCACTTCTGCGCAGGCACTTCGTAGGCCGTCTCGGTATTGTTGCCGCGCGCGAGGCGGCCTATACCCTGGTCGTAAACAGCCTTCTCGTTGCGCAACGACATCGGAAACTCGGCCTTGAGCAGCACGTCGCGGCTGTTCCAGTCGACGATGTTGCGCACGTCGATGCGCGCGTCGTTCGCACCGTCTGTCAGGGTAATATACTGGATGAATTTCGAGTCGCCGAAGGTACGCTCCACCTTGAGCGAAGCGCGTGCGGGGCCTTGTTCAGCCACCGTAATCCGCACGTCGTCGGTCACGGCGCGGGGCGTCTTGTCGACCACCTCCTTCAGCACCTCCCACGCGGGCCAGTTGTGCGAAGGGTTACCCTCGAAGAGCGCCAGGCGGAACGCCTTACCCGGCTCGACCAACTCGCGGCCCACCCGTTTGTCCACGAGCGATGCGATGTCGCCGTTGGCGTCGAGCGTCACCTTATAAATCGCATTCTCGATCGAATTGCCTGCGACTTTGAGGTTAGCGGTCTTTGCAGGGGCCGCAGGACGCACGTCGTAGACGGCATAGCCCACTGAAGCGACCTCGGCCGTAAAGGCGATCTTCGCCCGGTCGCCCTCGCGGCTGAGAATTTGCGCGGCGACGCGTTTTCCGTCGGGACCGTAAACCGCGACACCCTTCGCTTTCGCCGAGAGAGGCACCGTCGCCTCCACCACCGACTTCGCAGCATACGTCACCGGGTTGTAAACCACCACAGGCGTACCCTTGACGCGGGTGTCGAGCGAGTAGCTCAAGGCTCCGACCGCCGTCGACATCACGTCGGTCGACTGCGAGAGGGCGATCAGCTCATCGTTCCACGACCAGGTGTAGGCTGCGGGAATGCTCGTACCCGTCAGGTCGTCGTGGAACTGGTGCCAGATGAAGCGCTGCCAGATTTCGGTCAGCTTCGCCTGGTCGTAAGGCAGCGCCCCCAGCCAGTCCGCCGCCACCGAAGCCTTCTCGGCTGCTCCGGCCAGCTCTTCGTTGCGGCGGTTGTAATATTTCATCGCCGTCTGCGACGTGTAGCAGCCCGTGGCGTGCACATCCATCAGCAGCTCGCCGTCATAAGAGGGAAGTTCGGCCTTGCGGTCGAGGTACGCCTTGAACAGGTCGTCGCTCGTGGCGCTGATGATTTCGATCGGGGCGTCGGGATCGTTCAGGGCCTTCGTCAGCCGGCGGCAGGTCGTCACCGTGCCGCTGTTGCCCATGTCGCCGACGTGGTAGCCGCCGCCCGAATAGTAGCGGAAGCAGGTGTTGTCGAACCCGTTCGCCGCGCGCTCCATCAGACGTTCGTTATACTGCACGTTCTCCGGGAGTTCGTCGCTGTAACCGCCCGTATCGAAGGCCGCGAGCACCGAACTGCCGTCGATGCCGTACCACACGCCCCACGAGAAGGGGTTCTTCTTATGGTAGGGCGCGTCGTAAAAATCGCGGTTGCGCCAACTGAGTTTCTGCGTCGAGAAGCCGATCAGTCCGCAATGGGCGGCGATCGTCGGCAGCGTGTAGCTGAACCCGAAACAGTCGGGCAGGAAAATATCGGTCGACCGGACGCCGAACTCCTTTTTGTAATACTCCTGGCCCAGCAGCACGTTGCGGATGAACGACTCGGCGGAGGGCATGTTGGGGTCGGTCGCATCCCACGAAGCGCCGGCGATGTGCCACTGTCCGCTGTCGATGAATCGCTTCATCCGCGCATACTGCGCTGGATAGTACTCCTTCATCCACTTGTACTTCACGGCCCCCTCGAAGCTGAAGCGGTAGTCGGGGAAACGCTCCATCAGGTAGAGGTTCTGGAACAACGTACGGGGAATGTACTCGTCGATCGTGGTCTGGACATCCCAGTTCCACTGCGTATCGAGGTGCGCATCGCACACCAGATAGGCTTTGTAGGTCTTGGGCGCTACGGGCGTCTGTCCGGCTGCAGGCGCCTGGGCCGCCGCGCCCGCCGCCGACAGCGACAGCAGGGCGCAAAGGAAAGTTGTAAGTTTCATACGATAGCCTTTGGAAATAAGTTTGGTTGAACAAATGTACGAATTTCGACGGTAAAAGTTAGTATAAAAATGTGCAGGAAAAGTACACCGGAGATGGTTTCTGCCATTTCCAGCATCGGTTCGATCATTTCAGCCCCCTTTCGGAACCAGAAAATCCGCTATCGTGACAAAACAAAAAATTCCGGACGGAAACGCCCGAAGGTATTTCCGCCCGGAATATGTGCAGACATCCGCGTCTGCCTGCGGGATCAGATAGCCCCTGCGATCAGGAAGATGGCGGCGACTGTCAGAATCGCGTACAACTCGGGGAAAGCCGCGAGGATCAACGTCTTACCCATCACGTCGTGGCCGTTGCCGATGGCAGCGATACCGTTGGCGCAGACTTTCGACTGGTAGTAGGACGAAGCCAGGCAGACCATACCCGTCAGCAGTCCCGCGCCGAAGATGGCCGCGCCCTGCAGCAGGGTCATCGAGTCGGTCAGGAAGCCCTTGATGATGAAGTAGCCCACGAAGCCGTACAGGCCCTGCGAACCGGGAATGGCCGAGAGGATCATGTAGCTACCGAAAGCACCGCCGTTCTTCTTCATGGCGCCCACCGAAGCCTGGCCGGCGATCGAAGTACCGATACAGCTCGCTACGCCCGAAAGGCCGACCATCAGTGCTACGCCGATGTAGCCCAAAATAATTGCAGTTGTTGTTTCCATAATCGAATAAGTTTTTTATTAGTTGATTTTATTTTCCGAGTCATTGAGTTTGCGCAGGGGTTCGAAAGGACGCATCGACATTTCGAAGCCGGCGTTTTTATAGAATTCGACGAACGTAAGACGCATCGGATGCACGAACGACGAAATGGTCGACATGAAGAGGTTGATGCCGTGGCCGATTACCAAAATGGGGATCATAATCAGCAGCCGCACCAGGATGTTCGCCCCTTCGGGCACGAAGCCGTCGGCCAGCGCGTTGAATACCGTAGCCAGGATACCGCCCGAAAGCCCGATGGCGAACAGGCGGATGTAGGACAGTACGTCGGAAAGGATGCCCGTCAGATTATTATAAGTATCCCAAATACCCAGCCCAAGATTGAGCAGAGGATTCTTGCCCGGCGAGTTGAAGAACAGCATCAGCACCAGCCCTACCCCGAGCGTCACATAGAATGCGGCGGAAGAGGTCGTGTAGAACGGAATCGTCCAGTCGGGATTGAGCAGCGGAAGTCCTGCGGCGACACTCGCCCCGAGCAGTACGAGCAGCCAGCCCAGCGTAGCGAGCGCATAGCGGAACCCGACGGTCGCCGAGATCATAATCACCTTGAGCAGCATACCGAACAGGATCTGCACCATACCGATCGCCAGCGCGATGGAGAAGAACTGCCCCTGGAAATCAAAGAACGGAATGTTGGGGAAATACTCCTTGAGGTTGATGCCGAAGACCGAACCGCAGAACAGACCGAACGCGACGGTCATCAGACCGCACAGGGTCGCGAACCACGCGGCCTGGCGCATCACGCCCGGCTTCTTGTTCCGGGCCAGCATCCACGCGCCCAGCAATGCCAGGATCGCACCGTAGCCGGCGTCGTTCAGGCAAATGGCGAAGAACAACATGTAGAACGGGGCGAAAAACGGCGTGAGATCCATCGTGCCGTACTTCGGGCGTGCGTACATGTCACCCACCATTTCGAAAATACGCGTAAACCAGTTGTTCTTCAGCTTCACGGGCGTATCGTCTTCAGGCGTGGGATCGCCCTTGAGGTATACCACATTGGGATAGTCGTTCAGCAGGGCGTCGACCTTGTCCGAAGTCTCCTTCTCGGCCCAACCCTCCATGACCACCAGCATGCCGTCGGCAGCCTTCGGCGCCGTGGCTTTCACGCGCGCGTCCTGCAGGCGCTCTTTCAGCTGAGCGGCATGTTCCGCAAGCAATTTTTCCGAAGCCGCCACGCGCGAGAATTCCGCATCGAGCGACCGTAACTCCCGCTCCGCATCCGCAATGCGGCGATCCGCCTCGCGGATGTCCATCGCCGGCGCTTTCATCTCCTGCGCGTCGAGCGTCACCTCGTCGCCCGGAGCGGTCACTACCACGAAATAGGCCGTAGCCTCCGTGCGGTTGATCAGCGACAGCGTATAACGCTCCGCCCACTCCGCCGCGAATTTGTCGTAGTTGTTGGCCGGCGCGAAGAAGTAGTGCAGCACGATACCCTTGTCGGCGAGCGCCTTCACGCTTTCGACAGAGAACTCGCCCCAGGGACGCAGTTCGTCGGCCGTCTTCTCCAGGCGGGCGATCTCGGCACCAAGCGCTGCGGCCTTCTGCGCGGCGGCGGCGTAGTGCGCGTAGGTCTCTTCGCCCGTGGCGAAGGGTTTTGCCTTTGCATCGCAGCGGCCCTCTTCGGCGCGGAAGCTGCGAAGGAAATCGGCGGCTTTGGCATGCCCCTCGATGTCGAGCATCAACTGCCGGTCTTCTTCGGAGGGTTCCCAGCCCGTAGTGGTGATGTCCACCAGGCCCAGCTCGCGCAGTTTTTCGATAAAGTCATCGCTTTGCGCCGCGAAGAGCACAAAATCGTATTTCGACATTTTCGCTATCATAACATCGCGCCCTCCCCGGCTGCCTGCTGCTTGGTTTTCACGATCTTCTGGGCGGACTTCGAAAGGTTTTCCTCATCCTCCATGAAGCGTTTGATCTTACGTATGGCGTCCTCGTACCCGGGTATTTGCACCTTCTCGTACAAGTTCACCTTCTGAGTGGTTTTACGGCGTGCGTAGTCCAGCAGTTCCATCTTGCGGTTGTAGACCTCGAACTCGATGCCCAGGCGCGCCAGGCGCTTGAGCACATCGATTCCGTCGGAAAACCACACGGGCGACGAGAAAAGGTCGTAGTCCTTCTCGTCGAACTTGATATCCTGCAAAACAGGTGTACGCACGCCTGCGATCTTCTGTGTCGAAAGCTCGACACCGTCGATGCGCAGCAAGTCCAAATCAAACTCTCCCCACAGCGACACCATGTAGTCGTATTCGGCCTTCAAGGCATCGAACCGACGGCGGAAGTCGCTGGCGGAGTCCTTCGCCTTCTTGACCTCCGAGCGCAGGGCCGACTCCTTACTCTTGATGGTAGGGAGCGCCTTCTGCCGCATCTTGAGCTGTTTGCCCAGGTCGCCGAGCGAAGTCTTGTTATATTGGAATTTAATAGCCATCGTGCCTTACGCTTTCCAGTATTTCTTGATCAACTCCTCCTTGATGGCCACCTCTTCCTTCGAGAAGTACTTGGCGAACAGGCTCCACGCCGTATCGAGCATCTCGGTGATCGAGATATTCACGTCGATCGAAAGCAGCTTCATCGAATAGTCGTAAGCGAATTTGAGCGTACGTTCGTCGTAGTCCGACAGGTCGAAACCGTTCTCCAGCTTGGTCTTGGCATTGGCGGCATCGGCGTAGAGGCGCACGCAGGCGTTCATCACCTGCGGGTGATCCTCGCGCGTCTTCTTACCGATAACGAGTTGTTTCAGACGCGACAGCGAGCGGAACGGGTCCACGATGACCTTGCCCGTGTCGGAGTCGTTGCGCAGGAACAACTGGCCCTCAGTGATGTAACCCGTATTGTCGGGAATGGCATGCGTGATGTCGCCGCCCGAAAGCGTCGTCACGGCGATAATCGTGATCGAACCGCCGTTGGGCAACTGCACGGCCTTCTCGTAGATTTTCGCCAGGTCGGAGTACAAAGAACCGGGCATCGAATCTTTCGACGGAATCTGGTCCATACGGTTCGAGACGATCGCCAGCGCGTCGGCGTAGAGCGTCATGTCGGTCAGCAGCACCAGCACCTTTTCGCCCTTGTCCACGGCGAAATATTCGGCGGCGGTCAGCGCCATGTCAGGCACCAGCAGGCGCTCCACCGGCGGGTTCTCGGTCGTGTTGATGAACGAGACGATGCGGTCGAGCGCACCGGCATTCTCGAACACCGACTTGAAGTAGAGGAAGTCGTCGTTGGTAAGGCCCATGCCGCCCAGAATGATCTTGTCGGCCTTCGCCCGCAGGGCCACGTTGGCCATCACGGCGTTGTAGGGCTGATCCGAGTCGGCGAAAAAGGGAATCTTCTGCCCCGTCACGATCGTATTGTTCAGGTCGATGCCTGCGATACCCGTGGCGATAAGCTCCGAAGGCTGCAAACGCCGGAAGGGGTTCACCGTCGGGCCGCCGATCTCGCGCTCCTCGCCTTCAAGCAGTTCGCCGCCCTCGAGCGGCTCGCCGTAGGCATTGAAGAAGCGGCCGGCCAGGTTGTCCGACACGCGGAGCTTCGGAGGCTCGCCGTAGAAGACCACCTCCGAATCGGTGGCGATGCCCTCGGTTCCGGCAAAGACCTGCAGCGTCACGTTGTCGCCCATAATCTTCACCACCTGCGCCAGCTTGCCGCCCACGGTGGCCAGCTCGTCGTTGCCGACGCCCTGCGCCCGCAGCGTCACGGTCGCCTTGGTGATGTTGTCAATCTTGGTATATATTTTTTGAAATGCACGTGTTGTCATGGTTGCCGCTTATTTAGATACTTGTTCATTCACATACTGCCCGATCTGCCTGTGATAGTCCTCGAACTTTTCGGACTTCCACTCCGAGTAGTTCATCTGGCGGAAGAGGTTGATCAACCCTTTGAAGAACTGCGAGCAGGCTTCGAAGTCCGCGAATCCGAACTCCTGTCGGCAGATGTCCAGCACCATTTTGTACATCATCTGCTGGCGTTCGATCGGGCAGTTGGCGTCGATCTTATCGAAGGCGTCCTGCTGCAGGATCACGAAGTCGATCAGCTCCGACTTCCAGAACCGTTCGTGGTACTCCACCGGCACGCCGTCATCACCCAGAATGTTGATCTGGTCGTTGGCCTCCTTGCCGCGCTGCACGATGGTCTTGCCGGCGTACACCAGGTCGACCCAGTCCTTCTCGATATGGTCGTCGAGGTATTCGCGGATTTCAGGGTACTCCAAATATTTCGAGTAGGAATCCAGCGGGTCGATGGCCGGATAACGCTTCGAATCGGCGCGGCCCTGCGACAAGGCGTAGAAGCAGCGCGCGGCCTTCTTCGTGGACTCGGTCACCGGCTCCTTCAGGTTACCGCCCGCAGGCGATACCGTGCCCAGGAAGGTCACGGAGCCCGTCTGACCGTTGTTGAGCACCACCAGGCCGGCCCGCGAGTAGAAGTTCGAAATGATCGCCGACAGGTCCATCGGGAAGGCGTCCTGACCGGGAAGCTCCTCCAGGCGGTTCGACATCTCGCGCAGTGCCTGTGCCCAGCGCGACGTCGAGTCGGCCATAACCAACACCTTCAGGCCCATCGCGCGGTAATACTCGCCGATGGTCATGCCCGTATAGACCGACGCCTCGCGCGCCGCAACCGGCATGTTCGACGTGTTGCAGACGATGATCGTACGCTCCATCAGCGTGTGGCCCGTATGCGGGTCGATCAGCTCGGGAAACTCCTTGAAGATCTCGACCACCTCGTTGGCGCGCTCGCCACACGCGACCATGATGATCACGTCGGCATCGGCCTGTTTCGAAATGGCGTGCTGAAGCACGGTTTTACCCGCGCCGAACGGCCCCGGGATAAAGCCCGTACCGCCCTCGGCCATCGGGTTGAACGTGTCGATGGCCCTTACGCCCGTCTCCATCACCTTCGACGGGCGAGGTTTTTCGGCATAGCAGCGCACAGCCTGCTTCACGGGCCATTTCTGTACCATCGTAATCGGGTGTTCCTTCCCTTCGGCGTCGGTCACCACCGCGATCGTGTCCGCCACCTTGTATTTCCCGGCGGCGGCGACGCTTTTGACTACGTAGCTGCCAGCCATCGTAAAAGGCACCATAATCTTGTGGATGAGCCACTTCTCCTTGACCTCGCCCAGCCACGACGCGGCCGTAACCTTGTCGCCCGCTTTGGCCAGCGGGGTAAAGTCCCATTCGGCCGTATAATCCACCGGCTCGGTGATCGATCCGCGCTCGATGAAGAGTCCCTTCATCTTTTCGAGGTCGTTTTGCAGACCGTCGTAGTTGCGAGACAGCAGTCCCGGAGCGAGTGTCGCCTCGAGCATATGTCCTTCGAATTCGACCTTGTCGCCGACCTTCAGGCCGCGTGTACTGTCGAACACCTGTACGTAGGCGGCATCGCCCACGACCTTGATGACCTCCGCCATCATCTTGGTATCGCCCGTCCATACGTAGCAGATCTCATTCTGGCCGACGGGGCCGTCCGCCCTGACGATCACGATATTGGAGATGATACCGTTTACAACTCCTGTAGTTTTCATGCTATATTTTATTGTTTATTAATCAACTCCTTGCCGTCGAGTTCCGCAATCAGGCGTTCGAACATCGCTCGCCCCTGCGCCGGATCGAGCCGCGTCCACCGGGCCACGATATCGACTTTCACGAGGTAGGCCAGAATCGCGTCGATGGTGAAATAGTCGAACGTCGAAAGCTCCGTAGCTTCGTTCCAGCGAATCAGGTCGATCTTGTGCTCCTTCTCCACCAGGTTAGGCTCGTCATTCACGGCGGCAATCACCGCATCGATATAGGGAAGCTCGCCCCGCAGACCGAAATCGGCGGCGGAACTGCGCTGCAACTGTTCCGCCACATCGCCTCCGCCGACGATCACCTCCTCCGGCGCACGTCCGGCGGCACGCGCCGCAACGGCGGCGGAAATGTTGCGCTGGTTGCGGTCGAAAACCGACCATTCGCGCAGGAAGCGGCTCGACGAACGGGCGCACTCCTCGTAGTAGGCCCCGAACAACGCCTTCTCGAAGCGGCCGTTCACGTCGACTTCCTCGGCCTCTTCGCCTTCGGGATCGGCATAGGCTTTCAGTACCTCGGCCACGCGCCGGGGCAGGTGCCGGGGAGACTTCACCTCCTCTTCCAGCTCCTCGCGCGAAAAGTTACCCAGCGGATTGTGCGCCGAACGTCCCGCACGCAAAGCAACGATATTTTCGCAGTCGTAATAGCCGTAGAGCAACCGCACGGAGGCGGCGTCCGCCTTCGAAACCCCCTCGACGATTTCCTCCACGATGGCCTTCGGATCGAAGCCCTTTGTGTCCGCGTCGAGCGTATACTCCTTCAGCCCCGCTACCAGCGCGTAATATTCCGAACCGAACATACGGGTCAGGCTTTATTGTAGAGCAGTTGATACAGCTTGTCGCGCAGGTATTCACCGATCAGCGCGTTGAAATCGGCGTCGGAGAACGAAATGTAATACCCGCCGTCCTTCGCACCCACCTTGAAACCGGACTTCACCTCCTCGGAATAACCCACTTCGATACCTGCGGCAAGCAACTCTTTCGCGCTTTTTTCGAACGCGGCGTCCAGCCTCGCGCGCTCGGCTTCGGGCAGCAGGGCTTTCAGCTCGACCTTCGAAGAGTCCGCGCCGTTCCAGTTTTTAGCCACCTCCAGCAGCATCCGGGTTATAAAGGCGGGATCCATCGCAGCGGCCTTCACACCTTCGGCAGTGGATTTGGCGACGATCATCGATGCGATCTCCGATTTGATCTTCGCCACCGCTTCACGGCCTGCCAGCGCAATCTCGGTCATGGCGTTCTTGCTGACGTCCTCGGCCTTCTCCTGCGCCTTCTTCACGATCGCCTCCGCCTCGGCACGGGCTTCGGCCACGATTTTTTCGGCATCGGCTTTCGCCCCTGCTACCAGGCGCTCGGCCTCGGTACGGCCCTTCTCCAGGCCCTGATCATAGAGCTTCTGGGTCAACTCTTGCAGTTTATTTTCCATCGTATTATGTAATTTGTTTCTGATTTTTCATTTTTCGCACACAAATATATATAAAGATCGGCAACAAACAGTAGCCCGCGCCGATAAATTGTCCATTTTTGACAAATTTCGGAGAGAAAATTACAACCTCAGGCGGCGCACAGGTTTGGCACGATCGGGAAACGGTTTTTTACGACACACACCGGCGGGGTGGGACAAACCGAGCCGCGAGTCAGCACCCCGAAGACACGTCCGATCCCGGAAACCGCGTTTTATTTCATGCGGAGACGGGTTTCCCGCAACGTGAAAACCTCCGGACGGGCAGTTCGATCCGTTTTTGATTTTATGGGAGTAGATTTGCGCTTAAACGATGTGCGACACGGATGGGTAGTACCTGAGTACGTCCCATTCGTGCCGCACGAGGGCAAGTGCGAAGGTGCCCCTTAAAATCGAAAACTAATTTTCTATCAGTGTGTTGCAGATGTCGCGCATCGTGAAAAACCTCCGGACGGGCAGTACTCGGAGTACGTCCCGTTCGGAGATTTGAGCGATGTGCGGCAGGTGCGCCGCAATCATTGAAAATTACTGGTGTTGGGGGCGCAACAAATCCTGCACAACCTTCACGGGTGAGAAGGTGGTGATGGGCACATCCACGAACACGGTGTTCCAGTTGGCCATCGCCCCGTTCCAGAGGCCGGGAAGCTCCTGGGCGCGCAGGTCGCGGCCGCCGGAGGATTTGGAGGAGATGAAGCCCGTCGAGGGATCGGTGTAGCGCCGCAGGTCGAATTTGCCGCCCTTCGAATCGCGCACGCCGCAGACCAGATCGACGGGGTTGAAGTGGGTCGCGCCCTTCATCAGGGGAAGGTCGGCCGGGGCGATCTGGCTCGATTCGGCGATCTGGAGCGACTCGGTGCCGTCGGGATTGGCCACCCAGAAGGGGCCGCCGCCCGGTTCGCCCTCGTTGCGCACCATGCCGCACAGGCGGATGGGACGGTCGAGCACGGCCTTAAGCATCGCGGAGTTGTAATCAGCCGGAAGTTTCACGCAGAGTTTGCGTTCGATGAATTCGGCGACGGGCGCCAACTCCGCGCCGCCCACTTCGAGCGCCCGGAGGTATTCGAACGCCTGCTCCTGCAATTCGAGCAGCATGCCCGCCAGCGCTTTCTTGTAGCGGATCGTGTCGCCGCGCCTCGCATCGGTGGTGACGTTGTCGATGTTCTTGATGAAAACGATGTCGGCGTCGATCTCATTCAGATTCTCGATCAGCGCTCCGTGCCCCGCAGGCCGGAACAGCAGCGTGCCGTCATCCTGCCGGAAGGGGGTGTTGTCGGGATTGACGGCGATCGTGTCGGTCGAGGGCTTCTGCACGGAAAACGAGATGTCATAGCGGATGCCGAACCGATTTTCATAGACGGGGACTTTCTCCGCCAGCAGCGCCTCGAAGCCGGCCCGGTGTTCGGGCGACACGGTGAAATGAATCTTCGCCACGCCCGCCGCAGTCGCATAGGCCGCGCCCTCCACCAGATGTTCCTCTACGGCTTTGCGCGCTCCCTCGTGGTAGGCGTGGAAGGTCACAAGCCCTTTGGGTTTCTGTCCGTAGCCCAGTCCGTCGCCCACGATGGCCCCCACGAGCGCCTTGTCGTCGGCATCCGCCGGAAGCACCGCCCGCAGTTCGGGCCAGAAAGCGAACTTTTCGATGTTGCCGACAAGGGTGTCGATGCCCTTGCCGCGTTTGTCCTCGTTGACGAATTCGAACAATTCCTTGAACATGCGGGTCGCGGCGCCCGACGCGGGCACGAACTTGACCACGCCCAACCGTTCGGCCGCAGCATCGTAATGCGCTACGGCGGCATCGACCTCCGCCTCCGACGCCACGCGGACGCCGTCGCTCGGCGAAGCGGCGCGCACCACGTTCAGAAAAGGAAAGCCGCGTCGGAAATTCTCCAACTGGCACTCGACGGCTTCAGGCGTGAGGCCGTGATTTTTGATCTGAGACAAATCTTCTTTGGTAAACATACAGGGTATTTAGTTTTAGGTTTCGGTTTTTTGCCGGGTGTGTACAAATCTCATCAAAGTTATAAAATAATTCCTAACTTTGCACGTATGATCCGAGAATTTCAATCCATCGATCTCACCGACCGGAACAGTTTCGGCGTTGCACAGCAGGCTTCGCGGCTCGTGGAGTTCGAAACGGCGGACGACCTGCGGGCGCTCTTCGCCGACGGCGGCCCGGAGCGCTGGCAGGTACTCAGCGGCGGCAACAACATCCTCTTCACGTGCGATTTCGAAGGTACGCTGCTCACCCCCGTCTGCCGGAACATCGTCCTCGCGGACGAGGCGGGCGACCGTGTGCGGGTGCGGGCCGAGGCGGGCGTCGAGTGGGACGACCTGGTCGAGTGGGCCGTCGAGCGGGGACTGTGGGGGATCGAAAACCTCTCGCTCATTCCCGGCAAGGCGGGTGCAGCTCCGGTGCAGAACATCGGGGCCTACGGCGCAGAGGCCAAAGACGCCATACGGAGCGTCGAGATGTTCTGCACCGAGACCTGCAACACGCTGGTGATGGACGCGGCGCACTGCGCCTTCGGCTACCGGGACAGCGTTTTCAAGCACCGGCTCAAAGGGCGCGTCGTCATCACGGCCGTCACGCTGGAGTTGAGCCGCACACCGCAACCCCGGCTGGGTTACGGCGATTTGGAGCGCGAAGTCGCGGCCCGGGGAGGCGCCACCCTGCGCAACATCCGCGACGCGGTGTGCGCCATCCGGCGCGCCAAACTTCCCGATCCGGCCGTCACGGGCAACGCGGGCAGTTTTTTCAAGAATCCCGTGGTAGAAATTTCCGTAGCCGAACGGCTGAGGGCGTCGTGGCCCGATATGCCGCTCTACCCTGCTGCGGGCGACGCGTCGAAGGCGAAACTGGCCGCCGGCTGGCTGATCGACCGCTGCGGCCTGAAGGGCTACGCCGAAGGCAACGTAGGGGTACACGAGCGGCAGGCACTGGTGCTGGTCAACCGGGGCGGCGCGACGGGGGCCGAAGTGCTCGCCTTCGCCCGCATGGTGCAGCAACGCGTGCGGGAACGGTTCGGCGTGGAGATCGATATGGAGGTAAACGTTTTATAATTAAAAATGAAAAATTAAGAATTAAAAATTAAAAATGCCGGTT
>DBFWKV010000011.1:0-28091 GCA_048465795.1 Alistipes sp.
TTCAAGGACATGTCCAACGACGTCGTGTTTTTGTGCCGGTCCGCCGTTTCGACAAAAGAGACCATCGAAGTGAACGGCGAAACCTATCCCGTGTATAAGATGGAAATTTCCAACACCTCTCACCCGTTCTACACCGGTAAGATGAAGTTGGTTGACACCGCCGGTCGCGTCGATAAGTTTATGAGCCGTTACGCAAAACGCTACGATAAGAAAAACGCTGCGAAGTAATCCGCTTCCCGTTTTTGGAAGAGGCAGGCCGTACGATTTCGTACGGCCTGCCTGTTTTTTAGTTCGGGGATGCCCCCGTGTATCGAGCTGTTCCGGTAATAACGGTGTGTTCTTTGCTGAGGTCTGTGGAAGAGCGCAGGTCGATACGCCCGGTAAAAGCGCATTGCCTCAAGTTGCGGACGGGTAGGTGCAACAGTCTTGCAATGTGGCGGATAGATGGGCTCTTGCGGCGCTGTCGGGTAAAAACTCGGTAAAAAACGGGAATTTTTTCACTTTTTTGAACAACATGTCGTAATAATTAGTTATTTTGCGTCCACTACCGCACGGCAAGCAAAGTAGAAAATTAAAAAATCAAACACCATGAAAAAGTTTGTTTATTTGGGTTTGGCCGGGTTGTGCGCCCTGACGTCGTGCGTCAGCCGCAAAACCGCCGAGAAGGTGGAGAACCAGCGCGATTCGCTCGAGGTTGTGGTTTGCAACAAGGACTCGCTTATTAACGCGGTTTTTACTGACATCAACACGATCACCGAGAATCTGTCGCTGATCAAAACGCGGGAAAACCTGCTGACGATCGCGGGTGACGGCGAGCGCGCCCGGCGTCCGGTCGATGAGATCAACAACGATATTGCCGCCATCGACCGCCTGCTGCAGGAGAATAAAACCAAGATCGCCTCGCTGCAACGGAGTGCGTCGCAGTTGCGAAAAGCCAATTTGCGCATCGAGGGCCTGGAAAAGATGATCGTCGATCTTAACACACAACTCGTCGAAAAGAACGACGAGGTTACGGTACTGAAGAATAAACTCGCCAATCTCGGGGTCGAGGTGCAGACGCTCCATGAGAAAGTCACTGTCCAGACCGGGGAGATCGAGGAACTGGCGTCCGAAAAGACGGAGTTGCAGAACCGGATGAGTACCGTATATTATATCGTGGGGTCACAGAAAGAGTTGCTCAATGCCCAGATCATCAACAAGCAGGGTTTTATCGGACGCACCGTCACCGTGAATCCCGGCGGCAATCTGGACAGTTTCACCAAAACGGATGCGCGTTTGCTCGAAGAGCTGCCGATCAACGCCAAGAAGGTGAAGATTGTGACGAACCATCCTGAGGACTCCTATAAACTGGTTACGGGCGACGATAAGGTCGTCAGCTCACTGGTTATAACAGACCCCGAACGTTTCTGGGAGTCGTCGAAGATTCTGGTCGTCAGTTACAAGTAACGCACCGTACTGCCGGATGCTACGGAGGAGCCTTGCAAGGCTCCTCTTTTTTTTGCACGCATGCTTATACCCTGTTCGGGGCTGCGGTTTGCGACAGCCCCGGGGAGTGCATACGGGTAGCCCGGGCGCCCGATCGGATTCCTTCTTGGAATTTCTACCAAATTGTGCATCTGAAACGGTCGTCCGGTAACCTGAAACGTCTGAAATTTTTCGAAACATGCGTTAATTTCGATTATTTGGTGTATTTTTGTACGTTTTAACTTCAAATCGGTTCAGAATGTCGAATGTTCCCGTGCGGCCGCAGTATATCGAAGCGGCATTGAAATCGAATTGCCCTGCGGACTGCAGCAGTTGTCCCACATTTCCCGCTCCGTTCCGCCGTATCGGTGACGCGACCTATTGCCGTTTTGCCGAGTTGAAACTCCAGGCGGGCGAGGGGGTTACCTTCGCCGCCGACAGGATGGTGCGCATCCTGTTCGTTCTGTCCGGTTCGCTGGCGCTCGACGAAAGCGAGAAGGGAATGAAACTGATTACTTCGAAACATTGTGTCTGCCTGGCCCGGGGGCATGTTTTCACGGTCACGGCGCAGGACGACGCCCGGGTGGTCGTGTTGTCCCTGATCCATCGGATCGAATTCTGCGAACAGGACATTTTCGACCGCGAAATGCCTTACGATACCGTCGTTCCGAGCGAGGCCGCTCCCATGCTTGCAATGCACGCCTCGATCGAGGAGTTGCTCGAAGGGATGTTCCGGATCAAGGAATTGAACAACTGTGCCCGCTATCAGAAGATGAAGGTTGCGGAGCTGTTCATGATGATTAAGGTGCTTTACACCCCGACCGAGCATGCTTATTTCTTTCAGTCGATGATCCAGCCGCAGGATAATTTCCGGGTTTTCGTCTGCAACAATTACGAAAAGGCGCAGGGAGTCGCCGAACTGGCTGCTCTGGCCGGAATGAGCCTCTCGGTGTTCAAACGCCGTTTCTCCGAACATTTCAACGACAGTGTGTACCATTGGATGATGCGGCAAAAAGCGCTGAAGGTTTTCGCCGACATCCGTGACGGCGAGGACAGCACGAAGGTGCTGATGAACAAATACGGTTTTCATCACTATACGCAGTTCAGCCGCTTCTGCAAAAACTACCTGCAGGCAACTCCCGCACAGTTGATTGCGTCGATCAAGGAGGGATAGGACGTCGCGTGTGAACAACCGGGGAGCCTCCATTTCCGGATGGCTCCCTTTTTTGTGATTTACCGCTGCGGCCTTTCGAGTACGTAGACATTCAGATCGGTACAGGTGCCGTCCGAAAGCATTTCGCCACGCACTTCCACCCGGTCGAGCCGGAATCCGAGCCGCTGCGGAATGCGGTTGCTCGGAAGGTTCCGGAGGGCGCATCGGATTTCGACGCGGTCGATGCCGCGCCGGTCGAAAGCCTCCCGGCACAGCGCTTCGACGGCCCGGGTCATAAGGCCCCTCCCCTGAAAGGCTTCGCTCAGCCAGTAGCCGATTTCGGTGGTGCGGGTGGCAAGGTCGGTGGATTTGTACCCGATCAGCCCGGCAAAATTCGTGTCGTCGCGGATCGTAAACACGGGGTTGAGCGCCTGGTCGCTGACCATTCTCCGGACGGCTTCCCCGGTTTGCTCTTCCCGGAGTGTCTGGGCCACGAACGGCAGCCAGCGACCGAGGTGATTGCGCTGGGTGTCGATCGTATGGAAAATGGCGTGGACATCAGCCTCAGAAACAAGCCGGAGCCGGAAATCGCCGAAAAGCGGGAGTGTCGTTCCCGGTTGCGATACGTCGGGACAAGATGTGTTCTCTTGGGGAATGTGAGGATTTCGGGTGAATTTTTTCATTCACTATGCCGTTTTGTTTGTGACAAAAGTACATAAAATTCCGAATATATTATATATAGGTGCCGCACGCCGGATTTCACGCGGTGAAAATTATTTCGGCGCGAAGTGAAAATTGTGAATCGTGAATTGTGAAATATCAATTATTTTCCTATCTTTGCACCCGATTTCGCTCCCTTCGTGTGGCCGGAATCGGGCGGTTCTTTGAGAAGAGTTAAAAAGTAAAAAATTTATCGCAGAATATTTGGCCGGTAAATTTTTTATGCCTACTTTTGCAATCCAAAACGGTCGATTTGCCGATGTAGCTCAGTTGGCCAGAGCAGCTGATTTGTAATCAGCTGGTCGGGGGTTCGAATCCCTCCATCGGCTCGGAATGCCGATGCAGGGATGAACAAAAAAGATGCCCGCTTTTGCGGAATGTTTCAGACAAAGCAACTTTTTTCGATCAACGGGCAGCGGTGAAACGAAAGCCTTTTCCGAAAGGGAAAAAACAGCCAAAATATTGGGAAGTTACCAGAGTGGCCAAATGGGGCAGACTGTAAATCTGCTGGCTTACGCCTTCGGTGGTTCGAATCCATCACTTCCCACAAAAAGAGTGCCGGTTGGAGTTGCAAGACCTGAAGTCGGTTCCGGATTTCGGAAACGAACGAGGGGCAAGGCGAACTCTGATACGGTGTATTTTTGCGGAAGTAGCTCAGTTGATAGAGCATCAGCCTTCCAAGCTGAGGGTCGCGAGTTTGAGCCTCGTCTTCCGCTCCAGACGCAGAGAGCGTGTGATGCAGATCTTCCCCCGGTGAAGGCCTGCGTTGCGCGTTGGTCTGCGAAATGAATTTTAAGACTTTATATAGATTTTACAATACTTAATTAAACACTAATACTATGGCAAAAGAAAAATTCGACCGGTCGAAACCGCACGTAAACATCGGTACCATCGGTCACGTTGACCACGGTAAGACCACCCTTACCGCAGCTATCACGACCGTTCTGGCAAAGAAAGGTCTGTCGGAACTCCGTTCGTTCGACTCGATCGACAACGCTCCCGAGGAGAAAGAGCGTGGTATCACGATCAATACCTCGCACGTCGAGTACCAGACCGCAAACCGCCACTACGCTCACGTAGACTGCCCGGGACACGCCGACTATGTGAAGAACATGGTAACGGGTGCCGCTCAGATGGACGGTGCCATTCTGGTGGTTGCCGCTACGGACGGCCCGATGCCCCAGACCAACGAGCACGTACTGCTCGCCCGTCAGGTGAACGTACCGCGTATCGTTGTGTTCCTGAACAAGTGCGACATGGTGGACGACCCCGAAATGCTCGACCTTGTCGAGATGGAGGTTCGCGACCTGCTGTCGAAGTATGAGTACGATGGTGACAACGCGCCCATCATCCGTGGTTCCGCACTCGGCGGCCTGAACGGCGAGGCGAAATGGGAGGATAAGGTCATGGAGCTGATGGCTGCCGTCGACGAATACATTCCGATTCCCCAGCGTGAGAACGAGAAGCCGTTCCTGATGCCTGTCGAGGACGTGTTCTCGATCACCGGCCGCGGTACCGTTGTTACGGGCCGTATCGAAACCGGTATCATCCACGTAGGCGATCCCGTCGAGATCGTGGGTCTCGAGGAGAAGACGCTGACTTCGACCTGTACGGGTGTCGAGATGTTCCGCAAGCTGCTCGACCAGGGCGAGGCCGGCGACAACGTAGGTCTGTTGCTCCGTGGTATCGACAAGAAAGACGTGAAGCGCGGTATGGTAGTCGCTAAACCCGGCTCGATCACTCCGCACACCGAGTTCGAGGCTGAGGTCTACATCCTCAAGAAAGAGGAGGGTGGCCGTCACACGCCGTTCCACAACAACTATCGCCCCCAGTTCTATCTGCGTACGATGGACGTAACGGGTGAGGTTCACCTGCCCGCAGGCGTCGACATGGTGATGCCGGGCGACCACGTGACCATCACCGTGAAGCTGATCTACCCGGTTGCTATCAACGAGGGTCTGCGCTTCGCAATCCGCGAGGGTGGCCGCACGGTAGGTGCAGGTCAGATCCTGAAGATCGTGAAGTAGTTAAGGCGCGAGGGCCATCGGAAGTTTGCTTACGAACGGCCGAGCGACGCCAACTACTGCGCCTATGATTTTTAGGCGACAAATAACAGACAGAAAGCAGCACGGGTTGCTGTGCGCTTTCTGTCACTTAGGAGCATAGTTCAAGGGTAGAATAGCGGTCTCCAAAACCGTTGATGGGAGTTCGAATCTCTCTGCTCCTGCCAAAGAAATAAAGAAGATATTATGTTGAATTACGTTAAAGAATCCTACAACGAGCTTGTAAACAAGGTGACGTGGCCGACGTTCGCGCAGTTGCAGAGTTCGACGGTCGTGGTCATGGTGGCATCGCTCATCTTTGCGATCGTCGTGCTGGCAATGGACCTTACGTTCGAGAACCTGATGAAGGTCATCTACGAGACCCTGGGTAATCTTGGCCGTTAATTGTTGCTGAAACGATGAGCGAAGTTAAGAAACAGTGGTATGTCGTCCGTGCGATCGGTGGTAAGGAGAACAAGGTCAAAGAGTATATCGAGGCCGAGATCCGTCACAATCACCTGGAGGAGTACATCTCCCAGGTGCTGATCCCCACCGAGAAGGTCTACACGATCCGCAACGGTAAGAAAGTTTCGAAAGAAAAGGTTTCCTATCCCGGATACGTGCTGGTAGAGGCGGCATTCGTAGGACAAATTCCCATTATAATTCGTAATACTCCCAATGTGTTGGGTTTTCTCGGCGATACCAAAGAGGACAGCCGCAAGATGAACGCCACGCCCCTGCGTCCGCAGGAAGTGGCGCGCATTCTGGGCCGCGTCGACGAGATGAGCACCATGGAGGAGGAGAACGAAATACCATTCTTTGTCGGCGAGACTGTCAAGGTTACGGACGGTCCTTTCTCAAGCTTCCAAGGTACTATTGAGGCAGTCGACAACGAGCGTAAGAAACTCACGGTATCGGTGAAGATATTCGGACGCAAAACTCCTATGGAGTTGAGTTTCACTCAAGTAGAAAAAGAATAAATAAACCTAAGGAAAGTTATGGCAAAAGAGGTTGCTGCATTTATCAAATTGCAGATCAAAGGTGGTGCCGCCAATCCTTCGCCCCCGGTCGGCCCTGCGTTGGGTTCCAAGGGAGTCAATATCATGGACTTCTGCAAGCAATTCAACGCACGGACGCAGGACAAGGCGGGTAAGGTTCTTCCGGTCATCATCACTGTTTACAGCGACAAGTCGTTCGACTTCGTCGTAAAACAGCCGCCCGTAGCCATCCAGCTCAAAGAAGCAGCCAAAGCCCAGAAGGGTTCCGCACAGCCCAACCGCGACAAGGTCGGCCAGGTGACGTGGGATCAGATCCGGGAAATCGCTCAGGACAAAATGCCTGACATGAACTGCTTCACCCTTGAGTCTGCAATGCGTATGGTTGCTGGTACTGCGCGCAGTATGGGTATCAACGTAGTAGGTGAATTTCCTAACATGTAATCACGAAGATGAGTAAGTTGACAAAAAATCAAAAAATCGCCTACGCCAAAGTGGAAGCCGACAAGGCTTACCGCCTGACGGAAGCCGCCGCTCTTCTGAAGGAAATCACGTTCACGAAATTCGATGCTTCGGTAGATATCGATGTGCGTCTGGGCGTGGATCCCCGCAAGGCGAACCAAATGGTTCGCGGCGTGGTGACGCTTCCTCACGGAACGGGTAAGACGGTACGGGTTCTCGTGCTGTGTACGCCTGAGAAGGAGGCTGAAGCACAGGCTGCCGGCGCCGACTATGTGGGTCTGGATGAGTATGTAGACAAGATCAAGGCCGGTTGGACGGATGTCGATGTGATCATTTGTACGCCGAACGTCATGGGTAAGGTCGGTGCGCTGGGACGTATTTTGGGTCCCCGGGGTCTGATGCCGAATCCGAAGACGGGTACGGTGACGATGGAGGTCGGCAAGGCTGTCAATGAAGTGAAGGCGGGCAAGATCGACTTCAAAGTCGACAAGTTCGGTATCGTTCACACGGCTATCGGGAAGGTATCGTTCACGGCGGAGCAAATCGTCGACAACGCCCACGAGGTGTTGAGTATGATCCTGAAACTGAAACCCGCTGCTGCCAAAGGTTCTTATGTGAAGAGTATCTATCTCTCGACGACTATGAGCCCCGGTGTGCAGATTGATCCCAAATCAGTAGAAACCAAATAAGAAGAAGGAGACAAGAGATGACAAAGGAAGAAAAATTGGTTGTTATCAACAGCCTTGCCGAGCAGCTCGAAGCCTATCCTCACTTCTACATTACCAACATCGAGGCGCTCAACGCCGAGCAGACTGCGACCCTGCGCCGCAAGTGCTTCGAGAGCGAGGTGAAGTTGGTGGTGGTCAAGAACACGCTCCTGTGCAAGGCACTGGAGAAGGTGGAAAAGGCCGATGCTGATCTGGTCAAGGTGCTCGAGGGTTCGACCTCGATTATGTTCACGAACGTGGCGAAGGCTCCTGCGGTACTTATCAAGGAGTTCCGCAAGAAGTCCGACAAACCCGTGCTGAAGGCGGCTTATGCCGAAGGATGCGTGTATGTGGGCGACAATCAGCTCGAAACGCTCTGCAACATCAAGTCGAAGGAAGAGCTTATCGGCGATATCATTTCGCTGCTGCAATCCCCCGCGAAGAATGTTATTTCCGCACTGCAGGGTAATGCAGGTCAAAAGATTGCGGGTATCGTGAAGACACTCGAAACCCGAAATAACTAATTCACAAAGAATCAAAACAAAAATTTAATAAAGATTACAACTATGGCAGATGTAAAAAAACTGGCTGAAGAACTGGTTAACCTGACCGTTAAGGAAGTAAACGAATTGGCTACCGTCCTCAAGGAGGAGTATGGCATCGAACCCGCTGCTGCTGCCGTTGCAGTTGCCGCTCCGGCTGCTGCCGGCGAGGCTGCTGTCGCCGAGAAGACGTCGTTCGACGTGATCCTGAAGAGCGCTGGCCAGGCAAAGCTCCAGGTTATCAAGGTCGTTAAAGATATTGCCGGTCTGTCGCTGGGCGACGCTAAGGCACTCGTTGACGGCGCTCCCAAGGCTGTTAAGGAAGGTGTCTCGAAAGAGGAGGCCGAGCAGATCAAAGGCCAGCTCGAAGAGGCAGGTGCTGAAGTTGAGGTTAAGTAGCATTGCTGCTTAAGAAGGTTCAGACAACCGTAGGTATAGAGCTTACACGCTTGTAAGCCCTATACCTTTTCTGGTCTAAAGATCAAGGAGTGCCGTTAAGCTGTGCCTGATCTTTGGAATTTCGGATGCTCTCAGGGTGTAATGCGTTTACACTGGGGGCATTAGCGGGATTAAATAATCCCCTTTTTCGGGAGCGTACCCACGAGTACTCACACTCACTTCAACTTAATTTGGATTTACCGATGTCCACAGCAAAAACACAACAAAGAATTAGCTTTTCCACAGTCAGAAACCGGGTGCCCTATCCGGATCTGCTGGAGGTTCAGCTTAAATCGTTCCGGGACTTTTTCCAGATGGATACCACGGCCGAGAATCGTAAGAACGAAGGGCTGTACAAGGTGTTTCAGGAGAATTTCCCCATCACCGATACCCGGAACAATTTCGTTCTGGAATTCATCGACTACTATATCGATCCGCCGCGTTACTCCATCGAGGAGTGTCTGGAGCGCGGTCTGACATACAGCGTCCCCTTAAAAGCCAAACTGAAACTCTACTGCACGGACGACGAGCACGAGGATTTCGGTGTCGTGGTTCAGGACGTTTATTTCGGAACGATTCCCTATATGACCGAACGCGGAACGTTCGTCATCAACGGTGCGGAGCGTGTCATCGTATCCCAGTTGCACCGTTCGCCGGGTGTGTTCTTCGGACAGAGCATGCACACCAACGGCACGAAACTCTACTCGGCGCGTATCATACCCTTCAAAGGTTCGTGGATCGAGTTCGCTACCGACATCAACAACGTGATGTACGCCTACATCGACCGGAAGAAGAAGTTGCCCGTGACGACGCTGCTGCGCGCCATCGGTTACGAGGCCGACCAGCAGATCCTGGAGATTTTCGATCTCGCGGACGAGGTGAAGGTCACGAAGGCCAACCTGAAGAAAGCCGTGGGCCGCAAGCTGGCTGCCCGGGTGCTTTCGACGTGGGTCGAGGATTTCGTGGACGAGGACACGGGCGAGGTGGTTTCGATCGAGCGTAACAACGTGATCGTAGACCGCGAGACGGTTCTCGAAGAGGAACATATCGAACAAATCATGGAAAGCGGCGCCAAGACGATCCTCCTGCACAAGGAGAACCTGTCGGGCATCGACTTTTCGATTATCTATAATACGCTGCAGAAAGACCCCTGCAACTCCGAGAAGGAAGCTGTCGTGTACATCTACCGGCAGCTGCGCGCTTCGGAGCCGCCCGATGAGGCTACGGCGCGCGACGTGATCGAGAAGTTGTTCTTCTCGGACAAACGTTACGACCTGGGCGACGTGGGCCGTTACCGGATCAACAAGAAACTCGACCTGGACATCGACCCGGCCATCCGCACGCTGACGCGCGAGGACATCATCGCCATCATCAAATACCTGATCCAGCTGATCAACTCGAAGGCCGATGTCGATGACATCGACCACTTGTCGAACCGTCGTGTCCGCACGGTGGGCGAGCAGTTGTCGAACCAGTTCTCCGTGGGCTTCGTGCGTATGGCACGCACGATCCGCGAACGTATGAACGTGCGTGACAACGAAGTGTTCACGCCCGTCGACCTGATCAATGCTAAGACCTTGTCGTCGGTCATCAACTCGTTCTTCGGCACTTCGCAGTTGTCGCAGTTCATGGATCAGATCAATCCCCTGGCCGAAATCACGCACAAGCGCCGTCTGTCGGCCCTCGGCCCCGGCGGTCTGTCGCGCGACCGCGCCGGTTTCGAGGTGCGCGACGTGCACTATACGCACTACGGCCGCCTCTGTCCGATCGAGTCGCCGGAAGGCCCGAATATCGGTCTGATCTCGTCGTTGTGCGTCTACGCGAAAATTTCCCCGATGGGATTCATCGAGACGCCCTATCGTTCGGTGGAAGACGGGGTGATCGACCTGGACAATTCGCACATCCGTTACTATTCGGCCGAAGAGGAGGAGGGTAAGATCGTGGCGCAGTCCAATATGCCGATCGACGACAAGGGCCATTTCCTGCAGCCCGACCGGATCAAGGCCCGTCAGGGCGCCGATTTCCCCGTGGTCACGGACAAGGAGGTGAACCTGATGGACGTGGCGCCGAACCAGATCGCCTCGATTGCCGCCAGCCTGATTCCGTTCCTCGAGCACGACGACGCCAACCGGGCGCTGATGGGATCGAACATGATGCGTCAGGCCGTGCCCCTGGTCACGTGCGACGCACCGATCGTCGGCACCGGTATCGAGAAGGATATGATCTCGGACAGCCGTATTCAGATCGTGGCCGAAGGCGACGGCGAAGTGGTGTTTGCCGATGCTACGAAGATACAGATCAAATACGAACGGACGGAGGAGGAGGTCATCTGCTCCTTTGCACCGGAAGTCACGACTTACGAATTGTCGCGCTACCGCCGTACGAACCAAAATACCTCCATCACCCTCAAGCCGGCCGTACTGACGGGCGACAAGGTGGTGAAGGGCCAGATTCTCACCGAGGGCTACTCCACGCAGCACGGCGAGCTGGCCCTGGGCCGCAACCTGAAGGTGGCTTTCATGCCCTGGAAGGGGTATAACTTCGAGGACGCCATCGTGATCTCGGAGCGTATCCAGCGCGAGGATATCTTCACGTCGGTTCATGTCGACGAGTATATCATGGAGGTACGCGATACCAAACGCGGTGTCGAGGAGCTTACGTCCGATATTCCCAACGTGTCGGAAGACGCTACGAAAGACCTGGACGCCAACGGTGTCATCCGTATCGGTGCCAACGTACACCCGGGCGACATCCTGATCGGCAAGATCACCCCGAAGGGCGAGAGCGATCCTTCTCCGGAAGAAAAATTGCTCCGCGCGATCTTCGGCGACAAGGCCGGCGACGTGAAGGACGCTTCTCTGAAGGCGCAGCCTTCGCTGCACGGCGTGGTGATCGACACCAAACTTTACAGCCGCGCCAGCAAGGAGGGCAAGAAGGGCAAGAATGCCGAGAAGGTACAACTGGAGAAACTCGACGAGCAGTTTGCCGCCGACATCGCCGACCTGACCAAGCGTCTGGTTTCCAAATTGTGGACGCTGCTGCAGGGCAAGACTGCGGCCGGCATCACCGACTATTTCGGGGTCGAGCTTTATCCCGCAGGGACGAAGTTCTCGCAGAAACTCCTCGAGGAGATTGCACACAAGTCCACCGATGAGAAGACGGGAGCCGTGACGGGTTACCTGAACCTCGGCACCTGCAAGTGGACGGGCGATGCGCACCTCGACGCGCTGATCGAAGCTACCATTAATAATTATACGATCGAGTGGAAGAAGGCCGATGCCGCCAGCAAGCGCGAGAAGTACAACATCACCAACGGAGATGAACTGCCGCAGACGGGCGTGATCCAGATGGCTAAAGTCTACATCGCCAAGAAGCGTAAGCTCAAGGTGGGTGACAAGATGGCCGGTCGTCACGGTAACAAGGGTATCGTTGCGCGTATCGTGCGCGACGAGGACATGCCCTTCCTGGAGGACGGAACGATCGTCGATATCTGTCTGAACCCGCTGGGTGTGCCTTCGCGTATGAACCTGGGCCAGATTTACGAGACCGTGCTCGGATGGGCCGGCCGCGAACTGGGTCTGAAGTTCGCCACGCCGATCTTCGACGGCGCTTCGCTCGACCAGATCAACGAGTATACGGCGCAGGCGGGCATTCCGCACAGCGGCCGAACCTACCTCTACGACGGCGGCACGGGCGAGCGTTTCGACCAGCCGGCCACGGTGGGTGTGATCTACATGCTCAAACTGGGCCACATGATCGACGACAAGATGCACGCCCGTTCGATCGGTCCCTACTCGCTCATCACGCAGCAGCCCCTGGGCGGTAAGGCCCAGTTCGGCGGTCAGCGTTTCGGTGAGATGGAGGTCTGGGCGCTTGAGGGCTTCGGCGCCGCGAACATTCTGCAGGAGATCCTTACCATCAAGTCGGACGATGTGATGGGCCGTGCGAAGGCTTACGAGGCCATCGTCAAGGGCGAGAACCTGCCCAAACCGGGTATCCCTGAGGCGATGAACGTGCTGCTGCACGAGTTGCGCGGCCTGGCTTTGTCGGTGAAACTCGAGTAAGGGCCGGGTATAATTAGTGGATTAGAAAAACGAAAACAGATATGTCATTTAACAAAGACAACAAACCGAACAACGGTTACAGCCAGATTTCGATCGGCCTGGCCTCTCCCGAGGAGATCCTGGCCCAGTCGAGCGGCGAGGTGCTGAAGCCGGAGACCATCAACTACCGTACCTACAAGCCCGAGCGCGACGGTCTGTTCTGCGAGCGTATCTTCGGTCCCGTGAAGGACTACGAGTGCCATTGCGGCAAGTACAAGCGTATCCGTTACAAGGGGATCGTTTGCGACCGCTGCGGCGTGGAGGTCACGGAGAAGAAGGTGCGCCGCGAGCGCATGGGACACATCTCGCTGGTGGTTCCGGTGGTTCACATCTGGTACTTCCGTTCGCTGCCTTCGAAGATCGGCTACCTGCTGGGTATTCCGTCGAAGAAGCTGGAGGCGATCATCTACTACGAACGGTATGTGGTCATCAATGCTGGCGCCGCTTCGGAGCAGGGGGTCGAACGCCTGCAGACGCTTTCGGAGAAGGAATATTTGGACATCTTGGCCGCGCTGCCGAAGGGCAATCAGGCCCTCGAGGACGACGATCCGAACAAGTTCGTGGCACAGATGGGCGCCGAGGCGGTCTACACGCTGCTGAAGCAGGTGGACCTCGATACGATGTCCTATGCCCTGCGACACAAAGCCTCGACCGAGACCTCGCAGCAGCGCAAGTCGGAGGCCTTGAAGTGCCTGAACGTCATCGAGTCGTTCCGTGCTTCGGACGGCAAGAACAAACCCGAATGGATGGTGCTGAACGTGATCCCCGTGATCCCGCCCGAGCTGCGCCCGCTGGTACCGCTCGACGGCGGCCGTTTCGCCACGTCTGACCTGAACGATTTGTATCGTCGCGTCATCATCCGCAACAACCGCCTCAAGCGCCTGATCGAGATCAAGGCGCCCGAGGTGATCCTGCGCAATGAGAAGCGTATGCTGCAGGAGGCCGTCGATTCGCTTTTCGACAACTCGCGCAAGTCGAACGCCGTGAAAAACGAGTCGAACCGCCCGCTCAAGTCGCTGTCGGATTCGTTGAAGGGTAAGCAGGGCCGCTTCCGCCAGAACCTGCTGGGTAAGCGCGTCGACTACTCGGCCCGTTCTGTCATCGTCGTAGGTCCCGAGCTGAAGATGCACGAAATGGGTATTCCGAAGGATATGGCGGCCGAGCTGTACAAGCCCTTCGTGATCCGCAAGCTCATAGAGCGCGGCATCGTGAAGACGGTGAAGTCCGCCAAGAAGATCATCGACCGGAAAGATCCGGTGATCTGGGGCATTCTGGAGAACGTCATCAAGGGACACCCGGTGCTGATGAACCGTGCCCCGACGCTGCACCGTCTGGGTATCCAGGCATTCCAGCCCAAACTGATCGAGGGCAAGGCCATGCAGTTGCACCCGCTGGCTTGTACGGCGTTCAACGCCGACTTCGACGGCGACCAGATGGCCGTCCACCTGCCGCTGGGCAACGCCGCCATCCTGGAGGCGCAGCTTTTGATGCTCGGTTCGCACAACGTCCTCAACCCCGCGAACGGCGCGCCTATTACCGTGCCGTCGCAGGACATGGTATTGGGACTCTACTATATCACCAAGCCCCGCAGGGGCGTGAAGGGTGAAGGACTTGCGTTCTACGGCCCGGAGGAGGCGATCATCGCCTATAACGAGAAGCGCGCCGAACTGCACGCCGTTGTGAAGTGTATGGTCGACGACCTGGACGAAGAGGGCAACCGCGTCCGCGTGCTGAAAGAGACGACCATCGGCCGTATTCTCTTCAATCAGGTGGTTCCCGAGGAGGTGGGTTATATCAACGAGGTGCTGACGAAGCGCTCGCTGCGCGACATCATCGCCGTGGTGATGAAGAAGGCCGGTGCCGACAAGGTGGCCGCGTTCCTCGACGACATCAAGAACATGGGCTACCGCATGGCGTTCCGGGGAGGTCTGTCGTTCAACCTCGACGCGGTTATTATCCCCGACGAGAAGCAGAAACTCGTGCAGGAGGGCTACGAACGTTCGGACTCCATCATGGAGGACTACAACATGGGTCTTATCACCAACAACGAGCGTTATAACCAGATCATCGACGTCTGGACGAACATCAATACCAAGCTGACGAAGGCCGTGATCGAAACGCTGATCAAGGACGACGACGGGTTCAATCCGGTTTACATGATGCTCGACTCCGGAGCCCGTGGTTCGAAGGAGCAGATCCGCCAGTTGTCGGGTATGCGCGGTCTTATGGCCAAACCGCAGAAGTCGGGTGTCGAGGGTGGCCAGCAGGTCATCGAGAACCCGATCCTCTCGAATTTCAAGGAGGGTTTGTCGGTGCTGGAGTACTTCATTTCGACGCACGGTGCCCGTAAGGGTCTTGCCGATACCGCCCTGAAGACGGCCGACGCCGGTTATCTGACGCGTCGTCTGGTGGATGTGGCGCAGGACGTCATTATCAACGAAGAGGACTGCGGCACGTTGCGCGGCCTGACGGCTACGGCCATCAAGCGTAACGACGACGTGGTGCAGACGCTCTACGACCGGATTCTGGGCCGTACGGCGCTGAACGACGTGATCCATCCGCTTACGGGTGAAGTGATTTGCAAGGCCGGCGAGGAGATTACCGAGGATATTGCCGAGGCGATCGAAAAGTCGCCTCTCGAATCCGTGGAAATCCGTTCGGTGCTCACGTGCGAAGCCCGTCGCGGCGTGTGCGCGAAGTGCTACGGCCGCAACCTGGCCACGGCGCGCATGGTGCAGAAGGGCGAAGTGGTCGGTGTGATCGCCGCCCAGTCGATCGGTGAGCCGGGTACGCAGCTTACGCTCCGTACGTTCCACGTCGGCGGTGTGGCCGGAGGTTCGGCCGTCGAGACCAACGTGGTATCGAAATACGAAGGCCGACTGGAGATCGACGAACTGCGTACCGTCAAGGGCAAGAATACGACGGGCGAAGCCGTGAATATCGTGATTTCGCGTCAGTCGGAGTTCCGCATCGTCGATCCCAAGACCGGAATCGTGCTCTATACGCATAACCTGCCTTACGGCGCGACGCTCTTTATGGCGGACGGTGCCGAGGTGAAAAAGGGCGACCTTATCTGCGAATGGGACCCGTACAACGCGGTAATCATCTCCGAGTTCGAGGGCCGTGCCGTTTACGAAAATGTCATCGAAGGTATTACCTACCGTGAGGAGCGCGACGAGCAGACGGGTCTGTCGGAAAAGGTCGTGACCGAGTCGAAAGACAAGACGAAGAACCCTGTCATCAAGATCGTCAACAAAGAGGGCGATGAGGTGAAGCAGTACAACCTGCCCGTGTCGGCCCACGTCGTGGTGAAGGACAACGCCAAGATCAAGACCGGCGACATCCTCATCAAAATCCCGCGTGCCGTCGGCAAATCGGGCGGTGACATCACCGGTGGTCTGCCGCGTGTCACGGAGCTGTTCGAGGCGCGTAATCCGTCGAACCCCGCGATCGTTTCGGAGATCGACGGCGAGGTAACGTTCGGCAAGATCAAGCGCGGTAACCGCGAGATCATCATCACCTCGAAACAGGGCGACGTGAAACGTTATCTGGTGCCCCTGTCGCGTCAGATCATCGTGCAGGAGAACGACTACGTGAAGGCGGGCAATCCGCTTTCCGACGGAGCGATCACCCCGAGCGACATCCTCAATATTCTCGGCCCGACGAAGGTACAGGAGTACATCGTCAACGAGGTGCAGGAAGTCTACCGTATGCAGGGTGTGAAGATCAACGACAAACACTTCGAGGTCATCGTCCGCCAGATGATGAACAAGGTGAAGATCGAGGATCCGGGCGACACCCGTTTCTTCGAGGATCAGATCATCGACAAGTGGGAGTTCATGGACGTGAACGACGAGTTGTACGACAAGGTGGTCGTGACGGATGCCGGGGGTTCCACTTCGGTGCAGCCGGGCCAGATTATCTCGGTGCGCAAACTGCGCGATGAGAATTCGAGCCTCAAGCGCCGCGACATGGCGCTGGTACAGGTGCGCGACATCGTTCCGGCAACGTCGAACCAGGTGCTGCAGGGTATCACCCGCGCCGCACTCCAGACGTCGAGCTTCATATCGGCCGCATCGTTCCAGGAGACCACGAAGGTGCTGAACGAAGCTGCCATCCAGGCGAAGGTCGACCCGCTGGAGAACCTGAAGGAGAACGTGATCTGCGGACATCTGATCCCGGGCGGTACGGGTCTTCGGGACTACGACGATCTGGTCGTAGGTTCGAAGGTCGAACTCAACGAGATTCAGCAGGCTCAGTAAACCCGATTTATTCGATAAAAGCCGCTTCCTGAAAACAGGAGGCGGCTTTTTTGTGGCGGTATGCAAAATCAAGCACACGGGCTGTGACGCAGGCGGTGTGCGTTTGCGGCATGAGGAGGCGTTGCTTTTTCAGACTTTAGCCTTCTGACTGCCCGCCTGCTCCGGTTCTTCGTGCTTTTCCGTTTCGTGCGGTTTGGGCCGCTTCAGCAGCCCCAGGAAAGGCAGCAGCGAGCAGAGCGTTATCACCATGACGATCGTGAAGTCGTCGGTGATGCCTTCGATATAAATCTGCTGCTGCGGAGCGGTTTCGCGGGCGGCGTGCACCGCCGTACGTGACACCATCAGGGTTGTGAGCAGGGCGATCGAGAGGCTGCCTGCAAGCTGTTTGATGCTGTTCGAAATACCCGATGCTGCGGCCATTTCTTCCTGCCGCAGGTTGCGCAGCGAGAAAAAGCTCAGCGGGGCGAAGGTCAGTCCCATGCCCAGCCCCCGGATATAAAGCACCGTCAGAATATGCCTGTGGGGGGTGTGGGCATCGAAACGGCTGGCCAGGTAAAAACTCAGGGCCATGACCAGAATGCCTGCGAAAATCAGGGGCAGCGTCCGCAGGTAGCGCGTCAGGTAACCCGAAACGGTCGAAAGCGCACCCTGGATCAATCCGACGGGCAGGAAGACGCTTCCGGCCATGATCGCGGTATATCCCAGTCCCTTTTGCATGTAGAGGGGCAGCAGGTAGGTGCCGCCGAACATGCCGATTCCGAAGATGAACAGGGCAGCCATCGAGACTCCGAAGTTACGTTCCCCCAGCAGCCGTATATCGAGCAGCGGATGCGCCGTGCGCAATTCGCGCAGGATGAAAATCACCAGGGCTACGGCCGCCACGCAGAAACAGACGATGATGTCGGGCGAAGCCCAGCCGTGGGGGTTGGTCGGGGAGTTGCCCCGTGCCAGGGCGTAGATCGTCATGGGCATGAAGAAGATGACGGCGACCAATCCGATCCAGTCGAAACGGCCTTTCGCCTCGCTGCGCCACTCCTTCTGGATGAATAGCGCAATTACGATCGCCAGTATTCCTACCGGGACGTTGATGTCGAAAATCAGGTGCCAGCTGTAATAATCGACCAGATAACCGCCGATCAGCGGCCCGAACGAGATCGACGCGGCAGCCGCCACAGCCCACAAACCGAGGGCCAGTCCACGCTGTTTGGGCGGAAACTCACGCGTCACGATCGCAAGGCTCAAAGCCTGAATCATGCCGCTGCCGATGCCCTGCAATGCCCGCGCGCCGATCAGGAAGGAGTCGCTGCCCGCGCGTCCGCACAACCACGAGCCCAGGGTGAAAATCGCCAGCCCCAGGATAAAAATGCGTTTGTTGCCGAAACGGTCGGCAATCCAGCCCGACGAAGGGAGCATGATGGTCATGGTAATCATATAGGCCGTGACGACCCATTCGGTTGTGGAAATGCCGATATTGAAAGCCGACATGATGGCCGGAATACCCACGTTGACGACCGTGACGTCCAGCACGGCCATGAACGTGCCGAGCATGACCAGCCCCAGAATCCACCATTTGTATCCGTTGCCGCTGCGTATGTGTTCTCTCAGATGATTCATCGCCCCTCACGGGACAAAAAAAATGCCACGCCGAACGCTCTCCGGCTCTATTTCCGCTCGTAGCGTTTGGCCAGCCCGCCTTCGGAGGTCTCGCGGTACAGGCTTGGCAGGTTATGCCCGGTTTCGTTCATCACTTCCACCACCTTGTCGTAGCTTACCAGATGGGAACCGTCGGAGAGCGTGGCGTAAATGTTGGCGTCGAGGGCACGTGCGGCAGCAATCGCATTACGTTCGATGCAGGGTACCTGTACCAAGCCGCATACGGGGTCGCATGTTAAACCCAGGTGATGCTCCAGCCCCATTTCTGCGGCGTATTCGATCTGCGAGGGTGTGCCGCCGAAGAGTTGACAGGCGGCCGCAGCTGCCATTGCACAGGCCACGCCCACTTCACCCTGACAGCCCACTTCCGCGCCTGAGATGGAGGAGTTGGTTTTCGCCACGTTGCCGAACAGTCCCGCCGTTGCCAGCGCCCGCAGGATGCGGATGCGCAGAAAGTCGCGTGAAGTCGCCAGATGGTACAGCACGGCCGGCATCACGCCGCACGAGCCGCAGGTCGGGGCCGTGACGACCGTTCCCCCCGATGCGTTTTCCTCGGAGGTGGCCAGCGCATAAGCGTAAATCTTGGCGCGCGATTTCAGGGAATCGGTGTAGCTTTTCGATTTGACCCAGTAGGTGCTGGCTTTTCGGGCGACCTTCAGGCCGCCGGGCAGCACGCCGTCGTTATTGAGTCCCCGTTGAATGGTCTCGCACATCACTGTCCAGATGTTGTCGAGGTAATCCCATATTTCGGGACCTTCGCAGTCGCTGACATATTCCCAGAAAGTCTTGCCTTCGTGGTAACACCACTCTTTGATCTCGGTGATGGTGGTCAGGGGGTAGATGCTGACGGGAGGCTGCAGCCGCGAATTTTCGTCGGCCAACGCTCCCCCGCCGATGCTGAATACCGTCCAGGTGTCCGCAACCTTTCCCTTTTTGATTCCCTCGAACCGCATCCCGTTGGGGTGGAATTCGAGGATCGTCTCGGGTTTCCAGACGATTTCGGTCGGGGCGATCGGCTCCAGCACCGAAAGAATCGCCGCATCGGTGAGGTGCCCTTTGCCCGTGGCGGCCAGCGAGCCGTAGAGCGTCACGCGGTACGATTCCGCGTCGGAGCAGCGTGCGGCAAACTCTTCCGCCGCTTTTTTCGGTCCCATCGTGTGGCTGCTCGAAGGCCCGCAGCCGATTTTATAGAGTTCTCTGAGTGATTCCATTGTGTTTTGTGTTTCCGTCGTGTTCAGGGTTCGGTTCCGCGGCATGTCCCACGGTGCCTGCCGATCGACCAGCGTTTCCCGTCCGATAAGGGGAGGGGAGATTTCGGTATCCGGCGCAAAGATAGTGTTTGCGGGCCGAAGGGTCAAATTTATTTTTCTTCTCACTGCGCGCGCCTCTCAGCGGCAGGGAAACTCCATGCGATGATCCGTGCAGCTGTTTCGGAGCGCCTTTGCGCTTCGGGACATGCAACTTTTCGGCAAATCGTGTCTTTCCTTCGAATTTTTTGATATATTTGTAAGTCCGTATGGGATACGGAATTTGTGCGTGGGGTGTCCCGACCTTCTGTGCAGGCCGCTTTTCCGGGCCGGAGCCGGGCCGGGGGTGTCGCATCCCCGTTTGTCATAATGTAATTTTCCCGCGACACCGGGAATAATTCATGCTATGAAAAAACTTCTTTTGCTGGCCGCCGCCCTGCTCGCCGGCCACGTCTGTCTGGCAGACAAACAGCAGAAAGCCGATGCGGAGACGGCTAAATTCCGTTATGACATCGAGTATGCGCGTTCTGCGGGCGACGGTATGTGCCAGGTGAAGGTGTGGAGCTATTCGAAAAAGACGCGGATCGCTTCCGAACAGTGCCGCAAGAATGCCGTGCACGGCGTGATTTTCAAGGGCTACGCCACCGGTGACGGGTCGGCCACGTCGCAGCGTCCGCTGGTGAAAGGCGGTGCCGCCCTGCAGGAACACGAGGCGTTCTTCGCGGAATTTTTCCAGGACGGCGGGGAGTATCGCCGGTTCGTTTCGGCCGTCACGGACGGTTCGATGGAGGTCAAACGGGTCGGTGAGAAGAAGCAGTACAAGGTGGGCTGTGTCGTCACCGTGTCGAAAGACCAGTTGCGCAAATACCTGGAGGAGAACGGAATTATTCGTTCGCTCGGATCGGGTTTCTGATAACGGATCACTCAAACTGTAAGCTATGAAAAAAATATGGATGACCTGCCTGTTTTGCGCTGCGGCACTTGCGGCGTCGGCCCAGGCGAAGAAACCCACGATCATGGTGATGCCCAGCGATCTGTGGTGCAACACCAACGGTTATATGACTGTTTACGACAATCAGGGTACGGATGTTTCGGTGCCCGACTATACGCGGGCGCTGCAGAGCGATGTCAACCTGCTGCCGGTCATTGCCAAAATCAACGACCTGATGGCCGACCGGGGTTTCCCGCTCAAGAATCTGGAATCCGAAATCCGGAGTCTGAATCAGACCGATGCCGAAATGTCCATGCTGCAGGCCCGTTCGGGTGCTGAAGTCAGCATCAGTCCGATCGACCGGCTGCGCCAGCAGGCGAAGGCCGACATCATCATCTACCTGACTTGGACGGTGAACCGGACCGGGCCGAAGAAATCGGTGACGTACACCCTGCAGGGCGTGGACAGCTACACCAACAAGCAGGTTGCGGGCGATACCGGAACCGGAGCGCCTTCGTTTACCGCGGAGCTGCCGTTGCTGCTGGAGCAGGCCGTCGGAACGCACATGGACAATTTCTGCGACCGCCTGCAGGCTCATTTCGACGATATGTTCGCCAACGGCCGCGAGATTTCGCTCTTCATCAATGTCTTCGACTCGTCGCCGGTGGATCTCGAATCGGAGATCGGCGACCGGGAACTCTCGGAGGTGATCGACGACTGGATGGCCGAGAACACGGTGGAAGGCCGGTACAGCCTGGAAGATGCTACGGAGAATTACATGCGTTTCGAGCAGGTGCGCATTCCGCTCTACGACGAAAAAGGCCGGGCGATGGACGCCAACCGCTTTGTCCGCAATCTGACGCGCTTCCTCAAGGGCGCTCCGTGTAACATTCAGGAAATAAAGCAAATGAATCAGGGGCTGGGCCGTGTGACCCTCGTGCTCGGCGACAAGTAAAACCGGAAACCATGAAAAAAATCATCCTGCTTGCAGTAAGTCTGGCGGCATTTGCCGCCGGCGTGCAGGGCGCCGAAAACAAGCGTGTTCCTCTGACGATAGCCGTTCCGGAACAGGCGGAATATGTGCCGCAGATCGCGCAGTCGGCGCTGGCCGACAAGATGCGCCAGATCGTGAATGTCAACGGTATGGGAGCGACGGACGATGCCGGACAATTCTTCCTGACGTGTGTGCTCACCGTGGCGGACAAGCAGGTCGTAGGGGGCGCTCCCGTGAAGATTGCCCAAAAGATCGACGCTACGTTTTATGTGGCCGATGCGTTCAACCAGAAAGTATTCGGAACGACTTCGGTTACCGTCCGGGGCGTCGGAAATAACGAGAACAAGGCGCTGATTGCCGCCGTGCGGCAGCTTTCGCCCGCACAGCCTGCTCTCAAATCGCTGATCGTAAATGCCAATAAGAAAATTATCGCCTACTATGACGAGCAGTGCGACAATATTCTTCAGAAGGCCGCGACGCTGGCCAAAGCCCGCGCCTACGAGCAGGCGTTCTTCCAGCTGTCGCTCGTTCCGGAGCAGTGCGACTGCTACCCGCGTATTCTGAAGGCCGCCGATGCCCTCTTCCAGGATTATATCGACTACCGTGCTGAGATGAATCTGGCAAAGGCTCGCAGTATCTGGAGTGCCGGCATGAACCGTGACGCGGCTATGGAGGCTGCCGAATACCTGTCCGAGATTCTGCCCGATGCCAAATGCTATCCCCAGGCGCAGGAGTTGCTCAAGGAGATCAAATCCCGCGTGAAGGACGACATCGACTTCGATCGCCAACTGCTCAAATGGGAGCAGGACAACAAGGCGGCCATCATCCAGTCGTGGCGAGACATCGGCGTGGCATACGGCAACCACCAGCAGGCGGTGACGTACAGCCCCGCGTGGATCGTTCGCTGAAAAACTTACCCCCTTTAACCCTTACCTGACCATGAAGAAACTATTTTTTTGCCTTGCGGCGGGGTTGACCGGCCTCGGACTGCAGGCACAGCAACAAGCGCCCGATTCGTTGCCGGCTCAGCCGGCGGCGGAAGAGGTGCGGTCCGCGCCCGAAGAGACGGCTGCCGATACCGCAGAGGACGAAGCCGCCGACGGGTCGCTGGACAAATACCGGCGCAGTTCGCTTTATACCATTCTGATCCGCCATCCGGAGGCCAAGTACGGCAATTCGATCGATTCCGCCTTCATGTCGATTCCTACGCCGGACAAGTTCAACAACCACGACCTGGCTCTCAAGTCGTTCGATGCCGAAAACGCACCCCGCCAGCGCAAAGGCAAGGTTCGCGACGATTACAACCTGCAGACCATCGACAAGTTTATCTGTGAAAACCGGATTCCCTGCGGGCTGGTCGCCAAATGGTTCAACCGCGATCCGCAAACGGGGGCTTTCGATATGGAACTTATTCAGGAGCGCGGTAATTACGATGCTTCGCAGCTCGACATCCGCCTGGCGGATCAGAGCGCATTGGGCCGTGCGACGCTGGCCGATGCCGGAGAGGAGCTGATCGGCAAAACCTTCGTACTGGTAAATGACATCACGTTCGTGGACAAGGGCGAGAAGTCGGCGAAGGCCGGCGGCTGGCTGCGGGCCTTAGGCGCTATCGCGGGAGCGGCTACTGGCACGGATTTCAGTTCGGTCGGCGACGCTGCGGCCAAGCTGGTGAATGAAATCGACGGTTTCTCGGTCAACATCACCTCTTACCTCTACCGCTTGAAATGGAACGACGAAGTGGCCGCCACGTTCTATCAGGATTATTGGGCGGATGCTTCATGTGCCGATCCCTGCCGATGTGCCGCATTCGACACGACGAATCTTTTCAAGGTGGAGTTTGTCGGCAAGACGATGACTTCGGCCGGGAACCTCGCGTCGAAGAGTTTCGCCAAGTCGAAAGAGTCGCAGATGGTCAAGGTTTGTACGCGCGCCGTGGATAAATCGATCGTGCAGTTGCAGCGCGATTTCGACGAATTCAAGGTCAACGTGCCATTGTACAGGATCAACGAAGACGGTACGGTCGAGGTGCAGATCGGCCTGAAGGAGGGCATCAATGCCCGTTCGCAATTCGATGTGCTGATGCCTGTCGAAGACGAAAACGGCCGTACGACCTATGAGAAGATCGGTAAGATCCAGCCTGTCGAGAACCTGATCTGGGACAACCGATTCGGTGCCGACGAAGAGGCTGCGGCCGCAGCTGCCGAGTTGAAGAAGGAGAGCCGGAAAGAGGCCCAGAAAAGAATGAAGGACGAGATCAAGGCGGCCGAGAAGGATCAGAAGGCCGGTGACGAACCGTTGGGTAATGTGACGCTCGCCGCCACGACGTTCAAGGTGCTGAGCGGCTCGAAGAAGATCGTGCCGGGATGCCTTGTGCGGGAGGTGACGATCAAGCGCGACAAATAGCTTTAACGGATTAACGAAAAAAGGACTCTGTGAAGAGTCCTTTTTTTGTGGTTGCCGGCCGGATGATGCTCCGGATTGTCAGCACGTTTGACAACTGTCTGTCAACATCTGCAAAAACCTTCCGACCGGTCCGAAAACCTGCCGTGCTTTGTAGCCCCACCGCGACTCGAACGCGAATTTAGGGTTTAGGAAACCCTCGTTCTATCCCTTGAACTATGGAGCCGATAAAAATGCAGCGCATTCCCCGGAAGAGATGCGCTGCAAAGATACTATTTTTTTTCGTTTTAGAAACTGAAACCTACGCCGATCGAAAAGACGTTTGCGTGAAGTTTGTAGTTGCCCGAAAAAACCTCTTCCAGTTTGCCTGTGTAATAGTTGTAAATGGGATAGGAGCCGGTACGTTCCGGGTCGGCCGACGACACATAGCAGTAGGCCAGATCCACCGACATATACCGGGTGGGCCGGAAGCTCAGACCTGCCGTATAGGCGACTTTGGTCATCGAAGGGGTTTCGGGATTTAAGTAGTCGCTGCTGACGGGACTTTCGTCCACATACATACCCATGCGGGCCGTCAGCCAGTCGGTGGCCCGGTACTGACCTCCGAAGCGGAATGCCAGGGTGTTCGAATAATTTTTGACCGAATAGATCGGTTTGATGCCGAGTGCCTTCTCGTTGAATTCCACATTCAGGGCATGGTACGCCGACCAGCCGACCCATTGCAGATCGACGGCGAACTCCCATTTCGGGGTCGGGCGGAACGATACGCCCCAGGTTACTGTGGTCGGGAGGGGCAGTTCGGCGTTGAACGTGCCTTTGTCGAGTGCCGGGATCAACTCCGTGCCCGGAGAAAGCTGCCCGAGCGCTGCGATCAATGCGGCTGCCGTCGGGTCGGTGTGCATCGTGGCGTGGCCTTTACCGACCTTCATGTCCATGCGCGAACGCCAGGTCATACCCAGCGACCATTCGTCGGTAATATCCCAGAGAATACCGGCGTTCACACCGATGGCTACATCCGCGTTGCCCTCGAGTTTGGCGGATACGATCGATTGGTTCATCGTATTGTCGAGGTACCCTTTCGCACCCTGAAGGGTTTGCAGCGTCGCTTGTGCCTGGGCCAGTTGTTCTCCGGTCAGGGCGCCGCTTCCGATCGCGGTTTCGAGACCGGCGATCTTCGGATCGAGCGTGCCCGCAATGAGCTGCCGGCGGCTTGTGGGCGAGAGCAGCGAGCGCGACAGGTCGAAATTACCCCAGGTAATCATCAGACCCGCGCCGATCGAAACGCGGTCACAGAGCTTGTACGACACGGTAGGCTGAAAGGTATAAGCCGCAAGGTTGATCTCCTGTACGAGGTGTGCGCCCGACCAGTTGTCGCCCCAGTTCATCGAGGAACCGTTGGGCGTGAAGAAACCCAGGCCGACGGAAAGCCGTTCGATGGGTTTGTAGTTGACATACACGTGTATAGGAGTGGAAAGTTTGTTGTCCGATCGCTCGATTGGACCGCTTTTGTACCCGTTCTCGACCGTGGGCAACGACTGGTAGTGCACGTTGGACAGGATGCCCGTGAAACCGGCCGAAATATCGAATTTCGTGGTCTGGAAAGCCGTTGCCGCAGGGTTGAAGAAAATCGACTCCGAGTTGAGTTTCATGGCTGTACCGACGTGTCCCATACCGGTTTGTTTGGCCGACATGTTGTTTACCTGATAACCCTCGGCGTTTGCTCCGGAGGCGATGGCAGAGGCGGCCAGAACGAGGAAAAGTTTTTTCATAAAGAATTGATTTAGTTTATACGATCCGCACCTTACGGTGTGGAAAATCGGAGCAAATGTAGGAAAACTATCTCCCGCACCCAAATATTTTGGCCGAAAACTCCCTAAAACTCTACTAAATGACATAAGATTGGCCCATATGACTTGTCTGAAAAAGAGCGGGATGCGACAATTGTGCCACATCCCGCTCTTTGCTGCCGGGGATCGTTATTGGCGGCTGTTGTAGGCTTGGAGTGCTTTTTCGAGAACGGTTAAAGCCCGTTCGAGATCCTCTTTTTTCAGGACGTAGGCGATGCGCACCTCGTTGCGCCCGTGTGAGGGATCGGTGTAGAATCCGGACGCCGGAGCGAGCATGACGGTTTCGCCTTCGTAGTCGAATTCGCGCAGGCACCATTCGCAAAAGCGGTCGCTGTCGTCGATCGGCAGCCGTGCCACGGTGTAGAAGGCACCCATTGGAATCGGGGAGTATACGCCCGGAATACGGTTCAGACCGTCGATCAGGCATTTGCGCCGTTCGATATACTCTTCGTACACCTCCGTGTGGTAGCTGCGCGGTGCGTCGATTGAGGCCTCGGCAACGATCTGTCCGATCAGCGGAGGCGACAACCGCGCCTGGCAGAATTTCATCACCGCCTCACGCACCGCTTTGTTTTTGGTAATCAATGCCCCGATGCGGATGCCGCATTCGGAGTAACGTTTCGACACGGAGTCGATCAGTACCACATGCTGCTCGATTCCCTCGAGGTGACAGGCCGAAATGTAGGGCGATCCCGTGTAGATGAATTCGCGGTAAACCTCGTCCGAGAAAAGGAACAGGTCGTGTTTGCGCACCATGTCGCGCAGTTGCATCATCTCCTTTCGGGAATAGAGGTAGCCCGTCGGGTTGTTGGGGTTGCAGATCAGGATGCCGCGTGTCCGTTCGTTGATGAGTTTTTCGAACTCTTCGATTGCAGGCAGGGCAAATCCCTGATCGATCGTCGAGACCACCGGCCGGATCACCGCACCCGCAGAAATGGCGAAAGCCATGTAGTTGGCGTAGGCAGGTTCGGGAACGATAATCTCGTCGCCGGGGTTCAGGCACGACATAAACGCGAACAGGACAGCTTCCGAACCGCCCGCCGTTACGATGACTTCTTCGGGCGAAAGATGGATCTGGTACTGTGCGTAGTATTCCGTGAGTTTTTCGCGCAGCGAACGGTAGCCGTCGCTGGGACTGTATTCCAATACGTTACGATCGATGTGCTTCAGCGCATCGAGTCCTTCCTGCGGCGAAGGCAGATCGGGCTGTCCGATGTTGAGATGGTAGACTTTAACGCCCCGGGCTTTGGCCGCTTCGGCCAGTGGAACCAGTTTGCGTATCGGGGAGGCCGGCATCTGGCCGGCACGTTGTGAGATCGTGGGCATAAGAATTGAAAAGACTGAATTGGGGACGGAGGGTTATTCTACCTCGACGGCCGACCGGAATTTCACGGCTTTGCGTGGCGGGATTTTGATGGCTGCTCCCGTGCGGGGATGGCGGCCGACGCGGGCGGGCTGCAGAACGACATAAAAGGTGCCCAGGCCCGAAAGCGTGAGTTTTTCGCCCTCGCGCAGTAACTGTGCCGTGACGCGAATCGCGGCGTCGACCGCTTTCCGGGCTTCGCTTCTCGTGATATTGGCGTCGAGAGCGACCGCTTCGACCAGTTGTGCCTTGTTCATACCGAATTTGGGAGTTAACCATTCCAACCTTGTGTTTACAAAGGTACGGCTTTTTTTGAAAAGACAAAATAATCCGCTGCATGCGCCGCGATTTCTGCTGCTTTGCCGCATTGCGGCGAATTAGCGACGGCAAGATTTGGCAGAATGGAAAATCGGTGCTACTTTTGTGCCCGGAGAGATGGCAGAGTGGTCGATTGCGGCGGTCTTGAAAACCGTTGAACCGCGAGGTTCCGGGGGTTCGAATCCCTCTCTCTCCGCAGAAAGTCTGCGAATTTCGGTGCAAAACCTTGCAAATTAACACTTTGCAAGGTTTTTTGTTTTTACCCTCATAGCAGAAAAACGCATAAAAAAGCAGGTTGCGGGTGTGATAATCGGTGGACAAAACGCGGGCGAAAAAGTCCACCGAATTAGCACGAAACACACTTGTTTTCAACATTTTGCATCTTGACTTGCCGGGATTGGAAAATTAATTTTGCAACCCTAAAAAGATGGAAAAATGGAAAAGACTTCC